>JAFZNK010000239.1 GCA_017550965.1 Thermoguttaceae bacterium
ATTAAGGCAAGGTCGAATTGGCGAGAAGGAACGAAGATTGGCGCGTCCCAAAAACGAACGTTTGTAACGCTTGAATTTACGCAAGCTTATTGCAAAGACGTCGTTCGCGGATATCGGGCGGATATTAAACGATTCGACGAGAACGTTAACGACTGGGTTGATTTGGAGACGCGTTATCTGGAGTCGATGTATTTTGAGCGCAACATGCCCGAGACGATTCGTTTTAATTTGGACGTCGACGACGACGTGAGATATCGAGTGGAAATAACCGCGCTTAGCGCGTTCCTGCTGGAAAGCGACGAAAAATTATCGATCGAATATAAAATATCGCCCCAATTGATGTTGCTGAGTCAAGACGCGCTAACGCTTGAACGATCAGCTTTTGTTTAAACTTGGAAAGGTCTGCATATGACGACAAGACGAGACTTTTTGAAATTAGGCGCCGCGGCGTCGTTCTCCACTGCGTTTCTTCCGCGCGAGATTTACGCGAAATACGAATCGGACGCTGAATCGTCGGGCAACGACGTCGTGTTGCGTTGTTGCATTATGAGCGACGTTCACTTCAACGGCTCTCCGACGGCTAAAGAAGTTCCGCGATTTCGTCGCGCGCTCGAGTTTTCCTATCAATATTCTTCGGCGCAACCTTACAAGAATTTAGACGCGTTGCTTGTTGTCGGCGACATGACGAACAACGGCGTTGAAAAGCAGATCGGGCTTTTCAAAAAGGAAATGGACGCGGCGTTAAAGCCCGGCACGGACGCGCTTGTTTGCATGGGGAATCACGAATTCTACGGCGGCAATCGCGAGTTATGGGAATCGGTCTTCGGCGTTAAAGCGAACGCCCGATACGAGCGCAACGGATACCAGTTTATCGCGGTTTCTCCCGAACACGGCAAATCTGAGGACGGGGCGTACCTCTATGCGGTTGAGTTTCTCGAAAAAGAACTGGAAGCCGCGTATAAAGCGACCCCGGACAAACCGATTTTCGTTTTCCAACATATTCCGCCCGAGCCGACCGTTTACGGCAGTCGCCAGCCCGACGACTGGGGGTCCAAGGATCTCTTTGAAACGTTGCAGAAATGTCCGACCGTCGTCGATTTTTCAGGTCATACGCATACTCCAATCAACGATCCGCGCGACGCCTGGCAGGGTAATTTTACCGCGTTTGGAACCGGGACGCTGAGTTATATGTGTCACGGCGTCGAGGGAGACGGCCGGTTTTGGGTGTCGGTTCCCGAAGATCAGAACTACGCGCAGTTCCTTATCATGGAAGTTCGTCGCGACAACTCTATCATTATAAAACTGTACGATTTGACGACGGATTCCTTCTTCGATCAGGTTTATTATGTCGGGAAGGCCGGCGCGATCGATTCGTACGTTTATACCGACGATCGTTTTGCCAATTCCGAAAAGCCGATTTGGCGCGAGGGAACCGAACTTAAAATCACGTGCGAAGAACCGTATTTCGCGAACGTCGAGTTCGTTCAAGCGGCGTGTAAAGACGTCGTTTTAGGTTATCGCGTCGATCTAGAACACTTTGACGCGGCGAGTAATCAATGGGTTGAGGAACCGCCCCAACATTTTTGGTCTCAGTATTTTCTGCGCAATATGCCGGAAGTCGCGCGAAGAACGATCGATCTTCAGGAACCCGGCGCGAAATATCGCGCGAAAGTTACCGCGATCAGCGCTTTTCTTCGCGAAAGCGAGACGTCGCTCGCCTGCGAGTTTTCCTCGCCCGCCGATCAGGACGCCGAAGACAAAAACGCGCCTTGCCCCAAAGGCAATTTTTACGACGCGAAAGTAGTCGACGGCGAATTTGTAAACGTCGCGGCCTGCGCGTGGGGCGCGAAGAAAACGCTTGTTAAAAACGGCGCTCCCAAAGTCGTCGCCGATTCTGAACTTGGCTCCGACGTCGTCGAATTTAACGGAGTCGATCAGTTCTATCGTTCCGAATGCGCCGACTCCGATTATCGCCGTCTTCGTCGCGCGACCATTTTCGCAAAATTTAAGTACGACGAAGCGCCCGTTTCTTCTAACGCTGTGTTTGGAAACACTCAGGGAAGCGGAATTGAGCTCTATTACGACGTCGATAAAAAAGTTCTTCAGCTATGGGCTAAAGTCGGTTCCGAGTACGTCGTTTTAGACGCGCCTATTAAGATTGGACAATACGTGTCGGCATGCGGAACGTTCGACGGCAAGACGGTCGTTTTCTATATCGACGGAAAAGAGGTCGCGCGGGAAGAACGCAAGGGCGCGCTTGTTCATCCTGATCAAAACGGCGCACGAGCGTTTTGCTTTGGCAGCGACGTGGCCGTCGACGGCGGCGAGTTGTTCTTTAAAGGCAAACTTGCTTCCGCAAAACTTTATACGTGGGCGTTGACCCCCGAACAAGCGGCGAACGTTTCCTCGAATTGAAAGCGTTCTTTTTTGTCAGCTTTGACGTTGCATATTTTGGAGATTTGAGATGCAATCGAAGAATAAAATTTCCCGGCGCGCGGCGTTGGCGTCCGGAGTCGGTTTGGCTGTTTTCGGCGACTTGTTGACGAATTTAGGGTACGCCCAAGACACAGGCGTTAAAGAGGACGTCGTTTGGAAGTTTACAAAACTTGATCCCGACCTTGTCGCAAAACGCGCCTATGAGAACTATAAAGCCGGCGGATGTCTTTACGGCGCGTTCAAGGGCGCGTGTTTGGCGTATGCGGAAACGATCGAGTCTTCCGACGCTGAATTTGCGAAAATAGCTCGCGGGGTCCCGTTTGTCGCGTTTCGCTGCGCTCGCGGCGGGTTTGGCAAACTTCGCGAATTATGCGGCGCGATGGCCGGCGGTATTATGTTCATGAGCTGTTTCTGCGAGGACGTCGCCGACCTAAACGCCATGGCCGCGGAACTAGGCGAATTTGGAAGAACGACCGCTCTTCCGACCTACGTTCCGGAAAACGACGAATGTCCCGACATGTTTACCTTTGTCGCCAACGGCTTGACTTGCAAGGACATGGGAGTCGGCTGGGTCCTTAACGCTCCCGAAGAACAACGCAAGAATTGGGTCGGAGAACGCTGCGCGCGGCATACCGCGTCGATTATGAAAAAAGCGGCGGAGATACTCAACGAGCGTTTTGAGGATTAAGAGTAATTAGAGATTTGTGCGGGCGTCACCCAAGTAGAAACGTTGTTGCGTCTCGGCGTTCACGCGACGTAACAACGTTTTTTTTGCGTTTAGCAAACGCTGACTTTTACAATTCTTCTTTTTCTTTCCGGTTCAGAGGCGCGTTTTCCTTATCGAAAGAATCGCCGTCTTGCGCGTCGTTCTTCGAGCGTTTTTCAACAAGCAGGTAAATTTGTTTTAGTTCTTTTTTACCGAACAAGTTAGACAAGAGAAGTCCCGCCCAATAAAGGGCCGCTACGACAAGCGAAACGAAATCGTAACCCGTCTTGTAGGAAACGACGACGGCGGCGCTGAGCGGCATTTGAAGCGCCAAAATAGCGAGCAGGACGTACGAGTCTTTTCCCAAACGGCGTCGGAGCGAGCGACACAGACCTTCCTGGTTAGGCGGGGTGGCGCTTGCTTTTGACGACCAACGACGCGCGATTCTTAATGCGAATTCTATTGTTGGAAGCGTCCAAAGGCAGAGAATCGGGACGACGCGTATATATTCGCGATAGGAAAACACGCAAAACGTAAGGCACGCGAGTAGAAAGCCGATAGACAAACTTCCGGCGTTTCCCACGCGTATCTTTGCCGGGGGGATATTGAGTAGAAGAAAGCCCGTAAGAAACGCGATAAGAGCCAGACATGCAAACGTCATATTAAGCGACGGTTCTTCCCACGCCAGAACGACCGTTTCCAACGTTCCCGCATAGACGGTTCCGAGGGCGGGAGCTAGTCCGTCGATTCTTTCAAGCGAACGGAACGAATTGACATAAACAAGGAGACTTCCCGCGATAAAACATAGTCCGAAGACGCTTCCTATTTTCAAGAGAGACAAACCCTGAATTGGAGAGAAGTAGAGTAATTCCGTGGGGAAGACGAAAGGCTGGAAGAGAAAAAACGCGACCGCAAAAACGGACAAAATTTGCAAGAACGCCGTGTCGGCTCCTGAACGACCGCGTCGATCGTCCAAAAAACCTATCCAGGCAAAAGTGATTGCGGCGACGTCGACAAAGCGAATTCGGTTCCATTCAAAGGGCGATTGCAAACCAATCGAGGCTTCGAAGAACGTTGCGGCGACAAAAAGAACAACGACGACGATTCCGCCCGAACGAGCGAAAAAGCGCAGCTTTCCAGCGATTCTCGCCCAGAGAATCGACGCGACGTACGCCGCGAAAAACAAGGTTAGAAAAATGTGGAGCAACATGGTTTCTGGCAACGTTTAACCGTGTTTAAGCGCCGACGCGACGTCGTAAGACGCTTCAAACGTTTTTTATTTCTATCTGTTTTTCCATTCGCGTCAAGTAGCGCGGGAACAAGACAAGAATCAAACAAAACGTCCTGAAAAATGTCGTCAATTGTTTTAATTGCGTTTCAAATCCGTTATAATGAGCCTGGGCGTTTTTGTTTCGCTCTTTCAAAAGGATTAACGGAGGATCATTATGTCGAGTCGAGTATTCAGACAAACGTCGCTCTTTATGGCGGTTGCGTTTTGCGCGGTAGCGAGTTTGTGTTTTCAACAAGTCGGGTATTCCGAGGACGCTTTGCCTGAGCAATCTATTCTTGTGAGCAAAGGGTTATGCGACAATCCTGAAGCGATGATGCGCACGAAGTTTTTAGCGGAGATTGCCGACGCTGAAAAAGAATGGATCGCCAATTACGAGGCTGTTGAAACGAAAGAAGACGTCGAGGCGTATCAACAAGCTCGTCGCGACGCTTTCCGAAAAGCTCTCGGCCCCATGTGGGAACGCACTCCGCTTAATGCGAAGATTACCGGTCAAGGCGTCAAAGAAAAATATCGCTACGAAAATATTATCTTTGAAAGTATCCCCGGCGTTTACGTTACCGGAACGCTTTTCCTTCCTCTTGAAGAACGTTTCAAGGGGCCGTATCCGGCGATGTTAGTCGTTTGCGGACATACGTTGAACGGCAAGGCCTGGGAAGAATATCAAGGCGCGGGCATTCTTGCCGCCGTTAACGGCATGGCCGGTTTCGTCGTTGATCCGATCGATCAGGGCGAACGTTTCCAGTATATTGACGATCAGGGCAAAGTCGTTACGGCGACGGTTCCCGCGCATAACCTCGTTCAGGCCGGTTCGATTCTTGTCGGACGCAACACCGCGACGTTTGAAGTTTGGGACATGATGCGCGCGATCGATTATCTTCAAAGTCGACCGGAAATTATCGGCGACAAGATCGGCGTTTGCGGCACAAGCGGAGGCGGCACGCAGACCTCTTACATTATGTCGCTTGACGATCGCGTCGCGTTGGCTGCTCCGTCTTGCTATATCTGCACGTTCTTCAACGATTTGACGAATAACCTCGGTCCTCAGGACGGCGAGCAGAATATTTTCGGTCAACTTGCTTTCGGCATGGATCACGCCGATTATCTTTTCCTTCGCGCTCCTATTCCGACGTTGATGTGCTGCGCGACAAAAGACTTCTTCAATTGCGACGACGGTTGGCGTTCTTATCGTTACGCGGCTCGTATTTTCTCGCGTTTGCAATACTCCAACCGTCTTTCGATTATGGAAAAAGACGACGTCCACGGTTATTCTGAAGACGCGCGCGTCGCGACGATGCGTTGGGCTCTTCTTTGGTTTACCGGTCGTAACGACGAAATCGTCGAACATGACCAGCCTCTTCTTGACGATCAAGAGATCCTCTCGATGAAAGACGGCAAGAGCGTTATGACGCTTCCCGGCGCAAAGACTTCTCGCGATTTAAATATCGAATTAGCCCAAAGCCTTAAGCCCGAACGTCAAAAGAAATGGGACGGAATTACCGCGGAAGCCGCCTCGACGTTAGTTCGCGATCGCGCGATTGTTCGGGCGGAGACTCCCGCAGCTAAAGTCGTCGCCGAAGAAGGGAACGACGTCGTTTTTGAGACGGATTCGAATATCTATCTTACGACTCGCGTCAATTTCAAATCGGACGAAAAATTCGACGAAATGACGATTCGCATTAGCGACGTCGGACGGACTTCCGAGCCGACCAACGCCGCGTTTGCCGCCGAGAATTGCGGTAAGATCGCCGCCGTCGAACTCCGCGGTTACGGGGAAACGCAGGCGAACGGCCGTGATTATTACAATCACTCGCAATTTGGTCCCGACGGTTCCGACAACTGCCTTGCGTATCTGTTGGGCAAAACGTACGTCGGATTACGCGTCGACGATTTGCTTGCCGTCGCGAACTATTATCGCGAAAAGACCGGCGCCAAGATCAAACTTGAAGCGGAAGGTTACGCGGGAACCGTCGCGTTGATCGCCGCGATCGCTTCGCCTGAGTCTTTTGAGTCGGTGAAACTGATCGGCGAGCTTCCGACCTGGGAATCTCAACTGGAAAAGCCGTACGGTCCTATTCCGTTGACGAACACGATTCACGGCGTTTTGAACGACTTTGACGTCGACGACTTAATCGGCTACCTGACGAAAACCGGCAAAATGGTTAAGTGACGTTGCGTTTTTTCCAATTTTGCGCAACCATGTTCGTTGCTTCTTCGGAGATAATTATGTCAAAACAAATCATTAGACTAACGTCGCGATTTTTTGCGTTTGCGTTGTGCGTCGCCGCGATTTTTTGCTTGCATTCCGTCGGTTATTCCGCCGATCCCGCTCCGAGTCAGTCGATACTCGCGAGCAAAGGATTATGCGAGAATCCCAAGGGAATGATGCGCGCGAAATTCTTAGCGGAGATCGCCGACGCTGAAAAAGAATGGATCGCTAATTACGAGGCGATTGAAACAAAAGAGGACGTCGAGGCTTATCAAAAAGCTCGTCGCGAGGCGTTTAAGAACGCGCTCGGCCCCATGTGGGAACGAACGCCGCTTAACGCTAAAGTCACCGGTCAAGGCGTTAAAGAAAAGTATCGTTACGAGAATATTGTTTTTGAAAGTATTCCCGGCGTTTACGTTACGGGAACGCTTTTTCTCCCTCTTGAAGAGCTTTTCAAGGGGCCGTACCCTGCGATGACGGTCGTTTGCGGACATTCTTCCAACGGCAAAGCGTACGAGCTATACCAGAGCGTCGGCGTTTTGGCGGCTGTCAACGGTCTTGCGGGTTTTGTCGTCGATCCCATCGATCAAGGCGAACGCCATCAGTACCTTAAAGAAGACGAGAAGCCCGTGTACGAAACGGTCGCCGCGCATAATCTTGTGCAGGCGGGTTCGATTCTTGTCGGACGCAATACGGCGACGTTTGAGGTCTGGGACATAATGCGCGCGATCGACTATCTTCAAAGTCGACCGGATATTGTCGCCGATAAAATCGGCGTTTGCGGCACGAGCGGGGGAGGAACTCAGACGGCTTACATTATGTCGCTTGACGATCGCGTCGCGTTGGCGGCTCCTTCGTGCTACATCTGCTCTTTCTTTAACAATTTAACGAAGAAATTGGGGCCGCAGGACGGCGAGCAAAATATCTTTGGTCAACTTGCTTTTGGCATGGATCACGCCGACTACCTTTTCCTTCGCGCGCCTATTCCGACGTTGATGTGTTGCGCGACAAAAGACTTCTTCAACTGCGACGACGGATGGCGCTCTTATCGATACGCGGCGCGAATTTTCTCGCGTTTGCATTATTCGAACCGAATTTCGATCGTTGAAAAAGACGCGGAACACGCGTATTCCGAAGAAGCGCGCGTCGCGACGATTCGCTGGGCTCTCCTTTGGTTTACCGGTCGCAACGAAGAAATCGTCGAGCACGACCAGCCGCTTCTTACCGAAGAGGAAATGCGTTCCCTGAAAGACGTCAAGAGCGTCATGTCGCTTCCGGGCGCGAAGTCTTCTCGCGATTTGAATATTGAGCTGGCTCAAAGCCTTAAACCGGAACGCCAAAAGAAATGGGACGGCATAACGGCGGAAGCCGCCGCGAAGCTTGTCCGCGACCGCGCAATTGTTCGAGCGGAGACTCCTGAAGCGAAAGTCGTCGCGGAAGAAGGGGACGACGTCGTTTTTGAGACGGATTCGAACGTTTATTTGACGACGCGCGTCAATTTCAAGTCGGACGAAAAGTTCGACGAAATGACGATCCGCATTAGCGACGTCGGACGAACCTCGGAACCGACGAACGCCGCGTTTGCCGCCGAGAATTGCGGTAAGATCGCCGCCGTCGAACTTCGCGGTTACGGGGATACTCAAGCGGTCGGTTCGTCGTACTATATTCACGCTCACTTTGGAACGGACGGTTTGGACAATTGTCTTGCTTATGTTCTTGGCAAGACTTACGTCGGTATGCGCGTCGACGACTTGCTTGCCGTCGCGAACTATTACCGCGAAAAGACGGGCGCGAAAATAAAACTGGAAGCGGAAGGCTACGCGGGAACCGTCGCTTTGGTCGCCGCGACCGCTTCGCCCGACGCTTTTGAATCGGTGAAGTTGATCGGCGAACTGCCGACGTGGGAAGCTCAACTTGCCAAGCCTTACGGACCTATTCCGCTCACGAACACGATTCACGGCGTTTTGAACGACTTTGACGTCGACGACTTAATCGGTTATTTGAAGAAACTTGGCAAGATCGTCGAGTGATTCGACGCCTGTCAAACCGCTTATAACGGGGAACCGTCCCAGGAGAACTATTATGTCGAAGCGCATTTTTGAACGCGCGTCGCGTATGTTGGCGTTTACGTTGTGTTTGACGGCGATTTGGGGCGCGCCGCGCGTCGGTTGCTCCGACGATTCCGCGCCAAAGCCGTCGATTCTCGTCGCCAAAGGATTGTGCGAGAATCCCGAGGCGATGATGCGCGCGAAGTTTTTCTCGGAAATTGGCGACGCTGAAAAGACGTGGATCGCTAATTACGAGGCGCTTGAAACGAAGGAGAACGTCGAAGCGTATCAAGAGACGCGCCGCGAAGCATTTATGAACGCTCTCGGCCCAATGTGGGAACGAACGCCTCTTAACGCTAAGATCACCGGTCAGGGCGTTAAGGAAAAGTTTCGCTATGAGAACGTGATCTTCGAGAGCATTCCCGGCGTCTATGTAACGGGAACGCTTTTCCTTCCTCTGGAAGAGCGCGTTAAAGGTCCGTACCCCGCGATGCTGGTCGTCTGCGGACACTCGGGGACCGGTAAGGCGCGCGATTTATATCAGGGAATGGGAATACTTGCAGCCGTCAACGGGTTGGCGGGTTTTGTCGTCGATCCGATCGATCAGGGCGAGCGTTTTCAATACCTTAACGAACAGGGGAAGCCGGTCTATCAGAGCGTGCAGGCGCACAACCTTATTCAGGCGGGTTCGATTCTTGTCGGTCGCAACACCGCGACGTTTGAAGTTTGGGACGGGATGCGCGCGATCGACTATCTTCAAAGTCGATCAGATATTATCGCCGATAAGATCGGCGTTTGCGGCACAAGCGGAGGCGGCACGCAGACTTCCTATATCATGTCGCTGGACGATCGCGTCGCGTTGGCGGCTCCTTCGTGCTACATTTGCACGTTTTTCAACGACTTGACGAAAAACCTCGGTCCGCAGGACGGCGAGCAAAATATTTTCGGTCAGCTTGCTTTTGGCATGGATCACGCCGATTATCTTTTTCTTCGCGCGCCTATCCCGACGTTGATGTGTTGCGCGACCAACGACTATTTTAACAGCGACGACGGTTGGCGTTCTTATCGTTACGCGGCTCGAATATTCTCGCGTTTGCAATATTCGAATCGCATTTCGATTGACGAAACGGACAACGATCACGGATACTCCGAAGAAGCGCGCGACGCGACGATTCGCTGGGCGCTCCTGTGGTTTACCGGTCGTAACGACGTCGTCGTCGAACACGACCAGACTCTCCTAACCGATCAGGAAATACGTTCCATAAAAGACGGCGGAAGCGTTATGACGCTTCCCGGCGCAAAGACTTCTCGCGATTTGAATATCGAATTGGCTCGAAGCCTTAAGTCGGAACGCCAAAAGAAATGGGACGGGATAACCGCCGAAGCCGCCGCGAAACTCGTTCGCGATCGCGCGATCGTTCGCGAAGAGACGCCGGAAGCGAAAGTCGCCGCCGAGGAAGGGGACGACGTCGTTTTTGAAACGGATTCTAATATCTATCTGACGACTCGCGTCAATTTCAAATCGGACGAAAAATTCGACGAAATGACGATCCGTATCAGCGACAAGGGACGCGCGTCCGAGCCGACTAACGCCGCGTTTGCCGCCGAGAATTGCGGCAAGATCGCGGCGGTTGAACTGCGCGGTTACGGCGAAACGCAAGCGGTAGGTCGCGCGTACTACATTCACGCTCATTTTGGAACGGACGGTTCCGACAATTGCCTGGCGTATGTCCTCGGCAAGACTTACGTCGGTTTGCGCGTCGACGATTTACTCGCCGTCGCTAATTATTACCGTGAAAAGACGGGCGCGAAGATCAAGTTGGAAGCGGAAGGCTACGCGGGAACCGTCGCGCTCGTAGCCGCCGTCGCTTCGCCCGACTCTTTTGAGTCGGTGAAGTTGATCGGCGATCTTCCGACTTGGGAATCGCAACTTGACAAGCCTTACGGGCCTATTCCGCTGACGAATACGATTCACGGCGTTTTAAACGACTTTGACGTCGACGACTTGATCGGTTATTTGACGAAGATCGGGAAACTTGTTAAGTAATCCAATCTTTGTCGGACCCAATAAAAAATCCGTCCCGCGCTTTAACGCTCGGGGCGGATTTTTTTATCGCTTCGTTGAGAATCTTCGGTCGTCAATCTGCTTTGACGCAGCGTTTGTTGGCCCAAACTTGCACTAAGTTGATGAGCAACAGAATAACGAACGACAGGATCAGCGTAACCACGGCGACGACGGACGCCGCGACCAGGTTGTTTTCTTCCGCTTTTTCATAAATGACGTAGGAGATGGTCTGCGTTTTGCCGGGCAGGGAACCGCCGATGAAAATGACGGTGCCGTATTCTCCCAGCGCTCTTGCAAACGCCATCGCAAAACCGCTGATATGCGCGGGAAGAAGGGACGGAAAGAGCACGCGCCAAAACGTCTGCCACCTTGACGCGCCCAGACTTGCGGACGCCTCTTCCGTTTCTCTGTCGATTTCCTCAATCGCAGGCTGCAGCGTTCGGATGACAAAAGGAAGCCCGATGAAAATCAGCGCCAACGTTACGCCAAATTCCGTGTTGCGAATGGGAAACGTCGAGCAAGCGAGTATTTTTTCTCCCCAGTCGGCCATATAAGGCAGGCCGGTCGCCGAGAGCGCGGAACCAAACGAATGGAAGAGTCTGGTTACGCATCCGTTTTCTGTAAAACCTCTGCCGAGCCACCCGGAATCGGAGTAGATTCTTGCGAGCGCGATACCGGAAACCGCCGTCGGCAACGCAAAAGGCAAGTCGACCATTGCGTCGATAAAACGTCGGCCGATAAATCGATATCGCACCAGCGACCATGCGACGACGAGACCGAAAAACGCGTTGACGACCGCCGCGATTAAAGACGAACGAAACGTCAGGATAAACGCGCGCTTGACGAGAAGATTGGACATAATCTCCTTGATTTCGCCAAACGACGTTCCCGACGTTACGACAAACAGTCCCGACAATGGGATTAACACGATCAAACACAGGTAAGTGATCGTGAATCCCATTGTTATGTTAAAACCGGGAAGGACGCTCCGTTGAACAATCCTCATATTAACCTCGTGTCGCAAACAGAAGTTTTTCTACTGTTTTTTAGCGAATTCCAAGAGCATTTCGTCGAAAAATCCGCCTTCGTCGAAGTGTTCCTTTTGCGCTTTTTTCCAGCCGCCGAAGATTTCGTCGACGGTGAAGAGCTTCGTCTCCGGGAAAACGTCCTTATATTTCGCCAAAACGGTCTCGTCGGAGGGACGATAATGGTTTTTCGCGATCAGTTCCTGCGCTTCCGGTTTGTACATGAACTCCAAGTATTCTTCGGCGATATCGCGAGTGCCTCGTTTGTCGACCATTTTGTCGACGACTGCGACGGGAGGCTCGGCCTTGACGCTTAACTCAGGCACGACGATTTCAAGCGCCGCGTTGGAATACTCTTTCGCGAGAATCGCCTCGTTTTCCCAGGCGATGAACGCGTCGCCGACTCCGTTCTTGACGAAATCGTCGGTGGCGCCGCGCGCTCCGGATTGCATTCCCTGTTCAAACGCGTTGGCAAAAACTTTCTTCGTGAATTCAAACGCTTCTTTTTGAGCGGCGTCGACTTTGACCTGATCGATCGTACCCGCTTTAAAAGCGTCGAGACCGCCGTCTTCGGCGAGCGCTTTGTCAAGCGCGTATCCCCAAAGAACCAGATAATTCCAGCGCGCTCCGCCGGACGTTTTCGGATTGGGCGTTACGACTTTGACGTCGTCGCGAGCGAGATCGTCCCAGTCCTTGATGTTCTTGGGATTTCCTTCTCGCACGAGAATAACGATCGTCGAGATGTAGGGACAGCTGTTGTTGGGAAGGCGTTTTTGCCAATAGGAATCGCTATCGGGATCTTCGGCTCCTTCGGCAAACATGCCGCCGGAAGCGACGACGTCGACGTCGGACGCCAGGGCGAGCGTAACCACGTCGGCGGGTTGGCCCGATTTAACCGCGCGCGCCTGGGCTCCGGATCCCCCGTTGCTCTTTTCAACTTCGATGACCTCCCCCTTCAGGTCGAGCCAGTGTTGCGCAAACAACTTATTGTAGTCGGCGTATAGTTCTCTCGTCGGGTCATAAGAGACGTTGAACAATTCTCTTGTTTTGCTTGTGCGGCGGCAACCGGCGACAATCGCTCCGGCGACCAACAGAACGAGTAATAACGTAACAATCTGTTTTTTCATGATTTTTTTCCCATACGTTTTATTATTAGCGACGCCTCACGTCGCAATCGGTTTATCGTCAAACGCCGTTGTGAAAATCAAGATAAAAAATATCGATTTTGGGGTTTAGGGAATCGATGGAATTAATGATTGCGGATATGCCAATTGTTAAAACCTGGCGGAGTTTGTCGGATCGCTCGCTATTGAAGGTTTTTTCGAAAAAGGAACGTTTGTCGAATCGATTGAACCTACCTTTTGGAAAGACGGAATTTTGTCGCCGACGTTTGAAAAAAGCTCTTCATGCTTCGAAAGCAGATGTATAATAGTAGGAACAAGGGCGTTTGTCGCCCCTATTCTTGCGTGTTTTAGGGGATGTTTGCGCGCTCGTAGCCATGAAGCGCTTTGGATCAAGGTTGATTGCGATTATTTTGAAAACAGATTCAACTGTAAAAATCGCGCTGAACGCAGTTTCTTCTTTTTGCGTCGCCGTTCTATGCGCGTTGTTCTTTGTTTCTGTCGTCGTTGCGGAGGACTTTCGTCCTCGGATCGCGCCCGAATCGTCCGGTCTCGACGCGCGGCTTTCCGATTCCGTCAATTCGCAATTGAGCTCGACTAACCAGGACGCCGAGAAGTCCCCCTCCAAACAGCAGGAAAAAGAGCCTGATCCTTTTCGACGGGATCGTAACGGCGTTCAAACTTACTTTCCCGCCGTCGCGAAAATTGTCGGGCGTTCCGGAACGAAAACAAACGAAGAGGGGGTTCAAACGACTCCTTATTACTATGGAACCGGAACTCTTGTCGCCGAGTATGAATCCTGGGGCATAGTCGTTACCAATTGGCACGTCGTGAGCGAAGCGACGGAATCGGTCGACGTCTATTTTCCTTCTGGGGTGTATTCCGCGCGCGTCATTCTTCGCGACGACGTTTGGGATCTTGCCGCGCTGATTGTTATTCGTCCGCGCGGGATAACGCCCGTTCCCGTTTCCACCGAAGCTCCCCGTATCGGCGATACTTTTTGGGTCGGCGGCTACGGACAGTCGAACGGACTCTCCGATTTCCAAATGGGGCATGGCAAATTGACGAATTACGTCTCCCTGGTCGATCCGGACGAAAACGTCGCCGACGGAAAGGGAGCCGATTCAGACGAGAATTCCGAAGCGCCGGAGCGATTATTGGACGAAAAGAGAGCGGAACGACTCGCAAAATTGATTCCGTCCCCGCTTTACGAGACGGCGTCGATTAAGTACGGCGTTCGACAGGGGGATTCCGGCGGGCCGATTTTCAATCGTTACGGCGAGTTGGCGGGGATTCTTTGGGGTTCTGACGGCAAGTGCACGATGGGAACTACAGGCGTTCGTTTGCAGTCGTTTTTAACGCAGGCGATCTGGCGTTCCGCAGAAATCTATGCGGAGAATCGGCTTGAATCGGAAGAGAAAGGCGTTGATCCCGTCGCCGTTTTGCCGTGGAAAGAGGCTCCGAGCGCTTGTCCCGCCGCCGAATATTCCAACGTCGATATGCACGAGGCGTTGAGGAATACGGGGACGTTTCCCGTTTCGAAGAAGATGTTGTATTATCCTGCGAACAACGAAAATCCGGAGGAATTTACGCGTCTTGGGCGCAACGTCGCGACCGCGAGGGTAGAGCGCGCCTCTCTCGAATATCTGCGTAAAAACGAATACGCCGTTCCCCCGTCTCCTCCGATCTTTTCGCCGACGTACGTCGTCATGCAAATCGACATGCAACGCGTGCATCCGGAAGTCGCGGACGACGACGCGTTTGACGCGCTTGACGCTTACTCTTTAGCGAAGGCGAAGAAGGCGCGCGACGAAGCCGAGTTCTTAAATTCGCGCGCGTTGTGGGCGTCTCTCGACGAAAACTCTTCGCGTATGGAAATCGCCGCCACCGTCGGCGTCGTCGACGACGAAACGTTGGATCTTGGTCTCGACAATCAGCCGCGACTTCTTCCCGTTTCCGATAGCGCGGTTAAACAGACCGATTCGGATTCCGCTCCTTCCGACGAAAAGACGTCTGAAGAAGCGGAAGGGAGTTCTTCTGAGAATTCAGACGTTGCGGACGAAGGCTCTTCGGACGTCGATCCGCTTTCTGGCGGGTCGCGTTTGTCTGTTTTGACGATTTATGTGGTCGTCATCCTGATTTTCTTTATTTTCTTCTTTTCCGTTCGTCTGATGAACGGATCTTCTGACCCGAACTATCGCGAAAAAGGGAGAAAAACGCGCTTGCAACGGGAAAAATAACACGTTATACTACCGCGACGTTTTTTGTGGGAATCGCGCTTCTTTGACGCTCCTTTTTTGCCCCCTTCGGGGAGTTGCGCGTTGAGCGCGTGAAGCTCCTGGTTCCGCGCGCCTGTTCGACGCTCTTTTGGTTTCCGGACGACGCGATCTTCGCAAGAACGCTTTTGGGCGTAAAACGACGGGTAGTAATGAACGATCGATCGGGACATTTTCATTGGCAGGGAGCGGCGTTGCCGTTTTTTGCGACGATATGCATTCTTGCGCTTCTTTTCCGTTTGCCCAACGGGCTGATGGATCTTTTGCTTTCGATCAACCTCGCTCTTTCCGCGACCGTTTTTCTTTCGGTGTTTTTCGTTCGTAAACCGTTAGAATTCAGTTCTTTTCCAACGATCCTTCTCACGACGACTCTTTTTCGACTCGTTTTAAACGTCTCGACGACGCGTCTCATTTTGACCAAGGGGGACGCGGGCAAGGTCGTCGACGCGTTCAGTAGATTCATGACGGGCGACTATATCGTCGTCGGCGCGGTTATCTTTTTGATTTTCATCATCGTTCAGTTTGTCGTCATTACCAAGGGCGCGACGCGTATCAGCGAGGTGTCCGCGCGTTTTACGCTCGACGCTCTTCCGGGACGTCAATCGGCGATCGATTTTGACCTGAACGCGGGCAATATTACCGAAGAAGAAGCCAGAGCCGCGCGCGCCGAATTGTCCGAACAGGCGGATTTCTTCGGCGCGATGGACGGCGCGAGCAAATTTGTGCGCGGAGACGCGATAGCCGGTCTTGCGATCGTGGCGATTAACGTGATCGGCGGATTGTGCATCGGCGTCGCGCAGCGACATTTGTCGATTGGCGACGCGGCGTCGATTTACACCAAATTGACGATTGGCGACGGACTCGTTTCGCAGATCCCCGCGTTTTTGATCTCTCTTGCGACGGGTCTTCTCGTCGCGCGTTCCTCAAGTTCTCAAAATATCTCCGAATCGGCGTTGCGCCAAACGTTTGGAAAACCGATCGTATTGAGCGGCGTCGGTTTTTTTCTCGTCGTTTTGGCGTTCACCGGATTGCCCGTCGCTCCGCTTCTTACGCTCGCGTTGGGATGCTTTGTTCTCGCGTGGGTTTTGAGCCGCAACGCGGACTCGTCGGAAAGGGACGTTTTAGGCACCGAGGAGAAAAAGGAAGGGAAAAAGAAGAACGAAGATCCCGACGACGTCGAGCGTTTTATGGCGATTGATCCCATGGA
>JAFZNK010000240.1 GCA_017550965.1 Thermoguttaceae bacterium
AGCTCTTTATGAGAAGTGTCACGACGCAGGATTCGAAGTCGTCGGATACAGCGTCGACGAAGATCTCGACGCGCTTCGCGAATTCGAAGAGAACGAGAAGCTGCCTTGGAAAACCATGTCTGAAAAATTGTCCATGGAGAAGAAAAACGACAAGGACGAGCCCGTCTATAAGAATCTGAGCGCCTATTACGGCGTCAACGCGATCCCGACGATGATTCTCGTCGGCAAAGACGGCAAAGCGATCGATACTGAAGCGCGCGGCGATCACTTGAAGGAACTGCTCGAAAAGCAATTCCCGGACGTGAAGTAAAGGCTCGTTTTTGATCCTTAACGCGTGAACTTTCAGGGCGTTTCCCTTACGGAGACGCCCTTTTGTCGATTTATAGGTCAATTTTTATGCGTATCAACGTAAGTATTTTCAACGCTTTCGCGGCGGCTCTTGCGTTTTGTCTGTGTTGCGCCGTTGCGACGGCCGGCGACGACGAACGCGCAGACGTCGCGTCCTCAGACTCGGAAATTGATTTTTCTCTGTTCGTCGTTCCGGACGGCAAAGACTCCGCGTTCTATAAAGAACGCCTTGACGCGATTCAAAGCGCGACCGACCGTCAACTGCGGCTCGTCGACGAAATTAAAATTTCCGAAGCGCTTCCGGACGCGTATCTGGCGATTTATAAGAATCTCGCGGAGTGCGACGACCTGAACGAGGACGAACGCGTCCGAAATTTTCGATTGTACGCGACGCTTCTCTTGAAATACAAGGACGTCGACGAAGTCGACGCGCTTTTGGACGCGGAGAAGGCGAGAGACAAGCCCGACGCGAAACGCGTCGGCGTCGTTGAAACTGTTCTGCTGGAAGCAAAAATCGAACGGGCGGGTAATTCGAAAGACGCCGACGCGCTAACAACGGTCGCCGACGAGCTGCTCGAGAAAGCGACGGCGGTCGACGGCGTCGCGGAGAACGTTCAGGAGTTGTGCAAAATCCTTTCGTATTCCGACGAGGAACTCGGCAAGACGACGTTCGATAAGATCGTCGCCGCGTTTGAGCAATCCGACGATCCGCTTCGCAAACGTCTTGTCAAAGGGTTTGCCGACGAAAGGGAGACGGAGCTTCTGATATTGAAATTTCGCGAGGCGCGCGACGCAAAAGACGCCGACGCCATAAAAGCGATCGCCGCCGAACTGATTGACAAAGCCGAGACGAACAACCGCGTCGCGGCCGTAGCGCGGAGTTTCTGCGACGCGATTTCGGAACTGGACGAAGAACTCGGCAAGACAACGTTCAAGACGATTTTCGCGGCGCTTGAACGTTCCGACGATCCTCTTCGCAGGCGTATGGCGGAAGAGTTCGCCGGCCTCGAGCGTTTCTACAATCTCGTCGGAAACGACGTCCTCGTCGAAGGGCTTTTCCTTGACGGCGAAGAGATCAAGTGGGACGAATATCGCGGCAAGGTCGTCTTAATCGACTTCTGGGCGACGTGGTGCGGACCGTGCCGCGCGGAAATCCCGAACGTCAAAGATCTCTATGAGAAATATCACGACGCGGGGTTCGAAGTCGTCGGATACAGCGTCGACGACGATCTCGACGCGCTTCGCAAATTTGAAAAAGACGAGAAATTGCCCTGGAAGACCATGTCCGAAAAAATGTCGGCGGAGAAAAAGAACGAACGCGGCGAATCCGTCTACAAAAGTCTGAACGTCTACTACGGCGCGCGTTATATTCCGACGATGATCCTCGTCGGCCGAGACGGCAAAGCGCTCGACACAAACGCGCGCGGCGAACGTTTAAGGGAATTACTCGAGGAGCAGTTCCCCGACGTGAAGTGAATTAATCGCCGTTTCTGCGATCTTTAAAAAACAACCGGACGCCGAATTCCAAGGTTCGACGTCCGGTTGTTCTGTCTGCGACAAATTCTAAGTCTGAATATTAGACTTAAGGCTCAGATTCTGGACAAGTCGACGTTAAACGTCGCGTTGCGAATGTGCTTGCTTCTCGGATCGAAGACGCGCAGTTCAATTTGAATGCTGTCGGCGCGTTGATCGTACGGGGGCGGATAGTCTTTGAGTTGCGAAGACTCGATTTTGCCCTCGGCGGGAATATCGCCGACCGGCGCGGTGGAAAGGTACGCGTACGTGTTGTCCTTTTGATATTGGATATCGTCGTAAAGACACAAATCGCTTTGGTATTGTTCGCACCAGGTGTCGTAAACGCACGGAAGCCACGGTTTGACGCCGCCGGGCACGAAATTGCCGTAACGACCGTAAGATCGGAAATCGCTCGGGTCGTTATGAACGACGACGGGCCCCTCGGGGGAGTTTTGCCCGTCGCACGCGCCAAGATCGACGTAGGCGTTGGCGTTTTTGTCCCAGATTTTGACGTTGAAGCTGATCACGTTTGTCAGGATAACGTCCTGATTGAACGACTTGTCGTATCCGTCGGTGTTGCTCGCCATATCCTGAAGCGACGCGCTAAGATCTCCGGTTTCCGAATTGAGTTCGTTCCAGACGTTCGGATTGTTCCAGTAGTCGATGAACGGGCGGCCCGGTTGAGGCAAAATTGCGGCGCTGTAGTTTCCCGAGACAAGACCGGGAACGCCGTCGGTGGTGAATTCCAACGTCTGCTGAACGCCTTTCCAGTAGGAAGCGATCAGGTCGCTGGTCGTTTGGGCGGCGGCTCCATAGAGCTGACGCGCAGGACCGACGTACGAGCCGCCGTTGTTTTTAGCCACAATCCACGAATCTCTGGCGAGATCGTCTTCGCCAAAAGGAGCTCCGGCTCTAAAATTCGGGGCGGCGCTTTCCTGCAGAGTCGCCATACGGAGCCAGTACCAGGCCTTTGCGCCGTCGGCACCGTGCAAATCGACGGAATGAAGGGTAATATCAGGGTCGTCCGGATGCGCGCGAAGACCGACGGAATTCCAGTAGAAGTACCGGTTTTCGCGATTGGTCAGGTTGCCGAGAGTGTTTGCAACAAGGCTTCCGCCGGGGCCGATGTGAACGGAAACGTCGTAGAAGTAATAGAATCCGTATCCTCTTCGGACGTTTTCATAAGCGACGCCAGAAAGTTCGTCCGGGTCCACCGCCCCGCTATCGCGGGCGAAAACGGCTTGTTGGAGAGCCTGGAAACTTTCCTGAAGCTGTTGATTCGAAAGGAGCGGCAGAACGCGACGGTAAAGCGTCGTGCCGCGGACAAACCAGACGATTTCGGCGTATTGGGATTCAAAGACGGAGATTTCGCCGTCGACAATCACGCCGTTTACGTCGTAGATCGGCTTGATATATCGACCGCGGAACGGCTGTCCGTCAGGCGCTTTCGCGGTAAACGAGAGTATATCGTCGAGGTCGCCGATCGTGTTGTCGGAATTATATTCTACGTTATCGTCATACGCTTCGTAGCGTTCGGTGTCGAGCGCGACGTCGGAGGTGGAAAACGGGAGCATATTGCCCGCGGCGTTGGTGTTGCTTGCGACGACGTTGAACGGGCCGCCCATTCCCTCGACGTAGCACAGGTACCCTTCGTTCATCCGCGAGTTTCTCGGAGGCTCGGGGGAGACGGAGAGCCCTTCGAGGTCCGCGGTGAGGCGGTTTTTGGCGTTTCTGAGCGCGTTTTGCATCTCCATCGTGCTCATCGTGTCGTTCATTTCCCCGCCGACGCGGCTGAAAATTTTCGCGACCGAGTACATCAGCATGAGCGCCAACGTGACGGACGTCATGATTTCTAGAAGGGTGTAGCCGAACTTGCGCGCGTCGTAAGCGCGTCTTCGGCGTAAATCCAGGCTGCGGTTCATAGCGTATGACTCCTGTTTCCGATCGGCGTACGCCTTTCGGGATGGACGCGTTTCCGCGCCGCCTCGCGCGACGGAGGCGCTGAAACGCTGTTATTATCTGTCTTTTGACGCGTCGGTTCCCCTTTAGTTCCAATAGGCTTCCCTTGGCGAATTCCGACCTTGCGTCGAATAAAAACCCACTCTATTTTACTCTTTTTAACGCTTCCCGTCTACTCTTTTTAACGCGCGCCCCCGATTTTTTCCTTTTTTTCTTCCGTCCCCTCATGATTCTGACGTTTTCGGAAGTTTCGAGGCGGCAATTTGCGCAAATAATGGGTTTTTCATTGACAAACCGCTTCGGACGCGTTATCTTTTTCACAAGCGCCTCGGCGTTTTAAGACGGACACAACTGGAACATGACGGAAAGGCTTTTTATGAAACGCTTCTCTCTTTTTGCGGCGGCGCTCCTGACGTTGGCGGCGTTCGCGGCGCAATCTTTCGGTTTTCAGCCGACGGTTTCTCTCCGGTACGGCGGACAGGACGTCGAACTCGCGGCGACGTCTTCGGGATACGCCGACGGTTCGACCGTCTGGAGCTTCGTAACGCCCGACGAAAAACTCTTCGTGTCGATTCGCGTGGAAAAACAGGGAGACTATCCCGCCTGGCGCATGACGTCGCGCGTCGCGAATCTCTCGCCGACCGAGTCGGAGCTTGTGACGGACCTTCGCGTTTTCGCGTCGGAGTTCGCGCTCCCGAACGCGGAGTCGAGCGTGACGATCAACTCGCTCCTCGGCTCGCAATGCGTTCCGCAAGATTACGAGCCGATCGAAACGGTTCTTAACCCCGGCGACGAAAAGGTCTTTGAAGTTCGTTCCGGCCGTTCGTCAAGCGAATTCTCCCCCTATTTCGAGGCGAACGTCGACGAGCGCGGCGGCTGGTTCTTCGCGATCGGCTGGACGGGCAACTGGCGCGCCGCGTTTAAAAACGCCGACGGCAAACTTGGCGTTGAACTGGGCGTGGCGCGATGCGGGTTCAAACTCCGTCCCGGCGAATCGCTCCTGCAGCCGTCGGTTCTGTTTTTCGAACGCAACGACATGACGCGCCGCGAATTTAAGACGCTCGTTCACCGCTATATGCGCGATTGCAACTCGCCTCGCAAAGCGGACGGAACGATCTGCGAGCCGATCGTCGCGCTGACCGCCGGGGGCGGGAACAAAACGCCGCAGATGATGCTCGACGTTCTGAACTACGGGCTTAAAAACGAGCTTCCGTTCGACGTTTACTGGGTCGACGCGGGCTGGTACGGGGCGCCGCACGAAGCGGAGCCGTATTCGAACTGCGGCGAACATTGGTACCGATACGCAGGCGAATGGATCGTGAACACGACGACGCACCCGACCGGCGACCTGCTCCCAATCGCCGACGCGATTCACGCCGCCGGCAAGCGGTTCCTGCTCTGGTTCGAGCCCGAGCGCGTCAATCCCGAAACGCCTCTCGCGAAACAGGATCCTTTCGACAAGCAGCACGGCATGTGCTATTACGGCAATCCCAAGTCGCTCGCCTACATGGAAAAGACGATCTTCGATATTATCGAAAAGCATCACGTCGACGTCTATCGACAGGACTTCAACATGGAGCCGACCGGCGCCTGGGCGGCTATTGAAAACGACGAAGGCCCCGACCGAGTCGGCGTCGCGGAAGCCAAGCATATCGAGGGCATGTACCAGTTCCTCGACGACATGCGCGAGAAATTCCCCTGGCTTGAACAGGAAAACTGCGCGGGGGGCGGGCGACGCGTCGATCTTGAAATGGTCAAACGCGCGCACTCCTACTGCCGAAGCGACTACTACATCGGCCAAAAAGAGGGCGACACGTGCTTCAACCTCGGTCAGGACATGACGCTTAACCTCACGCCGTACCTGCCTTTCCAGGGTGGCGAAACGAACTGCGTGCCGAATTTCGACGACTACGGGTTCATGAGCGTCGCGTCGTCGGGAACCGTCTTTACGCCGACCGATCTTGACGGCGGAATCGTCCGACGCGAATTTTCGGCGGAAGAAACCGCGTGGTTCAAGAAAATGCTCGGCTGGGCGTATCGACTCAAGAAATACTACATGGGCGATTTCTATCAGCTCACCGACGAAACGCGCGCCGTCGACGACTGCTGGTGCGCGTGGTCGTGCCATCGACCCGACGAGGACGACGGGTTCGTGATCGCGTTCCGACGCGCGAAGTGCGACGAGGCGACGCAGACGTTCGAATTGCCCGCGATTGTCCGCAACGCGAAGTATCTGGTCGAATTCTACGACGGAACCAAAAAAACGATGGACGGAAAAGATCTGGCGAAACTTGAAGTTACGCTCGACTCGCCGCGATCGTTCTACCTGATAATCTATAAGAGACTGTGGCTGCGCTAATGAAACTATACAAAACCGCCGAGGAAATTGCCGCCGCCGTCGGCGAGACGGCGAAGGCGATTAACGCGTCGTACGCGGCAAGTTCCGACGATTCGCGCGTTCTGATCGTTTGCGTCCTCAAAGGCGCGGCGTTTTTCTTCTCGGATCTCGCGCGGAAATTGACGTTCCCCTTTGAAATCGATTTCGTTCGCACGAGCAGTTACGGCTCCGGACGACAGTCGAGCGGAAACGTCAAGTTCCTTAAAGACGTCGAGGCGTCGGTTGAAGGGCGAAGAGTCCTGATCGTCGAAGATATCGTCGAGACGGGGATTTCGCTCGACTTCTTGCGGCGCCATTTCCTGGAACGCGGGGCGGCGGACGTCAAAATCGCCGTCTTGCTCGACAAGCCGACGAAGCGAAAAGTCGACGTCCCTGTCGATTTCCGCGCGTTCGAAGCGCCCGACGTGTACCTGGTCGGATACGGTCTCGACGACGCGGAGGCGGGAAGAGGTCTGCCCGACTTGCGGTACGTCGAATAGGCCGCGTTTGACGCGATTCTTTTGGGGACGATTAGCGGAACGATCGCGCAAGTCGTCCCTTCTTTTTCTATCAAGGGTTACGCTATGAAAAAACGAACGACGACGTTCGCGCTTTTCGCGCTCGTTATCGCGACGACAATCGCCGCTTCCCATGCCGCCGAGCCAAACGTCTATTTTGCGTATCGGTCGTTTTGGCCCGAGTTCGAGACGATGAGGTGGTTCGCCGACGTCGGCGTTCACACCTACTGCGTCTTCCCGTCGAACACGACCAATTCGCTTGGCGAGCCGTATGGAAAATACCCCGCGAACTGGCGGTATCCGAACGTCTACGACTGGAACTCGCTCTATCGGCAATTCGACGACGTTATCGCAATCGATCCCAAGGCCGAGTTTCTGTGCATGGTCGACTTGAATTCGCCGACGTGGCTCGCGCGCATGCTCGGCATGAACGGGGACGGGTCGTTCGATTCGTTTATCGACTTGTCAAACTGCCTGTCGAGTCCGTCGTGGCGCCGCGAGACGCAGAAGTATCTCGTCGATTTTCTGGCGCGGACGGAAGAACGGTACGGCGATCGAATCAAGGCGTATATTCTCGCGTGCGGGCAGACGGACGAATGGATGGATTACTGCGCCGGACGTTCGAGCCGCGCGAAAAACGCCGTCTACAAAAACTGGCTGAAAGACAAGGGCTACGCCGATTTGCCCTGGCCGACTTTTGAGGAGTTCGATCGCGCTGCGTTTGAGAATCTCGTTCGCGATCCTCAGACGGAACAAGGCGTTTTGCAGGCGCTGGAATTTGAGCAGGACCTTATTGCGACGAGCATACTCGACTACGCAAAGATCGTCAAAGACAAGACGGCGCGAACCAAAGAAGTCGGCGTTTTCTTCGGGTATATTCTTGAACTTGCCGGCTGGCGCGCCAACGGGTGCGGGCATCTGGGTTATGAAAAAGTCGTCGCGTCCGACGACGTCGATTTCTTCATCTCGCCGGGCACGTACGCCGAACGTCTGATCGGGGGCGGGAGCGGGTCGATGGCGCCCAACGAAACGATTCTTCTCGCCGGAAAGCGACGACTGCACGAGACCGATCATCGAACGTCGACGTACAACTACGATCTGAACGAGTTCGTGTCGATCGGAAAGCACAGTCCCTGGCAAAACGAAGCGGAAAACGTCGCCGGACAACGCCGCGAGCTGTGTCTGTCGTTAATCGATCACGCGTCGATCTGGTGGTTCGACATGTGGGGCGGCGCGTTTGATTTCGACGGCGCGTTCGACAATCTTGCGGCGATGAAACGCGTCTGGGACGAAAACGTCGGCAGACAGGGCGAGTCGGCGGCGGAGATTTTGCTCGTCGTCGATCCGCAGTCGGCGACGCGCGTCAACGACCGCGAGCCGCGCTCCCCGGCGATCTATCACGCGATTAGAAATAGGCTCAATCACGTCGGCGCGCCTTTCGCCGTCTGCTCGTTCAACGATCTGGCGACAATGGATCTTGCGCGCGTCAAATTGGCGATTTTGCCCGGCTCCTTTTATTTGTCGGAAGAACGGCGCGCGATTTTGCGCGACACGCTCTTAAAAGACGGTAGAACGGTCGTTTGGGTCGGTCCGACGGGAATCGACGACGGCGAATCGCTCGACGTCGGGCGCGTTCGCGACGCAACGGGCGTCGACTACGGCTCCGACGCGCTCGAATCGATCGAACGAGTCGGCTTTTTCGGCGCCGGGGACGGAAAATGGCGGAGCGCGGCGATCGCCGACCATGCGAACGTCGACGTCGATCGGCTCAGAAAATTAGCGATAGAAGCGGGCGTTACGGAATATGTCGACGACGAGTCGCCCGTCTACGCGACCGAACGACTTGTCGCGGTTCATACGAAAGCCGGGGGCGTTAAGAAGATCGCGCTCCCGCGCGTCGTCAAGAGCGTTACGGAAGCGTTTTCCGGCAAGCGCGTCGCGGAGAACTGCCGGTCGTTCGAGTACGAATTCGCCGCGCCGGAGACGGCGCTGTTTATTTTGGAATACTAGCCGGGGACGTTAGTCCCCGGATTTCCACGAGTTTTGGCGCCGCCCTGTTTGCCTGCGGCGTCCGGCGAACTTCGACGCCAATCGCTTGCGGCTCTTGTCGTTTTGCGTTTTGGCGGCGCCGGCAACCAACGGGAGCGGGTATTGACGGCTCGCGCGGAAGCGCGAACCGGGAGTCCGCCGTCGGACTCAGGAATCAAGCCATTCCTGATAGGCGGGGTCGAGCCAGGAAACGTCCGCGAGCGCGTCGCCGAGCGGGTCGATATCGCCGGCGGAGAATCCCAGGGGATTATGGCGGCGCCAACCTTCGGCGTATTCGAATTTTCCGGAAAGTTTTCCGGTCAGCGCGGCGGCCTGTTGCATCGAGTCGAGATAGGAATCGTACCCTTGCGAGACGTCGAGCCATTCTTTTTGGCTCTTATGTTTGGCGAGCATTTCGCGTTTTCTCGGTATGACGCTCGTCACGTCGACGTACCGTTCCGAACGGACCAGCTTGCGCATCGCGTCTCTGTTTCCGTGCGGGGCGGCGTGATAGACGGCGACGTCCTGATACGTCGCGGGCATGGGCGGCTCGGTCGGCGCGTTGACCATGCCCCGGCAAAACGCGGCGGTTACCGCAAGCCTTACGGCGTTTTGGTGGTCTTCCATATAGTCGGACGGAGACTGCGTAAGCACGATATCCGGCTGAACTTCGCGCATCGTCGCGGTCAGCTGCAGCAGCGTTCGACGGCAGTAGAAAATTTCCAGATCGTCTACGAGCGATTCGTGATAGGTCGCGCCCATATATTCCGCCGCGGCGATCGACTCTTCGCGACGCGCCCGAACGATCTGTTCGCGCGTCATCGTCGCCGTGCCCCACGACCCGTTGGCGATCGTCATGTAGTGGACGTTCCAACCGCGATCTTTAAGAAGAAAGAGCGTGCCCGCCATCGTAAATTCAATGTCGTCCGGGTGCGCGGAAATAGCAAAAACGGTCTTCGGTCGAGTTTGTTCCATTGTTTTCTCGCAATATCTGATGATGAAAAGTCGACGCGATCAGCGTCCCGAGTATCTTTCGCCAAGGAACGGCTGAACGATAAGTCCAAAATCTCGCTCGAGCGAGTCGCCGTTGGCAAATTCCATGTTGACGACGATCTTCCACACAATTTCGTTGTGTTCGGCCTCAAACGAGGGAACGACCCCAAGAGGCAGGAACAACACGAATCGCTCGCGTTCCTCCGATTTGGCGGGAATATCCAGCCCGTATTTCGTAACAAGCTGACGCGAAAAGACTTCGTGTTGATGACTAATCGAGTTGGTGCCCTGAACGTACCGCGCGATTTCCACGCACTTGACGTACGCAGCGACTCGTTTCGCTTCGATTCTGCCCCCTAAGATAAGGCAACACTTTATCTTTCGGCCGGGAATAATCGGCGAGGACGCGGTTTCTACAGCGACGTATCCCGCCGTGCGCGCGATTCGATACCAGCCCCAGAGCCGAAAGACAAACAGAAGTCCGACGCCGCAGAAAATAACGCCGAAGATCGCCGCCGACCATCGGTCGACGTCCGTTTTCGCGACCGCGCACACGTAGATAAAAGCGACCCACGACGCGAGATTCCACACGCACGTTCCCAGGACCGACGCGCCGAACGCGAAGTTCGTTTTGAGGTCGGGGCGGAGCCGCTTGGCCAAAACGACGCCCTCTCTGCCTCGAAACGCCGGAACGGTCGGATAGAGCGTCGAGAAAGTTTTCTTACTTGCGCGCGCCTCTTTGGACCACGAGCGTTCGTACAGAAGAACGAAAAACCAACTTCCGCTAAAGACGATCAGCGAAATCGGAATGAGAAGGAAAATCCACCCCCCGATCGTCGACTGATTGATTAAAAACGCCTTTCCAAGTTCGTCGTCGTAAACCCAGCACGGGTAGATTTCCCCCGGCGTGAATTCGTCGGCGAGTTTTTGGGCCGTTTCTTCGTCGTAGTCAAATCCGCGATCGTCGGTCAGCGTCGAACGATCGTACGTCCATAAGTCGTAAGTGACTTCCCCAATCGCGAAATGGATCTTAACTTCCGGGCGGTACTTGGTTTCGCCCTCGTCGTTTGTTCGCGCCCGCACTTGCGCGTCGACGATTGTGCACGGACGCGTATAGAGATGCTTTGCTTCGTGAAACGCCTCCGCGCCCCAGGTCGACAGGTGAACGATCAGAATCGTCAAGCCGACAAAGAAGACGACCCCAAGAAATATCGAGGCCGACAGACGCCAGTCCTGAAAGGACATAAAGCGGCGCCAAAAACCGGACGTCGTCGATTGGTCGTTCATTGCTCTACTCGTCTTCTTCGCGCGTCTGTTGAAAACGACTCGCTCGTCGTTCTATTTCTTATCGACCTGTTTCTTTTCTTTTTCCAAAAGCGCCGCGGCTTCTTCGGGCGCGAACGGAGAATCGCCGGTTCGACGCTCTTTACGCAGGAACCCGAGCTTTTCAAGCGCGGCGAAGACTTCTTCGAGCGTTTTTTCGCCGAAATTCGGAATGTTCAACAGGTCGGCGCGCTTGCATTTAAGCAAATCGGCGACCGTCGAGACACCCTGTTCGTCAAGACAGTTGGTCGTTCGGACGGACAGTCCCACTTCCGCCAGGCTCATCTGCAATTTCTCTTGAAGTTGTCTTTGTCGTATCACTTCCGGATCGAGCGGAACTCGAGAAGCCATAAACGTCTCCTTTGTCGTCGTGTGATTTTCTGTCGGACGAAACGCGTCGTCGACGCGGATTCGCCCCGATTCCTCGCGCTACTGCGCGACGATAAACAAAACGTCGCGCGCGTCGACCGTTCCGACCGAATCGAATCGGCAGTCGATCGAAGCGGGCGAGTTGTCCCCCAATAAGAAATATCTTCCTTCCGGCGTCTTGACGGCCCGGCCGGTGAGCGTCTCCGAACGCGTTTCGCCCGGCTGCGACGTCGGGGTTTTCGGCGCGTTCGAATAATGAAGATCGCGAAAGAGCGCCAGGTTGCGCGCGTACGCGACCGCGCCGAGCAGTACGAACGGCTCCGAAATCGCCGCGACTTGAGTCGACCCAAGGTCGTCGGTTGAAAAACGGACAAGCTCCCGATCGTCGGCGGCGAAGATCAACTCGCCGTCGATTGTCGCGACGGTGAAACGCGCGTCGGGAGCGACCGGCGCTTCTATTTCCGCGCGAACGCCCAGCTCGTTGGCGAAATCCGATTCCGAAAGTTGTTCAAAAGGACGTCCCGACTCCGTCGCGCCGTCGTACAAGACCTTCGAACGAACGACGACGCTTCGCGCGGCCTCGTCGTACGAGAGCAAAAACGCGCGTTCGGACCGACGCGCCGCTATGGAGAAGCGCGTCTTCACGCCGTCTTCGGCGAGCCAGTTAAATCTCAATATGAAGTCGCGCGCCAATTCGACGGGCGCGACGTTCGACCCGTTGCAACACGGAATCGGCGACTCGTTGGAGATCGCCGTCGGCATGGCTTCGGAGCCGTCTTTCGACCAGACGCGCGCGACGTTGACGACGTCGATTCGATCGTCGGCTCGGCGAAACTCGACCGAGCGAATCGGCGTCGCCGTTTTTAACGCTTCGTCAAGGTCGCGCCGAATCGGAAGCCCATTAATCAGGACGTCTCCCTGCGCAAACGTGACGAGTTCGCCGGGCATGCCGACAACTCGCTTGAGCGTCAGGCGGTTCCAGGCGTCGCGAAAGACGACCACGTCCCAACGCTTGGGCGCGACGGCGTTTTCCTGTTTCTCGCGCTCGCGAAAGCCGGGCTGCGTCTCGCGGCGCCACGCGCGTCGAACCCTTTCCCATAACCCGAGCGACTTGAACCGACCGTCGTCGCAAACGCGCACAAGCGTTCCGTCTTCGAAGACCGGATCGACGGCGGGAACGCGGTCGTACCCGCAATGTCGGCACGTCAACGTTCGCGTTTTCGCCAGAACGCCGCGCACGTCGCGCGAGCTGGAATTTTCGTCGGGAACCAACGGCGTCGCGGCGCTCGTTCCGTCCGCTTCCACAAGTTCCTGACGTTGGTCGTTCGAGCCGACGTCGACGGACGTCTCAAAAGACGCGCCGCAATTCGGACAGGTCCAAAGGAATCGCGGACCGTGGAGCGTCGGCTCCATCGAGCGACTTTGGACGCGAAAAATCGGCGCCGCGTCGCGGCCCGGCTCCCACACGTCGGGATTGCGCCAGAGGAAAACGGTCGTCAGGACCCCAAGACACGCGACCAATCCCGCCGCGCACGCAAGCCAAAGCGCGACGCGTCGAGACGAACGTTCGTTCATCGCAACAGGTCCAAAATGCGGTCGACGTCGTTGTCGACGACGACGGGCCGATTGGCGAATTCGGTCGTTTTCACGCCGCGCTTGCCCAGAACGTTCTCGTAAAATTCGCGGTCGTTTCCGTGATATGCGACCGTCGCGTTCGGGTCTTTGAGTTGGTGTCCGGTCAATATGCACACGACGCGTTCGTCTTTGCTGACGACGCCTTCTTCGACAAGCCGCTTGCATCCGGCGACGCTCGCCGCCGAGGCGGGCTCGCATCCGAACCCGTTCGCGCCGACTTGAGCTTTCGCGTCGAGAATTTCCTGTTCGGTGACTTTGCGCACGACCCCGTCGCAGAAATCGAGCGCGCGCAGACATTTGGTCAAGTTGACGGGCCGATTGATCTCGATCGCGCTCGCGATGGTGTTCGCGCGGCGATTTTCTTTGTCCATTTGCGCGTAGAACGCGTCGATTTTCGCACGGTCGATATTGCCGCCGTTCCAGCGCAACCCCTCTTCGTTATAGAGCCGATAGAGCGAGTCGGCGCCGGCGGCGTTAATGACCGCCAGACGCGGAACTTTCTCAATGAGTCCGAGCTTTTTCAATTCGATAAACGCTTTGCCAAACGCGCTCGAGTTGCCAAGGTTTCCGCCCGGCACGACGATCCAGTCGGGGACTTCCCAACGAAGCGCTTCGAGAACGCGGAACATAATCGTCTTTTGCCCTTCGAGTCGGAACGGATTCAGGCTGTTGCAGAGGTAGATTCCAAGCGCTTTGGAGACTTCCTGCACGCGCGCCATCGCGTCGTCGAAGTCCCCTTTGATTTGAACGGTTCGCGCGCCGTAATCGAGCGCTTGCGAGAGTTTTCCATACGCGATTTTGCCGGACCCGATGAACACGACCGACTTCATCAATTTGGAAACGCCGCAATACAGCGCGAGGGACGCGCTCGTGTTCCCCGTCGACGCGCAGGCCGCCTGACGCGCTCCGACGAGCCGGCCGTGCGTCGTGCCCGCGGCCATGCCGTTGTCTTTGAACGAGCCGGAGGGGTTGAGCCCTTCGTATTGGAGGAAGAGCGAATCGGCGTTTTTGCCGACAAATTGCGCGACTCCGTCGTTGCGTTGGAGGATCGTTTGGCCTTCGCCAATCGTAACGCATTGTTCGAGCGGCGCGAACGGAAGGAGTTCGTGGAATCGCCAGACGCCGCTGTAACGACGCGGATTAGCGCGTTCCGCCCAGTATTTTTCAAAGTAGGTCAACGATTTGGGAACGGGCAATTTGTCCCAGTCGTAGTCGACGTCGAGCAGAGAGCCGCATTGAGGGCAGCGGTGAAGAACTTCGGCGACGTCAAAAGTCGCCTGACATTGAGGATTAACGCAACGTTGAAACGCGTTCATAATATGCGCTCCTGAGAGGATTGAAAACTCCGGGCCGCGCCCGGCTTCGCTTAGCTTTGAATTCTACCCCGTTTGAAGATTTTTAAAAGTCCCTTGAAATTCTTATAGCGTTTTTGCCCGTTTGAGTCAAGAAAAAATCAGGCGCCGTTCTTTTCAAACAACCCGCTCGCTGCGGCGAGCGGCTCGGACGTGCGTTTGGACGCCGCCTTGCTTGCCTGCGGCGTCCGCGCGACTTCGCGCGCTGCCGCTTGCGGCTCTTTTTAAAAATAATCGTTAAATTTTACCTAAACTCAAAATTTCTTATAATCCTCATTTTAGTTACAACCGATACAACGAGTAGCTAGTGGAATCACTGGCGTCAATGCGCGCGTTGTTGACGCAAAGTCTGCCCGTCCGACTTGCGTTTGTCGCGCGCTCGCGCGGAACCGACTTAGGCGAAGTCGATTCGCGCGGCGATCTTTTGATCGGCGGAAAGGAACGGCGCAGGCGACGCCGTTCGTATTTCGCGCTTTTCACTTGTTTACGTTAGGTCGTCCCCTGCGCGTCAAGGGTCGGCTTAGAGTCAAAGAGGTTATGATGAACACTCACACTGCCAAACGCCGCGACGCTCGTCGCGAGCCGCGTAAGAAATTCGGCGCTTCGCCTCGTTTCTGCGCGTTGGGCTTGGCTTCGATCCTGTTTGGGGCGGTCTTTCTAACGACGGGAGTCGGCTGCACGCGTCAGAAATATCGAACGGACGCGGACTCCGACGTCTATGAACTCTTGAACACGGTCAACGACAATAACGACGAACAACGTTATTGGGAACTCGACGGGTTCACGCTCCAGGAATCGGGCTGTTCGCGTTACGCGAACCTGTACGACCCAGACGCTCAACCTTCGCCAATCGACGACGGCACGGCCGCAAGACTGCTCGCCGACGTCGAAGGGCCCAAGGGGCTCCAGAAATGGACGAAGAACGGGTTCACGGAAACGGTCGAAAACGAATATTGGCGCAATTCGCTGCCCGCGCCCAACGAATACGGGGAGATCGTGCTCGATCAAAAAGTCGCGTTCGATCTGGCGCTGTTGCATTCGCCCGACTACCGCAGCGCTTTGGAAAGCGTCTATAACGCGGCGCTGAGCGTTACTGCCGAACGTTACGCCTTCGACGTGCGATTCTACGGGGGCAATTCGCTGTATTACAACAATAACGGCGGGTTCCGAAAAGGCTCGCAGTCCTCGCTCGAATTGGAAACGATCAGCGCGGGCGCCCGCAAGAGCTTCGCCACAGGCGCGGACGCGGTCGTTCAGTTGGCCAACTCGATGGTCTGGTCGTTCAATCCGGACGGTCAAAGCGTTCATACGTCGATGGGGTACCAGCTCACGCAACCGTTCCTTCGCGGAGCGGGCCGCGCGATCGTTCTGGAAAACCTCACGCGCAGCGAGCGTCGCCTGCTCGCGAACGTTCGCCAACTCGCGTTCTATCAGCAGGGGTTCTACGTCGGCGTGTTGACCGGCTCCTCGCCGGTGCGCGCTCCGTCGAGCGGCGGCTATCCCGGCTCCGGCGTTTCCAACGCGCAAGTCGGGGGATTCTACGGACTCCTCGCGAACCAGGTCCGCATTCGAAACCAGGAATCGAACGTCGCGTCTCTGGCGGACAACTATCAGCGTTATGAAGAATATTTCGCGACCAGCCGCGTGACGAACCGCACCGAAGTCGACCGCGTTCGTCAAAACTGGCTCTCGTCGCAAAAATCGTATATCGAACTTAAAGACAACTATCGCGACTCGATCGAATCGTACCTGATGAGCCTCGGCTTGCCGCCCGATATCGAAAACGTCGTCGTCCAGGACCCGTTGGTCGATCAGTTCAACCTGATGCCCGCGACGCTCGAACGCTTCCAGGCGGATATTTCCACGCTCCTCGCGTGGCTGCGCAATAAGGACAACGAGGTCGTCGGAGACGACGTTTCGCGATACGTCGACTCTATCGACGAGCTCGAAGACGACTCGGTCGACAAACTGTCGATCGCCGACCTGCGCGCGATCTTTGACGATTTCGACGGCCAGTTCGCCGACGGACTGGACGAGACGAACGAAGATCTCGAACGTCTTGAGACGGTCGTTAAACCGCGTCGCGTCAGCGCCCTCGAAGTGTTGAAGAAACGGTTCGAACGCGAAAACGCCGAACTCGACAGCTCGTTCTTCGACTATCGTCTGGTCGACCAGCGCATCGACGAAATTCGTCAGGACCTCGATCGTCCCAAAGAGACGGTCAACGATTACGGCGTCATTCTGAAATCGCGCGGAATCAAGTACAACATCGCCAAGACGTTTGAACTCATTCGTCAGACGATGCTCACGTACTCGCCCGACGATTTGGCCACGATGATCGCGTACCAACGCAATAATCCGGACGATTCGCCCTTCTCGCCCGAGGTCTTGCGTCTTGTCGACGACTTGCACATGAACTCGCAACTCAACGACCGAATCCAGTTCAACTCGGACGACGTCGAGCGCGAAATCGCCGAACTCGATCAGATGGCCGCCGACTTGACCGACGAAGATCGCGCCCAATATCTGGCGCGTCGCGAGAAACTCAATCGGTCGCTCGCGAACCTTCGCGCGGGGATTCTCGAACGCAACGACGTCTATCGGTTCTGGTTCACGTCCTGCCTGACGAAACTCTCCGAAGACGTGATGACGCTCCGTCTGATTCAGGCGCGCGCTCGTCTGGAAGCGATCGAGCTTTCGGTCGTGGACGTGGAGTCGGACACGGCGTTTGAAGTCGCTCGCGAACGACGCCTCGACTGGATGAACATGCGTTCGAGTCTCGTCGACGAATGGCGCAACATCGAGATCGTCGCCGACAGACTTCGCGGCGACTTGAGCGTGAGCGTCTCCGGAAGCATCGCCAACGAGGGCATGAATCCGATCAATTTCAGCGCTAAACGCGCGAACTTCGGCGCCAGCGTGCAGTTCGACGCCCCGTTGGATCGATTCCTCGAACGCAACTCCTATCGTCAGGTGTTGATCAGCTACGACCAGGCGCGGCGAAGCTATTATCAGTACGTCGACGGCGTCAATCAACAAATTCGCAGTTCGGTTCGGGCGATCCAGCTCGCGCAGGTGAGTTTCGAACTTCAACGCGACAGCGTCCTGACGGCGATCAAGCGCGTTCACTCGGCTCAGCTCGACTTGACGAAACCGCCCAGCGGATCGTCGCGCGTCGGCTCGGTCAACACGAGCGCGGAAGCGTTGACCAACGCTTTGGAGAATTTGCTTTCTTCGCAAAACGACTTCATGCAGTCGTGGCTGCAATACCAATCCCGTCGTATGAGCCTGATGCTCATGCTCGGAGTCTTCGAACTCGACGACTCGGGCCGTTGGATCGACCCCGGCGTGATCGACAACAACATGTTGCTCCGCTACCTGTCCAATCAGCCGAACATGACGCAAGATCGTCTTTCCGGCGTCGATCGTCTCCCGACGTTCGAACAGCTCTCGGGCGGTCGTTCCGTTCAGACGGTTCGGCAGATGGGCGAAACAGACGTCTCGTCGGAAGCGGTTCCCGCCGCGGAACGAAGCGCGTCTCCGACCTACACGTTTAGAGTTCCGAGCGAACGAAACGTCCGAAACGCCAGAGAATCCGAAGAAGCCGAAGAGAACGAAGAAGCGGAACGAGACCTTGACGAGCCGCTCTTCTACGACTCGACCATCGGTTACGACGACGATTATCGCGAAGCTCCGGTTCACGGCGCGTACGCCGATTCAAGCGACCTTCCCGCGTCGCCGCTCGCCCTGGATTCGGCCAGAATTCGTCGTTAGTCGCCGACCAACGTAAACAACAATCTTTCGCCTGACGCGTCCCGACGCGGCCTTCGCTCGCCGGGACGCGTTTTTCATTTTTCACGGTTTTTGGAGACGTTTCATGTTCGATCGAACTCAAATCAAACACGCCGTTCGGCTCGACGATCCTTCGTTGAGTTTTAACGCGTCGCACGCGATTTTCTACAAAGGCGCCAACGGGCAATTAACGCGCGAATCGGAACACCGACACGATTTTCGCGCGAGTCTTCGCGTTGAAGGACCGCTTGACGAGACGTGTTGCGTGATCGATTTTCTGGTCGTTCAAAAGACGTTGCGCGACGTCCTCGACGGCTGGAACGGCGCGAGAATCGTCGCTCGCTCCGACAAATCGGCGGACGACGCGGCCTCTAAAGGCGCGAAGATCCGGCGCGTCGACGCGTTGAACGCGACGACCGAGGCGATCGCCGACGCGATTCTCCTCGAGTTTGTTCAACGTCTCGCGAAAACGAAAACCGTCCCAGAGCGGCGCGTCAAACAATACGCCTTTACGCTCAGTCTGGAAGAAGCGCGCGGCTGTTACGCCGAAGCGTCGATTGGAAAATAGTTCGAACGCTTTGAATTTACGAGCGACCGCCGGGATTTCGTCGAGAAATTCCGGCGTTTTTTATTGGAAAAAAGTTGCGAGCGATTTCGTTTGCAATTGAACGTCGTCTGATTTATAATGACCCTGTGCGGGGCGTCAGGCCCTGAAAAACATATACGAGCAGGGACGCTCTTTTAGTTTTACCAAAAGGTTGTCCCGGAGGCTTGTTATGTTTGGTTTGTCCTACCCCGTTTATTATTCTGTTTGTCTTAAGGGTCCTCAGTTCCGGTTTCGCACGGAACACGCGACTTTTTTTGAGGCGTCGGATCGTTATTTAGCCCCGGAGAATCTTCATCCTCACGAATATCGTGCAAGAATTACGATCGAAGGACCGCCCGACATGACGGGGCGAGTGATTGATTTCACGGCTCTGGAAAAAGCTTTTCAGGACGTTCTCAACGCTTGGGACGGCAGAGTTATTTTGCACAAGAAATACGAACTTGACCCCGCGTTGCGTCGTCAGTACAAGAAGCAGAAGAGGCTTTACCTCGAAAAGAACAATCCCACGTCCGAGTTGATTGCCGGCATGATTCTTGACGATCTCATTGATCTTTTGGAAAAGAGAAAGGCCGTTCCCAGGTCCTCGCTTGACGATTACTCCTATACGCTTCGCCTGATTGAAAAACCGGGCCATTTTGCCGTCGAAGCGTCGACGGGGGGACGTTTCGACTCTTGATCGCGCCGATTGTTTAAAACGCGTAAAGCGCTTCGACGCCAAGACAAAGCTGAGCTTTTTTGTCGCGAGCCGTTCCAAATTTATCGACGTTGCACGTGTCGAATCGGAGTTCCGGACGAATCGAGAGTCGTTCGATTTCCATGGGCGTGTAGCCGACGCCGACGGCGAAGCCGAAATCGTCGACGTGATATAGGCCGCCTTCCATGAGTCGGCGCCATTCGACGCGCGCGCCGAATTTCCAGGAATCGTCGACCGCGTAATAAACGTGTTGTCCTAATACAAAAGAATTGACGTCGCGCGGGCCGACATCTTCGTTGACGTAGTCGGCCGTCGTGACGAACGTCCATTGGTCGTCGGGCGCGTATTCGAAAATCAGCGAGTGAAAACTGCCGCAATTCTTAAAACGCGCGCCGTTTCTCAAGCGCCGATCGACGTAATCTCCGGCGGCGACCGAATAGGTTAGCGACGTCGTTTCCGTCGCCGTCCACTTAAAACTTCCGATTACGAGACTTCCGCCTGAACGGAGGCTGAACCCCTGGTCCATGCCGTCGACAAGCCCTACCGTCGCCGAAAGATTCTCAATTCCCGAATATGTCAGAAAGCCGCCGGTTACGGTCGCGGGCTGAACGTCGCTCGACAGACCGAGCGAATAGAAGAAACGTTTGTCGGCGCGACGGTTCTCGTATCCGAACGGCGCTAAAAAATGCCCCACCGCAAACGTCCAGTCGTTGTACGCGACCGATCCGTACAACTGCGGCATGGCGAATCCGTAAGTCGGCTCGCCCGATCTGTTATGCCCGGTATGCCATCGTTCGTCGAGGCCGCGTTCGACGCGAAACAGCCTCGAATCTTCGCCGAACATAAAATCGAACCCATAGCCCCAATCGAAAGGTTTTCCATCCGTTTCCGGTTCTTTTAAAGCCGCTATGTACGCGCCGTTAAGCGCGAATCCGCTTTCGGAGCCCGCGCTGATTCCGCCGTTGTAGCAGGCGCCGTATGTGTTGGCAAAACAGCCGCCGTTGACGTACCCGCTGACTTGCGTTTTTCTCCCCGCCCTCGTCTGATCTAACGACGTAACGTCGATGAAGCCGTCCCCTGTCTTTAAGGCGCAATCGACGAAAACGGCGACGGCGCCTAACGCGCATAGTAAAACCGCCAAATCGTCGTCATCGTCTTTGTACAGACTTCTCTCGGCGCTATTGGGATCGCTGTCGGCGTGAGTCCAGTCGCGACTTTGCGCTTGCGCGACGTTTTCCCAACAGTTGCCGACGGCGGTTAATAGAACGACGACAAACGCAAGGAGTCGACTTCTGAGAAAGAGATCCTTTTTCCGAGGCATTGTCGTCTACCATGTCGGGAACGGTCGGCGCCGGAACGTCGACCGCGAGGCGTCGACGTCGATAAAAACCGAATTTACAAAAAATCCCCGACGGAGACAAAGGAGAGGAGCCGCTAGGGCGAGACTCCGTCGGGGACGCCTTCCAAGGAGAAAGACGCCGTCATTCTAGGAAATACGATCCCCGAAGTCAAGAGCGGTTTTGCAAAGCGTCGTCGCAGGCGTCGACGAAACAAAAACAGCCGGAATTAACGCGAAATTCCGGCGTTTTCTTTTACGGTTTCTGGAAGAAACGGAACCTGGTCCAACCGAACAAATCCCGGAGTCAGAAGGAGTAAAGCGCTTCGACGCCAAGACAAAGCTGGGCTTTTTTGTCGCAATTACCCCCGTATTTGCCGACGTTGCACGTGTCGAATCGGAGTTCCGGACGAATCGAGAGTCGTTCGATTTCCATGGGCGTATAGCCGACGCCGACGGCGAAGCCAAAATCGTCGACGTGAATCGAACCGCCCTCCATGAGTCGGCGCCATTCGACGCGCGCGCCGAATTTCCAGGAGTCGTCAACCGCGTAATAGACGTGCTGGCCGAGGCCCGCTATGTTGACGTCGCGCGGACCGACGTCTTCGTTGACGTAGTCGGCCGTCGTGGCGAACGTCCATTGGTCGTCGGGCGCGTATTCGAAAAACAGGGTGTGAAAACTGCCGTGTCCCTTGTGACGTTGACCGTTTTCCAAACGTCGGTCGCAATAATCTCCGGCGGCAAACGAATAGGACAGCGTCGTCGTTTCCGTCGGCCTCCACTCAAAATTGCCGATAAGGAGACTCCCCCCCGCCCGGTCGCTGAACCCCTGATCCATGCCGTTGACGAACCCGACGGTCGTTGTAAAACTCTCGATTCCCGAATAAGTCAGGAGTCCGCCCGTCATCGTCGCGGGCTGAATATCGGTCGACAGACTGTTCGTGAAGAAGAACCGCTCGTCAGCGCGGGCGCTCTCGTATCCAAACGGCGCGTTAAAATGGCCCGCGGTAAACGTCCATTTGTTGTACGCCACCGATCCGTATAACTGCGGCATGGCGAATCCGTACGTCGGATCGCCCGCGCGGTTATGTCCGGTGTACCAGCGTTCGTCGAGTCCGTGTTCGACGCGCAATTGCCTGGAATCTTCGCCGAACATAAAGTCGACGCCGAATCCCCAGTCGAAAGGTTTTCCGTCCGTTTCCGGCTCTTTCAACGCCGCTATATACGCGCCGTTAAGGGAGAATCCGCTTTCGGAGTCCGCGTTGATTCCGCCGTTGTAGTCCGCCCCGAACGTGTTGGCGTAGAAGGCGCCGTTGACGTAGCCGCTGATCTGAGTTTTTCTTCCCGCCTTCGTCTGATCTAACGCCGTAACGTCGACAAAGCCGCCCCCTACCTTTTCGGCGGAAGATTTGGCGAAGGCGCCGACGAAACCTATCGCGCACAGAATAGAATCGAAAGACAGATCGTCGTCGTTGTCCAGACTTCTCCCGGCGCTATTGGGATCGCTGTCGGCGTGAGTCCAGTCGTACGCGAGAGTCGGCGAGGCGTGATTCCAACAGGCGGCGGTTAACAGAACGGCGACAAACGCAAGGAGTCGGCTGAGAAAGAGATCCTTTTTCCGGGGCATTGTCGTCTGCTGTGTCGTGGATGATCGGCGCTGAAACGTCGACCGCGAGGCCTCGCGGTCGACAAAAACTCCTTTTACAAATAAAAATCCCCGACGGAGACGAAAGGAGAGGAGCCACCGCGGCAAGACTCCGTCGGGGACGTCTTCCAGGGAGAAAGACGCCGTCATCTTAGGAAATACGATCGCCGACGTCAAGACCGATTGCCCAACGCGTCGTCGCGGACGTCGGCGAATCAAAAACCGCCGGAACTTACGCGAAATTCCGGCGGTTTCTTTTACGATTTCTGGGGAAGACGGAAGCGGATCCAGTCGAACAAACCCAAACGTCAGAAGGAGTAAAGCGCGTCGACGCCCAGGCAAAGCTGGAATTTCTTATTGCCGCCGCAGCCGTAAGTACGGGCGTCGCTCGCGTCGAATCGGACTTCCGGTCGAACCGACAAGCGTTCGAAATTGTCCGGGGTCCAGTTGGCGCCGACGGTCAGGTCGAAATAATTGACGGCGCGCAAGCCGGCCGTCTTATTGCGCAACCATTCGGCGCGCGTTCCGACTTTCCAGTCGGAATTAACGTCGTAGTAGACGTGATACCCCGCGATGATCATATCGACGTCGATTCCTCCTTCGTCGTCGACGTTTTCATAATCGAGAGTCGTTACGAACGTCCACGGATCGTCCGGTTTAAGCTCGACGACGAGCGAATGCAAATTCCCGGACGTGTGTCTCCAGCGACGGTCGACAAAATCCCCGACGCCAAGCGAGTAGGTAATGGACGCTTCTTCTCTCGGCGACCAGACGACGTTGCCGACAAGAACGCTGCCCCCCGCGTCGCCGCTAAACCCCTGATCGACGCCGTTGACAAGCCCGACCGACGTCGTGAAATTCTCGAATCCGGAGTACGTCAACAAACCGCCCGTCGCCGTTCCGGGAAGCGCGTCGAACTCCAGACCGGTCGAGTAGAAGAACCGCTCGTCGGCGCGACAGCTTTCGTATCCGAAGGGCGCGTAGAAATGCCCGCCGGTAAAGGACCAGTTGTTGTACGCGACGGTCGCGTTGACTTGCGGCATGGCGAAACCGTAGTTATGACCTGTGTCCCATTTTTCGTCGAGACCGTGTTCGACGCGGAGAAAACGCGAATCTTCGCCGAACATGAAGTCGACGCCCATGCCCCAGTCGAATCCGTTTCCGTTCGTCTGCGCTTCTTTGGCGACGGCTATATACGCGCCGTTAAGCGACAGGCCGCTTTCAGAGCCCGCGAAGACTCTGTTTTGATCCGCGCCGTACGTGTTGGAGTAAAAACCGCCGTTCACGTACCCGTCGTATTGTATCTTTCTAAAAAAGCCCGGCGACTCCCACGAGGTAAAGTTCAACGAGTCGAAATTATTCGTCGCCGCGCTTTCGGCGCGTTCCTTTTCGAGTTCCTGCTCCTCTCCGAACGTGAGGATGACTTCTTCGTCCTGATCGTCCGAGGAGTATACGACCGGACTGTCGGCGGCATGAGACGCGCCGGAGACGACTCCCATGAAAAAGATTGCGAACGCCAGACGTCGCTTCTTAGAAAAGAGGCTTATTTCTTTGCGCATTGCCGCTTTACTCCATTCCGTTGGTCTCTTGAAATGCGTTGACATTAACGGCGCGACTCCGTCTTCCCGTGACAGACTGCCGTCTCTCGTCACTATCGGCTGTTGCGGGCGTTTTCATGAGGGAATTTGGTTCGAAGGAAAATATTGGGGCAATTTGCGCCGAGCAATTTCTTCAAAGCGTTATTTGGCGTTTAAGGGGGTAAATTTTGCAATTTTGTAAAAAAATACCCCCTTAACTTGCAAATAACGATCGCTTCTTCACCCGCGATTGTCGTAAAACCACAAGAGTCTGACCTTCGTCGGTTGGAGTACTTTTTATCGCGCGGGACTTGACGCCAATTCTTTTCTCATACTATAATTGTAGTAGCAATGATGGAGGAAAGGCAATGTCTTCCGAAGAAACAACCAAACGCGGTTCCAAAGACAGCGTTTTTTGCGATTTGTTCAGCGACGAGTCGTACGTTTTTCAGTTATATAAGGACCTTCATCCGGAAGATCAAGACGCGGACGCGCGGGACGTATGCGTAAGAACGATTAAATCGACGTTTATCAATGCGCTTTACAACGATCTTGGCTTTACGGTTGGAGACAAATACGTTCTGCTTGTCGAAGCGCAAAGCGTCTGGGATCGCAACATTCCAATGCGTATGCTGTTCTATCTTTCGGAAACGTACAAACGGTATCTCGCCGACACGAATCAGCCCATTCATTCCAAAAAACTTCTCAACGTGCCAAAGCCGGATCTTTACGTCGTATACAGCGGCGACGAAGACGTTCCGGACGTCGTTTCCTTCAAGGAGACCTACTTTAGCGGCGTGTGTTCGTTCGAACTTGAAGTTAACGTCCTTAAAACGGCTGACGTCGGAACTATTTACGGACAATACGTCGGTTTTTGCAAGGTATACGACGAACAACGGAAACATCATGGAAACGGCGTTGAATGCGCGAAGGAAACGATACGTATTTGCATCGAAAAAGGCTACCTTGTCAGGTATCTCAACGAGCATAAAAAGGAGGTGATTACCATGCTAGACGAACTCTTCAACGAAGAAGCGCTCCAAAAAGCGTATATTCAGGAAGAAAAACAGGAAAGTCTGGAACAGGGACGCGCGGAAGGACGCGCGGAAGGACGCGCGGAAGGACGCGAAGAAGGACGGAAGGAGGGAATGGAAATGACGATCAACCTTCTGATCCAAGCGGGGTTCTCTCCTGAAGCGATCAACAAGGCGCTGAATCCGGAAGGCGGAGCGTCCGCGACGTTTTGACGAAAAATTAAACGGCGCAACACGTCGGCATTATTTTTCCGTCTCTTTCTACACGCTAAAACGCGCGAGGGCTTATAGGAGCGCATCATGCGGTCGGATCCTTTTGATCGGGACTTCGCTTGATTTTACCGTGGATCTTTCGCAATCGGAGACTCGTTAGGCGCAAGAGTTACGATCGTCTCCCCATAGGCCGCGTCCGGCGTTTTCAGACGTCGGACGCGGTTTTTGCGATTCCAAAGGCGTCCTTCTTTTTAATTGACTATTAGAGACAAACAAACAACAGCTATGAAACGTTCAAAAAAACTTTTAGCGCTTTATGTCGCGCTTTTGTTCGGACTCTTTTTCTCCGTTTCGTCGTCGGCTCAGGAGGCCGCGCGACTCTCGCGCGCTTCCGTCTGCTTTAGAATACCCTGCAATATCTGGACGGACGACGCGCGATTCGCGCAACTGCTCGAAATACTCGGCAAATATCCCGGAATCGCCGACGAGCTTACTTTTTTCACGCAAAAAACGCACACGCCGATTCCCGACGACGAACTCGAACGTCGATGCGTTCTTCTGAAACAGAGAATCGCCGAAGCCCACGCCCGCGGTTATCGCGCGGGGATCAATCTGATGTGCACGCTCGGCCATCATCCGGAAAACGTTCCCCATTCTATTGGCCCGGAATTTCCTAGGGCGCAGACGATGGACGGCAAAATCGCCGAAGGAACCCTTTGCCCCAACAACGACCTCTTTCGGGAACGAATTCGGCGCGTTTATACGGCGGCGGCAAAAGCCGGGCCCGATTATATTTGGATCGACGACGACGTTCGGGTTATCCACATGTTGGATTCCGACGGAACGCACGGCTGGATCTGTTTTTGCGATAATTGCATGAAGACTCTTTCGCAACAGTTCGACGAGGAGATCGACCGGGATTTTATCCGCGCCCACTACAACGAACCTGACGTTCTGGCCAAAATCAGGACGTTTACCTCCGATACAATCGACGGGCTGTTCGCGCTGATCGAAAAAACCGTTCACGACGTCGATCCCGACATGCCGCTCGGTTTTATGACTGGCGAACGTTACGACGAAGGGTACGACTTCGAACGCTGGGCGAAAACGCTGTCGGGGCCAAATCGAGACAAAGAAGTCTACTGGCGGCCGGGAGGCGGGTTCTACGAGCAGTCCTACATGAGCGCCCTTTTTGGAAAGTCGCACGAAATTGGAAGACAGGTTTCTCTTCTTCCCCCGGAAGTCGTCGTCATCCAGTCGGAAATTGAGAATTTCCCTTATCAGTTCCTGTTGAAATCCGCCAACGTCACGACCTTAGAAGCGGTTTCCCACATTGCGGCGGGGTGCACGGGCGCGGCGTTCAACGTCCTTACGAACAACGACGAGCCTCTGGACGAGTACGAAGACTTGATCGCGAAGATTGCGGAACGACGACCGTTCTTCGATTTGGCGGTTCGCTATTTGGGGCGCAATCCCAACGTTGGAATCTTTCCCCTCTGGGAAAGAACGGAAGGCTATTATCCCAACAGGAGCCCGGTTCAAGCGTTGACGTCCTGTTTTTCGGAAGCGGGTATTCCCGTCGCCTATAAGTATCTCCCCGACCAGACAAACGTCGGCGTCTTATCGCACGCCTACCTGAGTCATCATACGCGCGAAGAAGCTAAAAAACTTTTTCAAATGGGGATCTATACCGACGTCAACGCTCTCAATTTAGCAAACGATCCGGAATCTTACGCGTTGAACGACCTTACGGGCATGGAATACGACGGGGAGATTCGCGTCGACGGCATTGAGAAATTTGAGGAGCATCCTCTTAACGGTCCTTTTGCCGGAAGAACGCGCGACTTGCGTCAGTCGTTCTGGCGTGAGCCTATTTGTTCGCTAAAGAAAACGAACGAAAACGTGGAGACGCTCTCCAGCTGCGTCGATTACGCCGGAGATCAAAAGGCGGAAACAATCGTCGGCGTCTTCGAAAATTCTTTGGGCGGTCGAGTGTGCGTCAACGGCTTTTATCCCTGGAGCAACTTCTACAACAACTCCAAACAATCCCAAATCCGCGCGATCGTGCGCTGGCTTTCGCGGGACCGTTTGCCCGGCTACGTCGACTCCTTCGCCCTGGTCAATTTCTGGATGCGCGCGCCCAATGCGGACGGCGGCTTCGCGGGAATCGCGATTAACTCCAATTACGACCCGATTAAAAACGTCGCGCTCATGTTGAAAACCGACAAAGACTCGATCGACGTTTACGACTATTCCTGTCGCAAAACAACCGTTAAAGCGTCGTCTTCCGACGCGGCGGGGTATCGGCGTTTTGTCGTTCCCGAAATCAAACCGTGGGAGCCCGTTTTATTCGTTTGCGAATAACCGTTTGAACTTGTTCGCGCGTTTCGTCCGGCGTTTTAAACGTCGGACAAGATTTTTCCGTTTCGCGCGTTCTCGAGTCGGACGTTTAGCGGCGGCGTTTGCGCGCAAGTTTTTGACAAACGTTTTCTGCGCCTGTTAATTATAAGCGCCAGACAATTGAAAATTTTATATAAATATCTGACTATAAATTTATTCAACAGGTCTAGTAAAGGGCGACTAAGAGAATAATAAAAAGCTTGACTCTTCCAAACAGACGTCCGGAAGAGTCAAACGATGAAAAGGATTCCCGTTAAGGGCAATATTTCTCAGAAAACGTCAGAACGTCGCGACCGCGTCGACGCCCAGGCAAATCTGCGCTTTTTTGTCTCCGTTCTTCGCGTATTTCTCAACGTTGCAGGAGTCGTAACGGAATTCGGGGCGAATCGTCAAATTCTGAGACCCTGCCGGCGACCAATTGGCGCCGAGCGTAATCTCGAAATCCTTAGTCAAATCGCCTCCGGCAGGCTTAAGACGCCCCCATTCGAGACGCGTTCCAACCTTCCAGCAGTCGCTCGTCTTGTAGTAAATATGCTGTCCGATAATCGCTTCGGAAATGCCGCCCGCGCCGACGGTATTGACGTCTTCATAGACGGCGGCCGTCGCGAACGTCCAGCGGTCGTCCGGCTTAACTTCGACGATCCACGAATGAATACACCCGTAAACTTTATTCGTTCCGTCGTCTACGACGTCTCCGGCTCCAACCGTATAGGTGAAGGAAAGTTGATTCGACGGAGTCAGGACAAAATTGCCCGCGAAGAGGCTGCCTCCCGCGTCGTCGTTAAACCCTTGATTAATACCGTTAACCAAACCGACCGTCGCCGAGAGATTCTCAATTCCGGAAAAGGTCAGCAATCCGCCCGTCAACGTCGACGGAAGCGCGTCGTACGCAAGGCCTCGCGAGTAGAAGAACCGTTTGTCCGCGCGTCCGCTTTCGTAACCGAACGGGGAGAAGAAATGCCCCGCCGTAAACGTCCAATTGTTGATCGCAAGCGCTCCGTAAGCCTGCGGCATGGCGAATCCGTAGGTCGGGACGCCGTTGCGGTTATGTCCGGTGGCCCAATCTTCGTCAAGACCGCGTTCGACGCGAAACAGCCTCGAATCTTCGCCGAACATGAAATCGACCCCGCCTCCCCAGTCGACGCCGCAACCGTTTGTTACGGCGCCTTTGGAAAGGGATACAAACGCGGCGTTGAGCGCGCCGCCGCGATCGGAATTCGTGTTGATCACGTTAGAATCCGCGCCCAACGTGTTTCCAAAATAACCGCCGTTGACGTATCCGTTGATTTGAAACGCGTCCGCGCAACACGGTTGAACGTATTCGGGGCAACATGGCGCAAAAGTTTGCTCGGGAATTTGCTGGGCGTATTGCGCCGCCGTCGAAGCGGATTGAGCGGCCTCAGGGGACGCTTCGGCAGAGGCTTGACTTTCATAAGCGGGAACTTGCGCGACGTAGTAGGTCGACGCGTCGGCGCCAAACGCTTCGTTCGCAACGACGGCCATTAAGACGGACGCTGGGAGCGCTAATCTCTTCCTGAAGGAGATTCTTCCATTCATTTTCATTTGTCGTTTCACTCCGTTAAATCGACGTTTCTTCTTGAAATTCGGCGTTTCTAAACGATTTTGAAACTCCGGATGCAAACGACCGCCGACGCCTGTCGGATTATTTCCGACATTCGTTAACGGTTCGTCGAGAATTTACGACAAAGACGTCGTTTCCGACGCGTCGACATGTTCCAAGGAAAACGAAGCGAACGACCAGTCGGTCGTATACTGCTCCCATATTTGCTCCCAAACGCCGTCGTTTCCGTTGGCGTCGCTCGCCCTTTTGGGCTTTTGCCGTAAACTAGTGTAAGCAATATCGGCGTTATAAAATTTACAGACCAGAGAAATAGGTAATTATTTGATTCTTTTGGTCAAACTCGGAGATTCTTTTGAAAACGTAAAAAAAGGCGCTGAAACTCTGTCTTAATTCAAAACGAAGTTTCAACGCCTCGGTTGGATAAGCGCGTTAAACGCCAATCGACAAAAGAACGCGCGGAACGATTTCGTTTCGCGCGTTCTCGCGTCGGGGTTTAACGGCGGCGGAGCGGCGGTTCCGGGAGACGCCTGGCCGTTTACGGTTCTTCCGAGTCGGTGTTGAAGTTCGGTCCCATGCTTGACGAACTCCTGCGATAATTCTGCAAGAAACTGCCGTTGTCGGCGACCTCGAAGAGAGGACCTCCCATATCCGCGCCCAATCGCGCTTTTCCGCCCGGACTCCAGGACAATCCGACGGCGATGTTCCAGCCTTCTTCCTGCTTGACGCTACGCATCATGCCGCGATTTCTGGAAAACACGCAACCGGCGGAACCTTTCAGCGAAAGACTGTCGCTCAGCGGCGCTTTGATTTCCGCGCCAAGCAAGCCCTCGCCCCATTCGGTCGCGCCGCCGTAGACGGTCGCTTCGGCGCCTTCCACGAGGCGTTTGCGAGCGAACATCGTGTAATAGGAAGAAGCTTCCGCTTTAGCTTCTGTCGGAACGATGCCTAACAAATAGTATTCGAACGAATCTTCGTTTAACCCAAACGCTCCCCGGAACCCAAGTTCGCAAAAATCGGACGCGGAGTTAAACGACAATTCCGCTCGCAGTTGGCCGAGTTCGTAATTGCGACTGCCGCTCTGACTTAGAATATCGTAGACGACGCCCCCGGAAAATCCGTCGCTACCGGCCGGAGCGCGATAATAAACGCCGAAGGTTCCAAAAACCTGATTATGCGAGTGGACGGCGTCGCTTGAATTGACCATGCCCGACCCCGTTCCATTAAGGTCGGTAAACGCTCCGCGAGCCCCCGCCTGAACGTGCCAGTTGCGCCAAACGGGTTGTTCGCTTCCCCAATTTATCGCGCAATCAAGACCGGCGTTTCCCTGATCGTTGCCGTCGATCGGGCCGCGCATGCCGATCGCCCTGGCGTCAAACTCGGCGTTTCGCATAAATCCGGACCATACGCCGCCGTCGGCGTAGGCTCCGCCGTCTCCGTACACGCTCGGTCCGTAGGACGTCCCGCCGGGAACGCCTTTATTGTCGTTCGTAAAATAATCGCCCCGCGAATTTGCGTCCTGAAGAGCGTCGCGCTTAATAAGATCAGCCGACTGATCGCCGGGAACCGGAGCTTCCGAAGACTCCTGAATCAAAATCTCTTCCTGGACCTCAGGCTCCGGATCCTGCGGGACATGCGCGACTCGCGGAATCTCCTTCGGAATATAGATGGGCGGTTCGGCGCCGATCGTCTCGTTGGCGCCAAGCGCTAAAAGGACGGACGCAAGGAGTAGAAACCTTTTCTTGCAAGAGGTTTTTTGACGTCTGTTCATCGTTGCTTCACTCCGTTGAATCGACATATTCTCGACGTCCGACGTTTCAACCCGTTCGAAACGTCGCCGACGACCTATCCCTGACGCCTTCGGAAATCTTTTCCTGACAGACAGGCGCAGAGTCGTTAACAACTCACGACAAAGCCGACTTTTCCGCCGCCGCTTACCTCTTCGGGGCGTTTTGTCGCAAATTCCGGCATGGCGTCGGTAGTATCGTCTTACGAGGAACGACTACTCAGAAATATGGTTGATTGTCAGAGATTTTTAAGACTAACGATTCAGATAGTATCAATTATTACAGATATAACGATTATGTGCTTGTTAACAATCGTTCAATTTGAAGAAGGAGCGCTCGTCCGGGCCTTAATAAAGAAACGGCGCCGAACCGCTTATGGAAGCGAGTTGCGACGCCGCTGCTGGAGAAGCGCGTTATGTCGGCGCGCTTGTCGGTCAGTCGCCGACTTTCTTAATGAACAGCTCGAACGTTCCGTCTCCGTTGTCCTGAAGTTTCAGGACTTCGTGTCCTTCGTCTTTAACGCTTCTTGGAACGTTTTGAGCGGGCTCTCCCGCGTTCAAATGAACTTGCAGAACCTGCCCTTCGTCGAGTTCGTCGAGCGCGACTTTGGTCTTGACGAAAGTGACGGGGCACACGACGTCGGTAACGTCCACTTTTTCGTCGACGTTGAAATTGATTTCTTCCATAGTTTGCTCCCTTTATTGTTGATCGTCGTCGACGATCGTCAGTTCTTCTTTTCTTACCGTTTTATTCTCTTGCGGCCCTTCGACGTGAAACGCGTTGATCGTCGGGGCGTCTTTGTCCGCCAGCGAGAGAATTAAGTAGCTCGCGCGACTGTCGTTGGCGAGTCTCTTGTCCTCTTCGGAAGGACGCGCCGGAGTCTCCGGATGCGAATGCCAATTGCCTAACGGGGTTAGTCCGTTGGCTCTCATGTCTTTGATCGCGGCCAGGTGTTCCTTCGGATCGATTGAAAAATGCTCGTTCGTATGATCGACGTTCGTCAGGAGATACGCCTTTTTGATCTCCCGGACGCCGTCGTCCCGATCCGTTCCGGCAATTAAACCGCACGCTTCGTTCGGCAGTTCCGACTGCGCGCAGCGGAGCATTTTTTCGAAATCCGATTGGTTAAGCAGGATTTTCACCGTTTGACTCCTTTGCTTCACGAATGAAATTCGCAGGTCGGGAGTTCGTAGTCGATCAGTTCCGTAATCGTCGGATTGTCGGAACAGACGGCGCACCCTTTGTTTCTCGGCGGCAACTTGACGGTGTGGAACTCCATTTTCAGCGCGTCGTACGTCAGGAGCCGTCCGACGAGCAGATCGCCGACGCCGCAAATATATTTCACCGCTTCCATCGCCTGCAACGACCCGATCACGCCCCCCATGGCGCCGATCACGCCCGCCTGCTTGCACGTCGGGACGGCGTCTTTTGGGGGCGGATTCTTGAAAACGCACCGATAACACGGTCCTTCGCCCGGAAGAATCGTCGTGAGCTGGCCCTTGAACCGAATGATTCCGGCGTGACTGAGCGGCTTTTTCGCCATGACGCACGCGTCGTTGATCAGGAACTTCGCCGGAAAATTGTCGGTTCCGTCGAGAACGAAATCGTAGTCTTTGATCAAATCCATGACGTTTTCGGAACTGACGTACTCGTAATACGTATTGACCGTAACGTCGGGATTGATCGCGCGCATCGTCTCGGCGGCAGAGTCGACTTTGTTCTTGCCGACGTCGTTCGTGGTATGAATAACCTGACGCTGGAGATTCGACAAATCGACGACGTCCGCGTCGACGATTCCGATCGTTCCGACGCCCGCGGCGGCGAGGTACATCGCCGCCGGCGCGCCGAGTCCTCCGGCTCCGATAATGAGAACCTTGGCGTTGAGGAGCTTCTTCTGCCCTTTGACGCCGATTTCCTTGAGGATGATGTGCCGGGAGTAGCGCTCGAGCTGTTCGTTGGTAAACACCGTTATCGCCCCCCTCCCATGAAGTACAGGAATTCCACGTCGTCGCCCTCTTTTAAGACGCGACTTTCAAAAGCGTCCGCGTCGACAAACTCTTCGTTCACCGACACGGTAACGTATTGAGGCGTTTCGACTTTTTCCTGTTCGATGAGCGCGGCTACGGTCAGTCCTTCCGCGACGTCTTTTTGAACGCCCGCTACGGTAATTTTCATCTTGTTATCCTTTCTGCTCCCTGTAAAAGGCTCCAATTGTTAAATAATATAAAACCACTCGTCGCCGGGTTTTAATTCTTCGGTCTTGAGTCGGTTGTCGTTGGTTCGGTACTCCATTTCCGGACTCCTGACGCTGACTTTCGTCCTCGGCGGAACGGACGAGGTAATAAAAGCGTTGCCCCCGATCACAGAGTCTTCGCCAATTACGACGTTTCCTCCAAGAATCGACGCGCCCGCGTAAATGACGACGTTGTCGCCGATCGTCGGATGACGCTTCTTACCGGAGAGTTTTTGACCTCCTCGCGTCGACAACGCGCCGAGCGTCACGCCCTGATAGATCTTGACATGCTCGCCAATTTCCGCCGTTTCGCCAATAACGATCCCCGTCCCGTGGTCGATGAAAAAATATCTCCCGATGGACGCGCCCGGATGAACGTCGACGCCTGTCTCCGCATGCGCGTATTCCGTCATTAATCTCGGAATAACGGGGACTTTCAAAAGATACAGCTCGTGCGCAAGCCGATACGCGACGACCGCCGTCAGCCCCGGATACGCCAGGACGATCTCTTCGAGACAGCCTGCGGCGGGGTCGCCGTCGAACGCCGCCAGAAGATCGGTCTCCACGTAGCTTCGGATCCTGGGGAGCGTCTTAAAGAATTCCTTGCAGATACGGTAGCTTTCCTTTTTCCGATCCTCTTCGGTCATCACGCCCCTGAGCTTGCAGAAATCCAGCGCAAGCGTAACCTGTTCGTTCAGGCGGTAGAACGTGTCTTCCGCCGTTACGGCCAGACTGTTTCGGGGAGTGTAGTACTTAAAGGATCGCTCTCTGAAATATCCGGGAAAGACCAATCTAAAGAGATTGTCCAGCAGTTCCCTGACTTCCGACTTGTCCGGCTTATTGTCGATATTGACCGCGTCGATATTCTTTCCGCCGTCGAAGTCGGCAAGGATTGTCTCGACAATCTCTCGAACCTCTCCTTCTTTAACGATCTCCTCCATTTTGTTCCTCTATTTGCGTGTTGTTCCGATCTTTTGACGTCGCGACCGACGTTTCAGACGAACGACTTTAACGCCTTGACCAGCGCGTCGATATCGTCGGGCGAGTTGTATAGAGCGAGCGTCGGTCTCACGGCGCTTTCGTACCCGAACCGTCTGAGGACGGGCTGAGCGCAATGATGTCCTGTTCGCACCGCGATTCCAAACTCGTTAAGTCGCTTGCCGACTTCCTCGTCGGAATAGCCGTCGACTTTGAACGCGAACGCGGACGCTTTATTGAGCGCGGTTCCGATCGTCGTAACGCCGCGCAGCGTCGCCATTTCGCGAAGCGCGTATTGAAGCAGCTCGTGTTCCCAGCGATAGACGCAGGGCATGCCGATTTCCGACAGGTACGAGAGCGCCGCGCCGAGTCCGACGGCGTCCGCGATGCTGCCGGTTCCCGCCTCGAATTTGTTCGGCAAAGCGTTGTAGATCGTTCTTTCGAACGTAACGTCCGCGATCATGTTGCCGCCGCCGTGATATGGTTCCGCGGCGTCGAGGAGCTCCTTCTTTCCGTAGACGACGCCGATTCCCGTCGGCGCGAAGACTTTGTGTCCGGAAAAAACGAAGAAGTCCGCGTCCAGAGCGGAGACGTTCACCGGAATATGCGCGATCGACTGAGCGCCGTCGATAAGGATTCTCACGCCGTAACGATGCGCGATCGCAATCAGTTCTTCGATCGGCGTCACCGTTCCGAGCACGTTGGAAACGTGGGTCGTCGCCACGAATTTCGTTCGGCTCGTGAACAGTTTTTCGTACTCGCTAAGGATCAGCTGACCCGTTTCGTCGCAGGGAATTACCTTGATCACCGCGCCCGTTTTTTCGGCGATCAGTTGCCAGGGCACGATGTTCGCATGATGTTCCAGAATCGAAACGATAATTTCGTCGCCCGGATTCAGCGTCGGCTTGACGTAGGAATTCGCGACAAGGTTAATCGCTTCGGTCGTTCCTCTAACGAACACGATTTCTTCCGACGAGCCCGCGCCGATAAAATCTTTGACGATATTGCGAGCGTTCTCGTAAGCGTCGGTCGATCGCGCCGCCAACGCGTGCGCTCCCCTGTGCACGTTGGAATTTTCGTGTTCGTAGAAATAGGAGATTCGATCGATCACCGCGCGCGGCTTTTGCGTCGTCGCGCCGTTGTCGAGCCAGACGAGTTGACGTCCGTTGATCTTTTCCGAAAGGATCGGAAAATCGTCTCGAATTTGCGTCAGCGTTTTGCTCCCAATTCTCACGGAATCGTTTCTCGACGCTCCTTCGTCAGGCGCCGCGTTCGCGTAAACGCTTGCGGAAGCCGCCCTTTCGGCCTCCTTCGCCTGTTCGAGCGAAACGACTTTGGGAGCGTAGGCCTGAACAGCCTCGTCGTTTGCGCTCTGGGCGTAAGGAAGGCCGAAAGGACTTTGCCAGTCGAACGCGTCGAACCCGGCGCCGCCGGGAATCGCGACCGTTTCCGGCCGAACGGGGACGGTCTCCGCGTAGGCGGCGGCCGAATCGACCCCTTCGGTCAGGTCGGGAAACAGTCGGTTGGCGAGCGCGGTCAATTCAAGCGCGGAGGGGGCTCCGGCCAATTCTTCCGGCGTCGCGTTTGGATCAGTCGTAGTCATAGTATTCCCCAACCTCCACGTCTTCCAGAACCGCTATCGCGTCGTCGGCAAGAATGGCCGCCGAGCAGTAGAGCGACAGGAGATACGAGGCGATTCCCTTGTCGTCGATTCCGCGGAACCGAACCGAAAGACCTCGCGAATGTTCGTTTTTAAGCCCTGCCTGGAACAGTCCGACGACGCCGCGTTTCGCTTCGCCCGTTCTGATCAGAAGGATATTCGTCTTGCCGCTTTGAGAGGTCGGATTCTTCAGGCCGTCGACAAGCAGTTTGTCCGTGGGAACGATCGGAATACCGCGCCATGTGACGAAAGCGCCGCCGGCGATATTGACGACCACGGGCGGAACGCCGCGTCGGGTGCATTCGCGTTCAAACGCCGCGATCGCGCGAGGATGAGCGAGGAAGAAAGACGGTTCCTTCCAGACTTTGGAGATGAGTTCGTCAAGATCGTCCGGAGTCGGCGCGCCGGTTCTCGACTGAATCCTCTGCGAATTGACGACGTTTTTGAGGAGCCCGTAGTCGTCGTTGTTGATCAGTTGGCTTTCCTGACGTTCGCGCAACGACTCGATCGCCAGCGACAGCTGTTCCTGCGCCTGATCGTAGGGAGCGCTGTAGACGTCTTCGATCGCCGTGTTGATATTGACGATCGTCGAAATGGAGTTGAGTCGGTATTCGCGCGGCTGCGTTTCATATTGAACGAATCCGTCGGGAATAATATCCGTCTTTTTCGTCTGGCTGCACAAAACGTCGAGCGGAGTCTCTCCTTCAACGACCTTGTTCACACGGTAAATACCGGAAGCCAACCCCTTGAATTCCAGAAATTTCGTCAGCCATTTTGGCGTGAGCGCGCCGAACTGCGGTCTTGTCTTGACGACGTCGGCAAGGTTGTACGCGGCGGCCGGACCGAGCGCGTTGACGTTCGAAACCGTTCTTACGCCCGAAACGGTTCTTTCAGGTTCTTTCGACATTTCTTACGATCTCCATTTTCCTAGTGGATTAATTATTTTAGTTGACTAAAAAATGATTTGGGGCAGTTCTCGTTTCGGATTATAACATGCCGCCTTCGTTTGTAAAGACGAGGTCTTTCATCGCTTCGATTCCTCCAAGGAGCGAAAGCATCGGGCCCTGATAGCCCGCCTCGCGCAACGTGTTGATCGCCAACACGCTGCGCTGGCCCTGTCGGCAGACGAACACAAGGTCGCGGTCGGGCGAAAGTTCGTTTTGACGCCGCGCGAGCTGACCGATCGGTATGGCGATCGCGCCGGGAAAACGCAGGATCGCGCGTTCGTGCGGCTCCCGAACGTCGACGATCGTGAGCGGATCGCCGTTTTCGATTCTGGTCGCAAGCTCTTCCGGCGTGATTCCGTCGATCGGCTCCTCGTCCTCCTGTTGTTTCAAGCCGCAGAACTCTTCGTAGTCGAAATCTTCGACTTCCGAGATCGAAGGCTCGAAACCGCAAATCGGGCAGTCGCCGTTCTTTGCCGCGTTGAGCAGGTTGAACTTCAGGTTGAGCGCGTCGATCTGTAGAATCTTGCCGACAAGCGACTCGCCGATTCCGACGATCAACTTCAACGCTTCGTTCGCCTGAACGCTGCCGACGATTCCCGGCAGAGGACTCGCCGAACCGCTTTCCGCGCAGGTCGGGAGCAGCCCCGGCTCCGGCGGATTGGGAAACAGGCATCTCAGGCACGGGCCGCCGTCGTAATTCAAGACGGTTACAAGCCCTTCGAACTGGTAGATCGCGCCGAACACAAGGGGAATTCCTCGCAACGCGCAGACGTCGTTAAGCAGGTATCGGGTCTTGTAATTGTCCGAGCAGTCGACGACCAGATCGTATCCCTCGACGACCGAGCCGACGTTATCCGCGTCGAGCCTGACGTTTTCGGCGACGACGTTGAGCTTCCGATTGACGTTTCTGACCGAATCCCTCGCCGAGGCGACTTTTGGGCGCTTGACGTCGCGAAGCCCGTGAATCACCTGGCACTGGAGGTTTTTCAGCAGCACTTCGTCGAAGTCGACGATTTTAAGCGTTCCGACCCCCGCCGCCGCGAGGTACTGAATTACCGGCGAACCGAGCGCTCCGGCTCCGACGACGACGACTCTTGCGGCCTTGAGTCTCTTTTGGCCCTTGACGCCGATCTCCCTCAACAGGAGATGATTGTTAAACCGCTCGACTTCTTCGTCGTCGAGGACCTGGTCTTTTCTCCTTTCGTCTGAAATAACGCTCTTTGCGGGAGAGCCGCCCGCGATCAGCGGAAGGAACAAAACTTTGGAACGAGAGGACAGGTCGTCGTCCCAGCGCGCCCGGTCGGTTTTATCCTCTTCGTCCGCGTAGACCCTGATAAACGTCCTTAGTTTTCCTTCGTCGTCAAATACGATCTTCGCGCTTTCCGGGTACTCGTCGACAAGACCGTCGAGGATCTCGCGAATCGTGTTCCCCTGAATTTCAATTTCCGCGTTTCTTGAACAAAAAGATTTCAGCGCTCCCGAGACATAAATCTTCATGATTGAATCCGCTTCTTGTGTCGATCCTTATATAATCAGTCTTTTTCCGCGTCGATCGCGTTTCTTCCTGTAGGCTTTGACGTCCGCGCTCGCTCCTTTGACGGCGGAAACGACGACGTACGTCATGTTCGGAATCATTCCCTTGATGTCTTCTTCGGACAATCGCGCCGGAGCGTCGGGATGGGAATGGTAGAACCCGACGATCCGAACGCCTCGTTTTTCCGCCTCCGTTTCGCAACGGTACAGTTCAAGCGGATCGATAGAAAAGCAGACGCCGCGGTTTTCTTCCGAAACGGCGTTTCGCGCCTCCCAAATCTCCGTAACCGTCCCGTCGGCGGAGCCCAACAAGGCCCCGCAACATTCGAGCGGATAGGCTCTTTCGGCGCTTTCGAGGATCTGCGTCAGAAGCGCGTCCTCAATCGCCATTCTATCGTTGTTCATTGTCATAAACTCGTTTTAATCGCCGAGATAAAATCGTCGACAAGGTCGTCGACGTCCTCAATGCCGACGCTGACGCGGATCGTGTCGTCGAACACGCCCGCAGCTTCCGTTTCTTCGCGATTCGAATGAAGGTACAGCGTCGACGCCGGATGAATGACCAGCGTTCGCAAGTCCCCGATATTGCTCGCGATAATCGCGAATTTCAACGCGTTGAGAATCTTAAACGCGCGTTCTTTCGAACCGGCCCGGAACGTGAGGATCCCGCCTCCGCGTCCGCCAAGTTCGCTTTTGGCAAGCCGTTCGAAAGCGTTCCCTCGCAACGTCGGATAGTTGACATCGACGTCCGAAAGTTCCGACAGCGCGTTGGCGAGCGCTTCGGCGTTGCGGCAAATTCGTTCCATTCTCAGCCCGAGCGTGTCCGCGCCGATATAGCTCAGAAACGCGTTCGTCGGAGCCATGCAGCCGCCGAAATTCTCCCATAAATCGGTTCTCAACCTTACGGAAAACGCGAGCTTGCCGTATTTGGAAAAATCCGACAACGCCCCGTGCTTCTTGAAATCCCATGGGAATTTGCCCCCGTCGACGACGATCCCGCCGATCGAGTTGCCTCCGCCGTTGATATATTTCGAAGTCGAGTGAATCACGACGTCCGCGCCAAGTTCCAGCGGCCTGACCAGATACGGCGTCGCGGTCGTGGAATCGACGAACAGCGGAACGCCCGCCTCGTGGGCGACGGCGGAAACTTTGGGAACGTCCAAAATCGCCAGGGACGGATTGCCGATCAACTCCGCGAAGATCGCCCTCGTTTTGCTTGTGATCAGACTTTTGATCGTCCGTTCGGACGTTTCCCGCGCGTAAACGACGCGAATTCCGAGTTTTTCGAAGTCGCGAAACAAATCGATCGTTCCGCCGTAAAGCCCCGTTCCCGCGATAATTTCGTCGCCGCTTTGCGCGACGGTCAGAAGCGCGGTCGTGATCGCCGCCATGCCGCTGCTCGCGGCGACCGCGCCGACTCCCCCTTCCAGTTCGTTGATCCTGCGTTCAAACGCCGCCGTCGTCGGATTGCCGACGCGCGTGTACGCGAACCCCGCGCTCTTGTGCTGAAAGACCCTTTCGAGTTCCTCTGCGGATTCGTATCGAAACGCGTTGACTTGCGACACGGGGGGCAGGATTTCGCGTTGCGCGTACCCGAGGGACGTTTTGTCGTGCAGCAACCTGGTGTTGAATCCGTTTTTGCGTTCCATACCGACGCTTTTGTCCCTTTCTATGCTCTCGACGGCTTCTCGCGGAGCCGCCGGGAGCGTCGTTCGCGCTCAGATGACGTACATGTCCCAGGCGCTCGGCGCCCTTTTCTTACACTCGCCGATAAAATCTTCCAGGGTCATGTTTTTGGTAAAATCGACGAGAAAACTGTTGATTCTTTCCCACAGGCAGACGTTCGCGGCTTCGCGCAGCCATCCGGTCGACCGACTCTCGTTGTTTTCCATTCCTTCGAGAATCGACACGTCGAGCGCGCTGAACACGTCGTACAACGTAATGAAACCGGGATCTTGCGCCAGCGCGTAGCCCCCGTTGATTCCGCGACGCCCGCGAACGTACCCCGCGCGCCTCAACATCGATAAAATGTGTTCCAGGTACTTCTTGGAAACGTCCTGCCGTTCGGCGATATCCTGAGCGGGCACGCTGGCTCCGTTTTCCGAATTGAGCGCGATATCGGCAAGCGCCAACACGCCGTAAAGCGCTTTTGTCGAAACTTTCACCGTCGCCGTTCCTTCCTGCAATAGCTGTGTCTTAACGTCTTTGTTAACGAACCGTTGCGATCAGTTTTCCCGTCGAAAGCGCGCTCAGTCCGTATAGAGCGCGGTGGAGTAGTAGCGATCCCCGCTGTCCGGAAGGAGCGCCACGATGACTTTGCCTTTGTTTTCCGGGCGTTTCGCCAACTCGATCGCGCCGTAAAGCGCGGCGCCCGACGAAATGCCGACGGAGATTCCTTCTTTTTTGGCCAGAAGCTTGGCCGTTTCAAACGCGGCTTTGTTCGACGCCTTGAAAACTTCGTCGTAAATTTTAGTGTTGAGGACCTTGGGCACGAATCCCGCGCCGATTCCCTGGATCTTGTGCGCGCCCGCTCTGCCCTCGGAGAGAACCGGCGAATCTTCCGGCTCGAGCGCGACGACTTTGACGTTCGGGTTTTGTTCTTTGAGATATTCGCCCGTGCCGGTGACGGTGCCGCCGGTGCCGACGCCCGCGATGAAAATATCGACTTTGCCGTCCGTGTCTTTCCAGATTTCCGGGCCGGTCGTCGCTTTATGAATCGCGGGGTTGGCGGGGTTGACGAACTGGCCGGGAATGAAGCTGTTGGGGATTTCTTTGGCGAGTTCTTCGGCTTTTTCAATCGCGCCTTTCATTCCCTTAGGGCCCTCGGTAAGCGCGATTTCCGCGCCGTAGCTCTTCAAAATACTGCGTCGTTCGACCGACATCGTCTCCGGCATCGTCAGAATGACGCGATACCCCTTGGCGGCGGCGATCGCGGCGAGCCCGATCCCGGTGTTCCCCGACGTCGGTTCGATAATGACGGACCCTTCTTTGAGCAGTCCTTTGCTTTCGGCGTCTTCGATCATCGCCTTGGCGATACGGTCTTTGACGCTTCCGGCGGGGTTGAAATATTCGAGCTTGACCAGAACGGTCGCTTCAAGCCCAAGTTCTTTTTCGATATTGACGACCTCGACGAGAGGGGTGTTTCCAATGAGTTCGATCGCGCTTTTGTAAACGTTTGCCATGATTCTGCCTTATGATTTCTTCGTTTCTTACGGTTCCGGCCCCGACGCGATCATCGCGACGCCGCGTCCGGGGCGAATGTTAATTGACTGTTGTTATTATATTTTTTCGGGCCGGCGGTTGAAGACGCGCCTTAACGCCGCGTCTTCATGAAGCGATTCCCCCCTGTCAGGTCTCGGCTCAAAAGGTCGACCGCCCGGCGATTCCGCGTTCGAAGGCCGTTTTTTCAACTTCCCCGAACCGTCGCAATCAACTTATCGACAATAATACACTATAATCCTACTGTGTAAATAGGTATTTTCAAAAATTTCCAAAAAAATTTTATGAGAGCCGCTACCGGCAGACAAACAAGGCGACGCGTCCCACGCGAAGCGCGGATAGTCGGCGACTGGAGTCGCCGCTCGGCTCGTAAGAGCCGAGGCCAACCAACGCGCCGCTTAAATTCAACAACAACGCGTAAATCTCTGCAAGGCGTCCCGCGCAATGCGCGGAGAGCCGATAAAACCATCGATTAAAGTCAACGTGCTTCCCAGTTTGCCTGCAGCGTCCGGGCGACTTCGCGCCCTACCGCTTGCGGCTCTTATAACACGCCGCGCGTCGCCAGCAAAGAAGCGTCCCGCGCAAAGCGCGGATAGTCGGCGACTGGAGTCGCCGCTCGGCTCGTCAGAGCCGAGGCCAACCAACGCGCCGCTAAAATTCAACAATAGAACCAAAACCTCCGCGACGCGTCCCGCGCAAAGCGCGGAGAGCCGTCGATTGGAATCGACGTTCGGCTCGTAAGAGCCGATAAAGCGTCGAATAAAGCCAACGCGCCGCCCCGCGGCAAATCTCTCCCAAACGACGCGAAAAAAACCGTCCTTCTACGCTGTCCTCTCAGCGAAGCCAAAAACCAAATAGTCCTCCTGAAACAAGAAGGAAAATCGTCAAAAATCATACATTTTGGTCAATAACAGCCTAAACTACCCCATTATTACAATTCTACAATATCAAGACTTTTTGGCAAGGAGAACAACCTTTTTATGGCTTAAAAAGGTTGTTTTTCTCTAAAAAATCCACGTTTCACACATGGCCAAAACGTATACCTTTTGGTTAATCGCGCCGCTTTTCTTACCCTCTTATTGACAACAATTAACCGCAAAAAATGGAATTGTCCAAATTGAAAATTACGTCGTTCCGTCAGGCGCGACATGACGTCGGCGATTCTTGAACAGACAACCGGCGTTCAGGAATTAGCGCCAAACCAGACGACGGAACGGGAGCAACGCTCACATGGCCAGATTGGAAGATTTAACCGTCGGCAGTCTCGTCAGCGGATTGGCAAGCGCCGAATCCGTCCGAATCGTCGCCGTCAAATGGTTCGGCGACTCCGTTCTCGAGGCGACGTATAAAGACGGTCGGGGCAACCTGGGAAATCAGCTTCTGTATCGGGACGACGAAGCGAGTCTCGACGTTCGGGAAGATCGTCTTCCGTGGAGTTTCGACGCCGACGGAAACGACGTTCGGCTCGCTTCCGAGGCGTATCGCATCAATTTGGCGCACCTGTTCGACCCTTATCTTGCGATTCGCACGTCGTCGATCGAACCGTTGCCGCACCAAATCTCCGCCGTCTATCAGGAGATGTTGCCGCGTCTGCCGTTGCGCTACGTTCTGGCGGACGACCCTGGCGCCGGCAAAACGATTATGACGGGCCTGCTCATCAAAGAGCTGATCGTCCGAGGCGACTTGAAACGCTGTCTCATCGTCTCCCCCGGCAGTTTGGCGGAACAGTGGCAGGACGAGCTCTATGACAAGTTCCGTCTGAAATTTGAGATACTGACAAACGACCGTATTGAATCTTCCGTCGAGGGCAACGTCTTCAACGACGTCGATCTCTGCATCGCGCGTCTGGACAAACTCGCCAGAAACGAGGCGATTCAGGCGAAACTCAACGCGACCGAATGGGATTTAATCGTCGTCGACGAAGCGCACAAGATGTCCGCCACCGTCTGGGGCGGCGAAGTCAAGTATACGAAGCGATTTCAGCTGGGCAGACTGCTCTCCAACAGAACGCGCCATTTCCTGCTGTTGACGGCGACCCCGCACAACGGCAAAGAAGAAGATTTTCATCTGTTCCTGTCGCTAATCGATCAGGATCGGTTTGAGGGAGCCGCGCGATCGAGCGTTCAGGCGATCGACGTTTCCGACGTCATGCGGCGGTTGGTGAAGGAGGATCTGTTGAAATTCGACGGAACGCCTCTGTTCCCCGAGCGACGCGCCCTCACTGTCAATTACAGTCTTTCGCCGCGCGAGGCGGAACTGTATCAGGCCGTTACCGAATACGTGCGCGAGGAGTTCAATCGCGCGGATCAGCTTTCCGGCGATCACAAGAACAACGTCGGGTTCGCGCTGACGATTCTTCAACGTCGACTCGCGTCGTCCCCCGAGGCGATTTATCAATCGCTTCTGAGAAGACGCGAACGCCTGGAAAGCCGTCTCAACGACGAGCGAATTGGAAAACGCGCTGAAGACTATAGGTCTAATTTCAGCTACGACGACGGTTACGACGCCGACGACTATTCTTCCGGCGAATTGGAACAGGAGGAAGAAAAACTGGCGGAAAAGGCGTCCGCTTCGCAAACGATCGCGGAACTCGAAGCGGAAATCGACACGCTCAAGAAGCTCGAACGGCTCGCGAAAGACGTTCGAAACAGCGGAGAGGACCGCAAGTGGGACGAACTCTCCAAACTTCTTCAATCCGACGAGTTTACGTCCGCCAAAGAAGACCGACGCGAAAAGCTCATTATCTTTACGGAACACCGCGACACGTTGCGCTACCTCGCGACAAAAATCAGCTCGCTGCTCGGAAACGCCGACGCCGTCAAGACGATTCACGGAGGAATGCTCCGCGACGAGCGGCGCAAAGTCGAAGAACTCTTCAAACAGGACAAGGACGTCCGCGTGTTGATCGCCACCGACGCGGCGGGAGAAGGCGTCAACCTGCAACGCGCCCATCTCATGATCAACTACGACCTGCCTTGGAATCCCAATCGACTCGAACAGCGGTTCGGACGTATCCACCGTATCGGTCAGACCGAAATCTGCACTCTCTGGAATCTTGTCTCTCGGGAAACGCGCGAAGGCATGGTTTTCCAACTGCTCTTCCATAAGTTGGAAAAAGAGCGCGACGCGTTGGGAGGCAAAGTCTTTGACGTGCTGGGCGAAATCACCTTCGACAACAAGCCGTTGCGCGAACTGCTCGTCGAAGCGATTCGCTACGGCGCCGATCCGAAAGTCCTCGAGCGACTCCAACGCGTGATCGACAACTCCGTCAACACGGAAAAACTGCGCGAACTGATCGACGAAAACGCCCTGACGGAAGATTCGATGGACTTTTCCAAAGTCATGGAAATCCGCGCGGAAATGGAACGCATGGAAGCGCGCAAACTCCAGCCGCACTTTGTGGAGTCGTTCTTTTTACAGGCGTTTCAAACCCTTGGCGGAAAAATCCACAAGCGCGAACAGGGACGCTACGAAATCACGTCCGTTCCCCTTGCCGTTCGCAATCGGGATATGCGAATCGGGTTTGGAGAATCGGTTTTAAAGCGTTACGAGCGCGTCTGTTTTGAAAAAGATCGCTGCAACGTTCCCGGTTTGAAGCCCGCCGAGCAAATTTGTCCGGGGCGTCCTCTCATGGAAGCGACGGTCGACCTGATTCGCGAGCGCTACGCCGACTCGATGAAGCGCGGCGCGATCTTTGTCGACGAAACCGATTACGGCGAGGAGCCGCGCCTGTTGTTCTACATTGAAGACTCCGTTCAAGACGGGGTCGTCCTGCCGAGCGGCGCGAAACGCGTTATTTCCAAAAACGTTCATTTTGTGGAACTTAAAGAAGACGGAACGGCGACGAACGCCGGGTACGCGCCGTACCTGGACTACCGCGCGTTGACGGAAGAGGAACGCGTCCCCGTCTTCGACTACGTTCGAAATCAGCGTTGGCTGACGCAAGGCGTGGAAGAGCGCGCGCAGTGCTACGCCGTTTCTCAAATTATTCCGTCGCATTTTTCGGAAGTGAAACGCCGCAGAATTCAGACGCTGGACAAAATCGCCAAAGCGGTCAAACAGCGCCTGACGGCGGAGATTCAACATTGGGACTATCGCGCGAGCGAACTCAAGCAAAAAGAGGAGGCGGGCAAAGGAAATCAACGACTTACGTCCGCCAACGCCGCGCGACGCGCCGAAGAGCTCGAAGCGAGAATGCAAAAGCGGCTCGCGGAAATCGAGGTCGAGCGCATGATCTCAGCCGCGCCCCCCGTGATCGTCGGCGGAGCGCTCGTGATCCCCAAGGGACTTCTTCAAGTCCTGACGCGTCGGGAGGCGCCCGACGCGTTCAGTCAGAGCGACCGCCGGGCGGTCGAACTTGCCGCCATGAACGCGGTCATGGAAATCGAGCGACGCCTGGGATTTGTCCCGGCCGACGTGAGCGCCGAGAAATGCGGCTACGACGTCGAATCGGCGATTCCCGAGGACAAGCAGACCGGAAAAGGCTGTCTGCGCTTTATTGAGGTCAAAGGACGCGCCAAAGGCGCGACGACCGTTACCGTTAGCAAAAACGAGATATTGAGGGCTCTGAACTGCCCCGTCGAATTCATTTTAGCGCTAGTGGAAGTCGACGGGCAGAACACGCAAACCGTTTATCTGAAAGAGCCATTTAAGACGTATCCTGATTTTTCGGCGACAAGCGTTAATTACAACATTAAAGACTTGATCGACGGCGCGGAAGTCGTTTATCAAGAGTGGAGTAAATACCTGTGAGTAAAAAGAAAAAACAAGGTAAGCAAAAAATGGAACAGGGTGTCGCAACTGATAAAACACCCGATCCTCATTCAATCGAACAAGAAACGCTCCGCATGGAAAATGTAGCGGAGTTTGCCAGATTTTCCTTCAAGCTAGAAGAAAAACGAGAACAGAGCGTTGTCAATCAAGCAGGTCAAATGCTAATGGCGTTTTCCGTTACTTCTGCCGCCTTGTTACTGGCTACTCAAATTCTACTCGATCACACAAATACTCCATCGTATATGATTCTTCTTTCTGTTGGGATTGTCCTTGTTTTCCTTCTTGCAAGTATGGTACTCGCCGTAATTTCCCAATGGCGATTCAAATATATAACTATGTTTAACGGCAAAGAACTCCTTCAAAAAATCGAATCGGATATAAACTGTCACACTTTTCAACCTCAATACGATTATCAATGGATCGACCAGTTGTCGACGATTCAGGCAAGCAAAAAGAAAAACAACGACAAACGATGTAATCTCATTATCGCGTCAATGATCGTTTTTTTTGCCGCTGTCGCATGTCTTTTTATTAGTTTGTTTGTCGTTTCTTGTTTGCAATAAAAAAGAAATGGAATAATGAAAATGAGTAAAAATAAGACGTCTGACCACCCAAAGCCTGTTCCAAAGTCTACGCCGCAACCGTCGGCTATTTCACGTCCCGGATCGTTGGGAAATCCGGTTGCCTGTACCAATAAAGGCGGAAACAATTCGGTTAGGACATATCCACGTTCATTTGGCGGACCCGAGACTTATGCCAAGAATGACGGAAAAGCGACTAAATCCGTCTCATACATAAAAGGCAAAGAGTAAACATTCATGCTAACAAAGAAACTGATTGAAGTCGCGTTGCCATTGGAAAAAATCAACGAAGCGTCCGCAAGAGAAAAGTCGATTCGTCATGGACATCCTTCGACGTTGCACCTTTGGTGGGCGCGACGCCCCTTAGCGGCGGCGCGCGCCGTCATCTGGTCTTCTCTGGTGGACGATCCATCCTCGCATCCTGATCAATTTCCTACCGAAGAAGACCAGAATAAAGAACGTCAGCGACTGTTCAAGATACTGGAAGATCTTGTTGTTTGGGAAAACTCCAACAACAAGGACGTCTTGAACAAAGCGCGCGCAGAAATCATGAAATCTACGAACAACAACCCGCCCGCGTTGTTGGATCCCTTTGCAGGAGGCGGAGCGATTCCTCTGGAAGCGCAACGTCTGGGGCTTGAAGCTCACGCTCACGATCTAAACCCTGTGGCGGTCATGATCAATAAGGCGATGATTGAAATACCGCCGCGCTTTGCCAATAAACCGCCCGTAAACCCAGACTCGCGCAATAAGAAAGACGCCGACTGGACTGGCGCCAAAGGACTTGCTGAAGACGTTCGTTATTACGGCGAATGGATGAAACAGGAAGCTTTTAAGCGCATTGGACACCTTTATCCAAAAGTTAAAGTTCCGGAATCTCAAGGAGGGGGAGAAGCTACCGTTATCGCTTGGATATGGGCAAGAACTGTTAAATGTCCAAACCCAGCTTGCGGTTGTGAAACACCCCTAGTGCATAGTTTTATCCTCTCAAAAAAAAGGGGACAAGAGTGTTATATCGAACCCGTATTTTCTGAGGGACGCTTCTATTATTCGATAAAAAGGGGCAAGCCTAAACATGATGGAACAGTCGGTCGCACAGGGGCAAGATGCCTTCACTGTAATTCTTCCGTTGACTTTGAATACATCCGAAGCGAGGGGAAACAGAGAAGAATACAATCTCGGCTTATGGCAACTGTTGCCGATGGCAAACATGGTCGAGTATATGTCGAGCCGGATGATGAACAGGAAAACGCTGCAAAAGTCGATGTTCCAGAAAGAGTCCCCGAGACATTTTTACCTGAAAAAGCGCTTGGTTTTCGTGTTCAGGGATATGGAATGGATCAGCACAAAAAACTGTTTACAAACAGGCAACTCACGGTATTAACGACATTCAGCGATCTCATATCAGAAGTGCAGGCAAAAGTTAAAGAAGATGCTTTAGTCACAGGTCTTTATGATGATCATTTATCTCTCTGTAATGGTGGGTTGGGAGCGTTGGGATATGGTCAGGCTATTGGCGTTTATCTCTCTTTTACAGTTGATCGATTAGCAGATCGAAGTAGCAGTTTTTGCGGGTGGGACAATGGATATGTCAAAATACGAAATACTTTTGGGAGGCATGCATTGCCGATGTCGTGGGATTATGCGGAAGGTAATCCTTTCAGTAATTCAACAGGCTGTTTTGAAAGTACAATTGACTGGGTTGTAAAGTGTCTCTGCTGCTTACCCGCATCATCCAACGGATTAGCCCAACAACGAGACGCACAAAGCGACTGTGGCATGAGAGAAGTGATGGTGTCTACTGATCCGCCTTACTATGACAATATTGGATATGCAGATCTTTCAGATTTCTTCTATATATGGTTACGCAGGAGCTTAAAAGAAACATACCCAAACATATTCCGTACAATGCTCGTACCAAAGGCTGAAGAATTAATTGCTTCGCCATTTCGTCATAATGGGAATACGAGCATCGCAAAAGAGTTTTTTGAAAAAGGCATGCTTATTGCTTGTAGTCAACTATACCAGTACTCTTGTGACACGGTCCCTGTCACAATTTATTATGCGTATAAACAAAGCGATGCTGACGATACTTCTGACGGACAAGCGTCGTCTGGATGGGAAACGATGCTTTCGGCCATCATTCAAGCCGGTTTTTCCATTACAGGCACGTGGCCAATGAGAACCGAAATGGCGAATCGGCAAGTTGCAACCGGGACTAACGCTCTTGCTTCGTCCATCGTCCTTGTATGTCGCAAGCGTCCTCACGACGCTCCTGTGTGTACGCGTCGTAACTTCATCAACGAGTTAAAGTACGAGTTACGCCCAGCCCTGCAAAAGCTTCAGAGTAGCAACATTGCCCCCGTAGACCTAGCGCAGTCCGCCATTGGTCCGGGCATGGGCATCTTCTCAAAATACGCGCAAGTTCTTGAAGCCAACGGAAACCCTATGAGCGTTCGTAGCGCCTTAAAAATCATCAATCAAGAACTGGATCTATACTTCAACGAACAGGACGGCGAACTGGACAGCGAAAGTCGTTTCTGCGTAGACTTTTACACTCAAGTAGCGTTCGACGACATGAAGTTCGGTGACGCCAACACGCTTGCCACAGCAAAGAACACGTCCGTAGCGGTCATGGCATCTAATGGAACGCTCTACGCTCAAAAAGGCGTGGTCCATTTAATAGAGCGATCCGAACTTTCTAGCAATATTCACCATAATGAAGATTGCGTCTGGAAACTCTGCCAGCAACTGACTTATTGCATGGAGAAAGAAGGCGTGGAAGGTTGCGCGAAGGTGATCTATAATATGCTCGGCTCTAATGTAGAACGCGCCAAAGACTTGGCGTATCGTCTATATACGATCGCCGATCGTAATAAGTGGACGCAGGAGGCTTACGCCTATAACACCCTTATTGTCGCGTGGCCTGAAATCCAATCAAGAGCGGCGGAACTTAAAGCGTCGCAACCTAAACAGAGATTGTTGTTTGACAAACACGCAGACGAACGACTTTCGGACGTCTGATCAAATAATATCTGGAACGGCTGGGTTTTATCAACACAATCTCAACGACACAAACGACGGGGACGAGGAGAACCGCAATGACAGAAAACCTTGAATACGTTCAAAAAGGTTTCCGCATTTTGCATCCGGCGATGGCAAAGTATCTCGCTCGGGAAATGAGCATGGAGTACGGAGACGACTGGCGAAGTCAGGCGCTGAATTCGCTGGACATGCAGTCGCAGGATCTTCCGTCTTCTGATGGGGACGGCGATCTTTTCGACTCGCTGGACGTAGCGAACTGTCTGCGCCTTATCGACCGTCAATGGGGCGTTTTGTTCCGAAAACGGCTGACTCGCAACCGCCGATCCTGGGCGATCGAACTCATGGGCGTCAGGAACGACGTTTCTCATTTGGGGACAAAGGACTACCTCAAAGACGACGCGACGCGCGCGTTGGACACTATGGCGCGACTTTGCGACGATTTTGACCGGGAGAAAGCGAACGAAATACGCGCGCTCTTTCGCGAATTGAGCTACGGAAACAGCGAAGGATCGACGGCGGGGACGGAAATCAACGTCGCAACGCAAATCACGAAAGTTTCTAACGACGTTTGGAAAATCGCCAACGCGACGCAACTTCCCAGCTGGCGGGAGATTATCGAACCGCATCCGGACGTCGCGGAAGGTCGGTATAAAAACGCGGAGTTCGCGGCGAATCTCGCCGAAGTCGCTCAAGGACGAGGGGCCTTTGAGTATCGCGATCCCGTCGAGTTCTTCGCGCGCACCTATATCACCGAGGGAATCAAGGGGTTGCTCGTTCAGGCGGCAAGGCGACTTGGCGATCAAGACGGCGAACCGGTTCTGCAACTGAAGACTGCGTTCGGCGGGGGAAAAACGCACAGTTTATTGGCGTTGTATCACATGGCGCGAGGGGGCGTCGCGCTCGACAAACTGCCAAATCTGCGCGACGTGCTCTATGAAGCTGGATTCAAACAGGTTCCAGGCGCCAAAGTCGTCGTGATCGTCGGAACCGCGATTGATCCGGCTAAGTCGAAGCGGCCCGTGAATTTGCCAGGCGCAACCGTCAGCACGATCTGGGGCGAGATCGCCTTCCAACTTGCCGTGGCCGCCAACGATTCAACTCTTTACGACTACGTGAAGGAGGCGGACAAAAAAGGAGTCTCTCCGGGAAGCGAAGCGTTAAGAAATCTTTTCGACGCGTGCGGACCGTGTCTCATACTTATGGACGAGCTGGTAGCGTACGCCAAGAAAATCTACGGGGCCAAAGCGCTTCCGGCGGGTTCTTTCGACAACTTCATCTCTTTTATTCAGGAGATTACCGAAGCGGCGAGCGCGAGCAAGAACAGCATGGTCGTCGCGTCGATTCCCGAGTCGACGATCGAAATCGGCGAAGACGAAGGGGGCAAGAGAGCGGCGAAAGCGATCGAACACACGTTTGGCCGCACGGAATCGATCTGGAAGCCCGTGGGCGCGACCGAAGGGTTTGAGGTTGTTCGACGAAGACTCTTCCTCGACTGCAAAAACCCCGAGGAACGCGATCGCGTCTGCGTCGAATTCAGCAGAATGTATCAGGAGAACGAAAAAGATTTCCCGATCGTCGTCAAAGAGGTGGAATACAAAAACCGAATGATTTCCTGCTATCCAATTCATCCGGAAGTTTTCGACCGTCTCTACGAAGATTGGGCGACGTTGGAAAGGTTCCAGCGAACGCGCGGCGTCTTGCGACTGATGGCGGCGGTCATTCACGAGCTGTGGATGGGCGCCGACGCCGGAGCGATGATTATGCCCGGCTCCCTTCCGATGAACGTCCCCGTCGTCAGAGAGGAGCTTATTCGCTATCTTCCCGCGACGTGGAACGCGATCGTCGACTCCGAGGTGGACGGCAAAAAGGCCAAGCCGTTTGAGTTGGATAAAAACAATAGTCGTTACGGAAAGAAGTCGGCGGCGCGGCGCGTGTCCCGAACGATCATGTTGGGGAGCGCGCCGACCGTCCGCGGACAGAGCATTCGCGGAATCGAAGCGTCGCGCGTTCGTTTAGGCGTAATTCAGCCCGGCGACAATATCGCGGATTTCAACGACGCACTCAACACGTTGCGAAACAATCTGAACTATTTGTATTCCGACGCCGCCGGAAACCGATACTGGTACGACACGCGCCCCTCGGTCCGAAAAATGGCTCAGGATCGCGCTTCTCAAATAGCGGATTCCGATGTCGAGTACGAAATAGAACAGCGGTTGAAAAACGTCAAAAAAGAGTCTCCGTTTGCGGGGGTTCACGTCTGTCCCGCGACTTCCGGCGACGTTCCGGACGAACAAAACGCGCGTCTTGTCGTTCTTAGCCCCGCCGATTCGTACAGTTCGACAAAGACCTGTTGTCAAGCGTTGACGACGGCGGAAGAGATACTGAACAATCGAGGTCCTTCTTCACGTAATTATCGAAACACACTGGCTTTTGTGGCGCCCGACGAAGTTTTTCTTCCCGACCTGAAAAAAGCGGTCGTCGATTTGCTGGCATGGAAGTCGATTAAAAACGATAGCGACAACAACAAAATCGATATTGACGCTTCTCAGAAGGCGGAAACCGCCAACTATATTGCCCGATGCAATGACGCGGTCGATCTCAGAATCAAAGAAGTCTATTGTCGACTCCTTGTGCCGCGCACCGAAGTTGAGGACCAGAAAACCATTTTGTGGGACGTCGAAAAACTCAACGGCGCCGAGCCGATCGTTCGCAAAGTCGCGTCTAAGATGAAACAGAACGAGCAGATAATCACGAAATGGGCGCCCGCTCCTCTGAAAATGGAGCTGGACAATCTGCTATGGAAGGAAGAAAATCATATTCAGGTCAAGACGCTCTGGAACTATTTGACGACCTTTTGCTACTTGCCGCGATTGGCGGATTATACCGTTTTAGAGAAGGCGATTTGCGAGGGAGTGGAAGGCAAGGAATCTTTCGCGCTCTCGTCGTCGTTTGAAAACGGCCGATACGGCGAGTTGAAGTACAACGAGACTGTTTCTGACGTCCATCCAAGCGATTATTTGGTCAAGGTTCCGGAAGCGTTAAAGCAAATCGTTCAGGAAATGAAGTCGAGTCCGGAGTCCGAATCGAAAGGAACTTCCGCGGAGACGCCAAAGAAGAAGACCGGCGAGACAGGCGCCGTCGACGGAAGCGGCGACACGAACGGATCCCTCGTCCAGACCCCTCCGGCGAAAGACACGCGATTCTTTATGAGCGTCCCGTTGGACAACACACGAGTAATACGCGATTTAAGGACGTATTTGGACGAAGTGATTTCTCATTTTGGACCGCTCGACGGATGCGACTTGAAGATTACGCTTGAAGTCGACGCTCAGGCGCAAGACGGGTTTCCCCAAGAGACGGTTCGCGTCGTTTCTGAGAATTGCCGAACGCTTAAGATCGAGAATTTCGGATTTGAGAAACAGTCGTAACGAATTGTTTGCTCGGCTCTTGCGAGCCGATTGACCGCCGTTTCGAAACGGCGGCTTTACGCGCTTTGCGCGGGACGCGTTGCGGTTGTTTTGGCGTTGTTGTTGAATTTTAGCGTCGCGTTGGTCGGCCTCGGCTCTTCGAGCCGAGCGGCGACTCCAGTCGCCGACTATCCGCCTGCGGCGGGACGCGCTTCATTTGGCGACGCGTTGCGAGTTATAAGAGCCGCAAGCGGTAGGCGGCGAAGTCCGCCGGACGCTGCAGGCAAACAGGGCGACGCGTTGGTCTTAATCGGCAGTTTTATCGGCTCTTACGAGCCGAACGTTGATTCCAATCGACGGCTCTCCGCGCGGTAGGGCGTACCGGCCGTCGGAGCGCTTAGTCGGCGGTGGCGCGGCCGGTCGCGACGTCGAATTCGTCGATCGCGGGAATCAACATCGCCAGAGACGCGAAGAAATACGCGGCGACAATGGCGATAAAGACCAGGAACGGCTTGCCGAGCATAAAGCTTGTGGCGGCGTAGAACGTCGCGGGGGGCAGCGCAAACGACGCGAGCGCAATCGCTTTGGACGGGTTGCGCGCGCCAAGCGCGACGTACAGACCCACCCCGCCGCCGAGCATAAACGCCAGGAACGGCTGGAGTTGCGCTTCAAACGAACCGCTAAACGCAAGCATCGTCCAAATACAAACCGCGACGCCGACAAATAAGAAGAACACCACGCCAAGACTCGTCGCCGACGCGTTGCGCGTGTTGTCGTATTGCAACCCGATATGGACGCCGATCATCGCGACGAAGAAGTACAGAACCAACATGCCCACGAGCAGGTAGAACGTCGTCGACGGCTCCATCGCGCCTTTGTAACCCAGGTATCCGCAAAGCAGAAGCGGAAAGATCGTCGCCTCTTTCATGTTATAGAACGCGCCGAGCAATTTGCCAAAGACAAATTCTTTCGGCTGCAAGTCGCTCGCGAGCAACAGCGGAAACGCGCCCAGGTCGCGCTCGGACGTCATCGACGCGATCGCCTGCGCGTTCAGGAGGAACATCGAGAGCAAAATGAGCGGAAGCGTCGGCGTCGCCAACTGCGCGAACGTCGGGGTCGCGACCGTCGCGAACGTATGACGAAGCGAAATCGCCGCCAGGACGAACAGCAGGAAATAGACGATTCGCACGACGAACGTCTTACGCCCGTACGCGCGCGTGCATAACTCGCGCCATAAGATCGGGTTGTCCCACACGTGACGCGCTTTGCCGCTCGACGACACGGACGGATCGATCGCGTATTTGCCCTCGGGCGCGACGCCGGTGGCGATCGACTCTTCGGTCGCCATGCCGGACTTCTTCGCGAGAACTTCGCGCGCGACGACCGCCACGCCCGCGACGCCCTCGCGCGTCTCGACGTCGTGAAGCGACTCTTCGACGGCGAACAAGTTGTCGGTCAGGTCGTTGTACGGGTTGTCGTCTCGAGCGCCGGTGATTTGAGCGCGTCGTTCGGCGGCTTCGCGATCGAGTCGCGCCTGAATCGCTTCCTGGCGCCACGTGTCCTGTTCCATCGTCGCGTTTTTAATAGTTTCTCGCGACGGATTCCAAATTCGGACCATAAGAATCGCCGTCATATTGACGAGAAACGTCAGCGCGGCGCAGACGATCAAAAAGGGTCCGACCGGAGCGAGCGCGTTGCGAACGCCTTCCCAAAGAGACGCGGCGGCGCCAAAATCGTCCGGTTTGGCCGCGAGGAGAATGGCGCGCCACGGACTCGCCGCGCACGCGATTGTTTCGGTCGAAACGCCGAACCACGTCGAGCCTAAGACGCCGAATCCAACCGCTTCCCAAAAACCAAGCCAAATGGCGAGAATAAGAATCGTCGCCGAAAGAGCCTGAAACGTCTTGTCGCGCCAAAGAGCGACGCACGAGCCGAGCGAACCGCTCGCGAGCGTCGCGAAAAGAGTTACGAAGACCACGCGCGTCACTTGCCCGTAGGAAACGCCCCCGAGCGCGGCGACCGCAAGCAAAATCGGGACGGAAACGACGATGAACAGAAGAATTTGCAGAAGAGCCGCGCACAACTTGCCCAGGACGAGCTCGCTGTTCGACAGACGCGTTAATAAAAGCAAGACCAGCGTTTTACGATCTTTTTCCTGACCGACCGCCGCCGCCGCGAGCGTCGCGCCAAAAAAGAGCGCGACGACCAGCTGAAGAGGAGCCAGAAGACCAAATAACGACGACCCGAACCGCGCGAAATCGCCGACGTCGACGATCTGCTGCGAGCCGCTCATGACGAGCCAGGCCGCGCTGATCACGAGGAGCAAAAATCCCCCGTAAACTCCGCGGCCAATATAAGTTTTATCGCGTCGAGGAGCGATTGTCGCTTCCCGAGCAAACACCGGTCCAATGATCATAATAACAAACCTCTTTATCTGCGGGCCGAAGCCCTTTCGGTTCATTATACGTCAGACAGACGGTTATTGTCAAGTCGGGGACGGCTTTTATTAAGCCGGGGACGCCAATCCCCGGACGGCTTTATTTTAGACTAAGCGTTGTTTTACCCGATTAAGCCGGGGATGCAAATCCCCGGATAGCGTTATTTTAGGCTAAGCGTCGTTTTACTTGATTAAGCCGGGGATGTAAATCCCCGGATGGCGTTATTTTAGGAGCTGCGTTGTTTTACTTTATTAAGCCGGGGATGTAAATCCCTGGATGGTTTCATTTTAGGCTAAGCGTTGTTTTGCCCATCCGGGCGTTTACACGCCCGGCTTAACAAATCCCCGGATAGCTTTATTTTAGGCGAAGCGTTGTTTTGCCCGATTAAGCCGGGGATGTAAATCCCCGGACGGCTTTATTTTAGGCTAAGCGTTGTTTTACCCGATTAAGCCGGGGATGTAAATCCCCGGATGGCTTCATTTTAGGCTAAGCGTTGTTTTGCCCATCCGGGCGTTTACACGCCCGGCTTAACGTTTGCACGCCCGGCTTAGCGTCAATCGACCTTATAGAATTCGACTTCGTACAGACGCGCGAGGTATCCGGGCGACTGCGTAATCATGAGTCGGAATCGTTTCGAGGTCGCCTCTTCAAATTTCAGACCGACAATCACCGCTTCGTTTTCGGTAACGACCGTTCCGGGAATATCGACGAGCTTGCCGTTCTCTTCGCGCATCAGGCTGAAATCGCCGATGGGAGTCTTGCCCCCCGCCTGGCCGGAAATCACGCGCATGGCGTTGATCGTAACCGGTTCGTCGAAGGTAATATCGACCCAATGCCCGCCGTCTACGTCGCTGACCCAGCGTCCTTCGTTCCCGCTGATATCGAATTTTCCGTCGTTAATGTTTTCTTTGGGGTATTTCGGGCCTTTTTGATATTCGCTGTCGACGGCGATTTTCGCTTTCGGCGCGACGTTGACGGCGTCGTCCGTCAGCCATTTCGGACGAATAAGCGAGTTGGCCTTAGGCGTCGGAGGCGCGACGCCTTCTTCCATCAGCTTCTTAAGGTCGTCAAGACGGGACTGATAGACGTCGCGAGGCAGGCAGTCGTTCTTCGCGCAAACAGACGCGGCCATGCCGACGACCTCGCCCATCATGCCGCCGGTGCGCATAACGCGGATCGTGCCGAGCGCAATGTGCGTTACGCTGATATCGCGGCCCGCCATGAACAAATTGTCGACGTTGCGCGAATAGAAGCAACGGTACGGAATCGCGTACGGCTTGATTTGGACCTGTTCGCAAATCGCGCGGAACTGCTCTTGCGGGAAATACTTCAAATTCGACGGCTCGGGGTAATGCAAATCGATCGACCAGGTCGTTACGACGCTCGCGTCGTCGAACGGACGCCCTTCGACGACGTCCTGTTCGCGAAGCACGACGTCCCCGAGCAGACGGCGCGACTCGCGCTTGCCGGCGACAAACGCCGTCCAATTCAACTTGCGGTTCTTCACTTTGTCTTCCCAGCCTTTGGGCGTGTGATTTTTCATGTACGACCAATGGCCGTAAGCGGCGCGCAGTCCGACGTCGCGAATGCGTTCCATCTCAAAGCACTGGTCGCGGTTCATGCCCCCCTCCCAGTCCCAGTCGCCGTGAATCGACGGACGGATCGTTTGCTCGTTAAATTGAATCGCCCAGGGGAGTTCGGGGAACGTCGTCGGCGCGTCGGTCTCGGCGGTGTTCCATTGAACGGACGACCCCATCGTCATCTTGTCGCCCTGTTCGGGCGCGCTCGGCTCGTCGTATTCGGCTTTCGCCTCGCGACCCATGTGGAAATCCGCGCCCGCGAGGTACCCGACGACCGCGTCGCCGGTGCAGTCGGCGAACGTCTTGCCGAGGAACCGAAGTTGTTGGCCCGTCTCGATATTAGAGCCGCAAACGCTTGTAATGCGAATCGAATCGTTCGCTTTCTCAACGTCGGCGCGATCGACGCGAACGCCCAGATACAAGTCGATGTTCTTCTCATTCTGGACGAGTTCAAGACGCTGATTGTCTTTGTAAAGCCCAGGATCGCCGGCGTTGCCGCCGCCGTGAGGACCCATTAAGTGCGTCAAATTGCCAAGGTTAGGATAAGGAGGAAGGTTGATTTCGCCGTTGAGGTGAACGCGAACTTCCGTACTGCCGTTTCCGCCAAGGACGGGCCGGTCGTTAATAAACGCGACGCTCGCGCCAAGTCGGGCCGCCGCGATCGCCGCGCAATTCCCCGCGATTCCGCCCCCGACGACCACAAGATCGTAAACTTTGCCGTTTCCGGCGACCGGGATCTCGTCGGGCAGACGAAGCGCGTCTTTATGCATCGACGCGAGCGCGTCGAGATCGTTGCCGGGCGTAAAGTCTTTGTCGGCGGTGAAAACAATCGCGTCGACGCGGCCGTCGAACCCCGTCAGGTCGCAAAGCGAAATTTCCGCGTCCAACTGATTCGCGGCGATCGTTACGGTTCCGCCGTCCTGCCACGCCCAGTCGACGCCGTTGGTTCCGAACTCGGTCGCGAGTTTCTTACCGTTCAAGGCGATTTGGAATTTGCCGGGCGCGTATTCGGGCGTCCAAGGCGCGACCCAGTTGCGCGTGCGCGCGAAGACGCGATATTCGCCCGCGCCGGGAAACGTTACGTTCGTCTTGGCGTCCGCGACGGGATTGCCCCAGCCGTGCGCGATTAAATAGGGCGAGCCGACCAGATCGACCGACTGCGTGTCGATTCCCCAGCCCCCCTTGTCCGCAAAAGATTCCGCCTCGATAAAGACGGTTTTGTCGTTTTGACGCAAGACTTGCGCAGAAACGACGCCCGACGACGCCAGTAAAAGCGTCGTCGCCAACATAGCTAAAAAGGACGTTCGCATAGTTTCGTTCCTTAGGTTAATCCGATTCCAAATCCGACGCCAACGCGTCGCGCAAAGGTATTATAAACGCTTGTAGACAGAAAATCAAGGTCCGAAGGAGAACACCCGGTTCGCGACGACAACTGCGACCGAGGGTTGAGAAAAACAGCGACGACTTTAGAAAAAACGTCGACAAAAAACAACCCGAAGCGTTAACGCGAAACATTGCGAATGGAACCGGCGCAAAGCGCCGAGAGCCGTCGGCGAAAGACGACGGCGGCCGAGGTACGAGAAAAACCGCGCCGACGAATCAATAAAAAACGTCGACTAAAAACCTGCGAGGACGTCGAGCAAGACTTGAACTCGACGCGAGCCAAATTCAAATCGTCTATGTTGATTTGACGCGCAATGTGTTTCGCGTTTTCGTAAATCGTTGGGACGGTCAAACGCCAACGCGCGGCCTCCGCCGCCTCGCGTCGGCGGCTCGCGGCGCTTTCGCGCCGGTAATGGTTCCGCGCGTTTCGCGTTTTTGGGCGCGGTCAATGAGGCAACGTTTCGGCGTCAAAGGTTACGCTGAAATCGACGTCGTCAAGCGTAACGCTCAACGTAACGACGCGCAACTTTTGACTTGGCGCGTAGTAATGCGACGCGTTCGCTTTGAGCGAAAGATGCTCGAGAACCGTTTTCTCTCCGTAACCCCAGTCAAACGTCCATTTGCTGATGGCGGTCGGGACGGGAAGGAACGCTTCGACGCTTAAAATGAGCGCGTCTCCGTTAAGCGCGGATTCCGGCTCGATATAAAACGCGGGCGTCGCCTGAACGATATTTAGCGAAGCGGTCCCCTTAGCCACGATCTTTTTGATCGTCAAATCGACGACTTTGACTGAAATCGTCGTATTACCCGCCGCGTTGGGATAATCGCCCGGCATGACGACTCCGGAATTGGCTCGTTCGACGTACGTTCCGTCGCCAAAATCGAACCAGAACGCGTGTTTATTCGGTCCTGTCGCGCCCGAATTCAACCACGTTTCCAGCCAAAACGCGTCGCCCTGACGCGGAGCGTACGATTCCCTATCGAAGTCCACGACGTCGACGTTTTCCGCTTCCGGACATACGGTTACGCTTTTTGTCGCCAATCCGACGTTGTTCGCGGTTGCGCTATCGTTTGAGCATTCGGCCTTCCATGCGATCCGATACGCCTGACCAAGCGTCAACCCGGAAGTCAAAAGCGTTCCGGAAGACACGGTCGCGGCGGCGGAAGCAGCCAAACGTCCGCAATCGATCGTTTTCAGTAAAATCGCCTGTTCGTCGATCGTTCCGGAAACGGTCGCGTAGAAACTCAGCGCGACGTCGTCCGATTCGCTTTCGCCCACGTTTGTTAAGACGATTCCGTCGACGCTCCACGCGCCGTTGGGAACAATAGCGACGCTCGAAATCTTTCCGGCGTTCGAAACGGCGATATCGGCGACCCCGGAATCTTCGCTTCGAACGGGGCTCGTCTTGGCAAAAACCGTCCCGGCATAGTTCCCTATTCCAACCGCCGCGACTTTCAGCTCTTTGCCGACGTCGTCGGCAGTCGGCGTGTAAGACGGCGACGTCGCGTTGGCGATAGCCTTCCAGATCGTCATTTTTATACCGTCGTCGTATTCTTTGCGATACCATTGATACGTCGCCGCAGTTTGCGCGTCGGCGTCGGGCGAGAGGGTCGCGGTCAGGGCGGTTCCAACAAGCGGAAGCGTTGTGTTAAGGGAGATTGACGCAATGGGCGTCGCGTCGTCCTCCACTTGCTGAAGCGCGCTCCCAAACGGGTCGAGATAGGCGTAATTCCTATTGTCCCAAGTCGTGTAGATCATTCCGACGTTGTTGTTGATTGTCCCGTTGGAATCCGCAATCGCGTCCAACCATCCCTGAGTATTGGCGTCTGTTTTATCGGCAGGCATATCGGAAACAGCCTCTTCCCAATCGTAATATGACGCCGCCATTGTTCTAAAACCCCTTTTGGAAAAGAAGTTCAGATATTCTTTAACGTCCGCAGAAACAATATCGACGGCTTCTGAAACGCTCTTGTTCTTTGATTTGTCTTTATCGTCGTACCAACAGGCGATGATAAGATCGTTGGGAATATAGTTTACGGCGTCTACCAGACTTCCGTTGACGTTTTCGTAACGCTCTAGAGCGTTATGCTTTGTGTAAAACATATCGCTCCAGACGACAATCTCGGCGTTGGGATCGACGCCTTCGGTGTTTCTGATAATGTCGTACTGTCTCGCGACGCTTTTTCCAAAAATCTGGGCGGTTGTAAGGTGAGAACCGGCGCACGTTTCGCAAGTTGCGCCGACGGTTACTTCGTCAAACGCAATAAACCAGGTCTTCGGCTGAAGCGTCTGCTGAATGACTAAAGCAGAGTCTTCCATGAGTTTGTACAGCTTTTCTTCAGATAAGCACACGGAATATGCTTTTTGGTCCCCCCATCTATTAGGCTTAGGTTTGTAATAGTCTACATAGATCGTCTGTATGTTTTCCTCTAGAATTTGACTCCCCTCAGGAAACTCAAGATTCACGCTCTTAACATACGTTGGATTGTTTTCGTCGCCGATTTTATCGACGTAAAAGTCGGGACCATATTCGTATTTAAGCTTGTAGTCGTCGGGAAGTTTCCAATTGACGACCTCGCCGCTTGTTTGCTCAATTTCAACGTATTCGCCGCTTTCAGCTTTTTTGTAGACCCTGATCGGCGTTCCATCGCGCTGAATGGGTAAAAAATCATAAACGTCGTGATTTGCCGCGTGTATTTTCAAGTCGTCAAACCAATACATTTCGCCGGCGACGCCAGATCCGGACAATTGGACGCCGACAACGCCCGCCGAAACTCTGAACGTGTCCGAACGTATCTCCACCCAACCATCTTCAACATAATTGTCGCCGCTTCGTTTGTAATCGACATAGGCGTATTGCGAGAGATCGTCGGGATTATAAACAATGACTTCTGCGGCGTGATAGTCGGGTTCTGTCGCGGTTTGAATCTTTACTTTGCAAGTTACGTAATAATAACCGTCCGGCAAATCTTCGATAGAGCGCTGAACGCCGTCCGATTTGTCGCCCGGAAGGGTAACAAGGAGCGATTTTCCGCCGTTATAACCGGGGTTTGACTCCGTAAAATTTAACGCGTCTGTTTTTGTCCAATAGGCAGGATCGATTGGATGGTCAGGATTGTAATCTCTAACGTCCAAACTCTCCATATCGTCGACGGTTCTAACAAAACCGCTTTCCCCGTCTTCCCCGCCTCCTACCTTCATCGGAATTTTCTCTTGTAAAAGACCTTCGACCAAGTTGGGGTCTTGAGAAAGAAACGCGTTGCCGCCGACGAGCCAAATCGTGGGAATAATCTCAATGTTTCTTTCATTTGCGTAATTTTTCACCGCTTTTAGAAAAAGGGTTCGTATCTCGGTTTCTGGGTTATTGGGATCGGCGAGATCATCGACATAACATTTCCAGACCATGCCGTTGCATCCCGCATCCGCCGCGTCGTCGATCAGTTGAAGCAAAGGACCTTTCTTTTGATAATCCTCGTAACCTTCCTCATTTAGTACAAATTCGCCGTCTTCATCATAGAACCAGTTATAGCAAACAAGAACCTTTTCATTTTGAGGTTTCCCATCAATCAGAACTTCCTCTTCTTTGAAATATCCGTCCCACAGCCCGTCGTCGTAATAAAACCATCGTTTTCCGGCGTTCCATTGCGTCGACGCGATCTTTTCCGCCACCGAGTCTTCCAAAACTCCGGAACTGACAAGTTCCTGCATATCCTGTTCCGACAAGACGGCGATCGGCGTTTGTTCGGACGCAGTCGCGACAAGCGCGATGTCGGCGGTTTCAAACGGCGCGGCTCCCATCGGTTCGACGCTAAGTAATTCGCGGTTTTCAAGCGCTTCAAGACGCAAAACGGAACGTTTTGGCGAAGCGTGGTTCTTTCGCGGATACGCGGTTCTTCCAGACCTGCTCGTTTGAGTTTTTCCAACGTTGGTCAGAGTATTAAAAAGATTGCCGAGACGATCAAGAAGGTTATGACTGGCCATTAAGATTACTTTCCGGAAATTCATGCCGCTCGACGCGCGTCAAGCGTAAAATCAACATTAACAAACGGGAACGATTCCCCTGCGAGTAATGTAACGACTCTTCGTCGATAAATCAAGATAAAAAGGCAATTTTCGTAGAAATATTAGCGACGAGTCGGCGCTACGCCCCGATTGAGAAATCGCGCGTCAACGGATATTCGTCGAACCACGCGGCCGCCGGACTACGGCGGACAAGCCGCCTGCGTCCTTTAGAAGGCGGCTGAAGATATGCGGCGACGCGTCGCGTGGTCGATCAGCGGTTGCGTTCAAAATATCTCGTTGGCGATCAAATGCTCGAACGACTGTTTTTTTCTCACAAGTCGCGGGACGCCGCCTTCAATCAGGACTTCGGGCGCGAGAAACTTCGAGTTGTAGTTGGACGCCATGGCGGAGCAATAGGCTCCGGCGACTTCGAGGACCAGGTAGTCGCCGACGTTGGCAAACGGCAATTCGCGCCTGACGACGACTCCGCCTTCTTCTTGCGTAAAGACGTCGCCGGACTCGCACAGCGGCCCGCCGACGATCACTTCTTGCGTTCCCTGTTTGGTCGGGCCGCCGTTGACGGGATTGTACGCGATCGAGATCGGATGATAGCTGCCGTACAACATCGGGCGCGGCAAGTGCGTGAAGCCCGCGTCGACGAGGTAGAAGACGTTTTCTTCCTGTTTCTTAATCGCCTGGATTTTCGTCACGAGACTGCACGAATCGGCGACAAGATATCGGCCCGGCTCCGTCTCCAGTTCGATCTTATGTCCGAAACTCGCTTCGAGACTCGCGATCGACTTATGCCAAAGCTCCGTATAGCGCGCGACGTCGAAATATTCCTCGCCCGTATGATACGGAGTCGGCAGTCCGCCGCCGCAACTAATCGACTTAATTCTCGATCCAATCGCCGTCGCGACGCATTCCATCATCTCGCACACTTGCGCCAGATGTTCGAAATCGCTTCCGGACCCGATATGCATGTGGAGCCCGGTAATATCCATGCCGAAATGCTCCGCCGTCTGAACGCACTGGTGAATTTGCGAGAACCAGACTCCGTGCTTCGACAACGGGCCGCCGGTGTTCGTCTTCTTGCTGTGACCGTGTCCGAAGCCGGGATTGACGCGCATCGTCAACTCGAACCCGTCCGCGCGATCGCCAAGCGCAAGACCCAGCTGATAGATCATGTCGGGCGACCCGACGTTCACGACGCAACCAAACGCCTTGCCCGTGACGAGCTCGAGCGCGTCGTCGTCGAAAATATCCGCCGTGTACGCGATTTCCTCGGGCTTGTACCCGACCGCGAGCGCGCGCAGGATCTCGCCGGCGCTCACCGCGTCGACTTTGACGCCCTGTTCTTTAATCAACTTCAAAATCGCGAGATTTGGACACGCTTTTTGCGCGAACCGAACGGTTCCAAATTCGCGCAAACTTGCGCAACGCGCTTTGATTACGTCGGCGTCGTAGACAAAAAGAGGCGTTCCTCCAAACTCCGTCGCCAATTTCTCGACGGGAACGCCGGCGATTTCCTTACGAATCGATTGATATTCAGCGGCCATTGTTATCCCCCTGTTGTCGCGTCATGTTTTCAAATAGAGAGCGTCGACGCGCGATCGCGCGCCGCGCGTTGAAGAACGGTTAGTTTTCGCGCTTGACGACAAATCGCGCCAGGCGCTCCAGAGAATCGAACGGAGCGAGCGCGCTTTCGCGACCTTCTTTCGCCGCTTTTTCGCGCAACCCGGCGACGACGTCGAGCGCTTCGTCGACCAGTTTGTTCGCCTCGCCAAGCGCGGCGTCGATCGCGCCCGACTCTTTGAGAATCGACGCGACGCTCGCGCGATCTTCCGCCTTCACGCCGGACTCGACCAGCCCCAGCATTTCCGCGCGCTCCCGTTCCGAAGCGTTTTGAAAATACAAGATGAGCGGAAGCGTTTCCTTTTTGTTTTCAAGGTCGGTTCCAAGCGTCTTGCCGACGACTTTTTCGTCTCCGACAAGATCGAGCGAATCGTCGACAATCTGAAACGCGATTCCCAGCGTTCGACCGAATCGCGCGAAACGATCGAGTTCTTCGCCTCGCGCGGTTCCAAGATACGCGCCCAGGGACGTCGAACATTCGATCAGAGACGCCGTCTTGCCCCCGACGATCTTGACGTAGTCGTCGACCGACAACTGAAAATTCCCGACCGACTCGGTTTGATAAAGCTCGCCCTCGACCGTTCGCTGACAGCACGTCGCCATCGTTCGGAAGACGTGCGAGTCGTCGCATTCGCACACAAGCTCGAACGCGCGCGTGATGAGCAAGTCCCCGATTAAGACGGCGCGTTGCGAATCCCAACGCGCGTTGACCGTCTGCAGTTGGCGCCGAAACTTCGCGCCGTCGAGAATGTCGTCGTGAACGAGCGACCCCGTGTGAATCATCTCCAAAGCCGCCGCGATAAGCCGACAGCGATTGTCGATTTTGCCCGCCGCTTTGCCGCACAGGAGCGCGAGCGCGGGGCGCAGTCTCTTTCCGCCCAGCTGAAACGAGTACTCAAGGTATCGGTCGAAGACGGGGTCGATATGGCGAAGCCGGCTTTTGAGGAGTTCGGTCGTTTCCGCCAACTCTTGCGCAATCGGCTCGTAAACGGACGCCAGGGCGGTCGCGGAAGTTTTTTGAGCGGGGGCCATAATGTTCCTGAAAAACTCGAAGTGACAAAATCAACGCGCCGCGCGTCGACTACTTTTTCAGCGCCAGATTGAGGAATTCCGCGCGCGTTTTCGCGTTCGATCGGAACGTGCCTTTCATCGCGGACGTCACGCAGTAGGAGCCGGGCTTTTTCACGCCGCGAAGGGTCATGCACGAGTGCGTCGCCTCGACGACCACGCCCACGCCCAGCGCGCCAAGTTCGTTTTTGAGCAGGTCGGCGATCGTTTCGGTCATGCGTTCCTGAAGTTGCGGACGACGCGAGACGGTTTCCACGACGCGCGCCAATTTGCTCAGCCCGACGACGCGACCTTGGGGAATGTACCCGATATGCACTTTGCCCGAGAACGGAAGCAGGTGATGTTCGCACATCGAATGGAATTCGACGTCGCGCACAATCACCATGGAGTCGTACTTTTCGGTGAAGAACTTTTGCAGATGCTTCGCGGGGTCCTGATTGAGCCCCTGAAAGAGCTCGGCGTACATTCTGGCGACGCGCGCGGGCGTTTCCAGGAGTCCTTCGCGCTCGGGATTCTCTCCGATGGCGAGCAAAATCTCGCGCACGGCGCGCTCGATTCGCGGCTTGTCGACCTCGAACGACTCGTCGATTTCATGGACGTAGGCGGACGCTTCCGAACGCTCGTCGATCGCGACGTCGTCCGGTTCCGACTCGGAAAAATGCGTTTCGTCGATCATCAGATCGCTCCTAAATGTTTTTCAATAAACGTCGCGAGCAAAGCGGGGTCGGCTTTGGAGATCAGGTTCTCAATTTGAGCGTCGGGAACGCGAAGGTTTTTGAGCGCCTGCTCGACGCGTTTCCAAAGCTGCTCGCGCTTTTTGTCGGTCGTCGCCAAATAGAGCTCCGTAACCAGCTCGCCGAGCTTCTGACGCATGATCTCCGGCATATGCTCGTAATATCGCTTAATAACGCCTTCTTGATATTTTGTTCGTTCCATGATAAGTCGCGCAGAACGGTTGTCGACAAAATTGACGCGACGCGAAAACTCGCGCGCGTTTTTGCAAAAAACGCGTTTGTCATTATACGCCCGACGCCCTCTTTGAAAAGTAGGGCGTTTTTGGAGTTTTCGCCCTTTCTTTGGAACTCCGGCCCTTGTTATCGACGCCAAAAAAGGTAGAATTGAAACGACGCGTTCGCCTGAAATCGCGCGCGTCGCTCCTATTGTCAAAACGCTATCATTCCGTCGACGGAATCGCGCGATTCGCGCGTGTTGCGCGATTCGCCGCGTCATGTAAACGAAAGCAGTATTCAGAGATGTCGGACGAACAAAATTTTTCCGCAGACGGATCGTTGGAATCCGGATCGAGTCAAGGCGCCAATTTCCCGCAAGCCGAAGAGCGGATCATGCGTCGTTGGCGCGAACTTAACGTATATCAGGAGTCGCTCAAACGCCGCCGAGCCGACAACAAGGGCGATTTCGTCTTCTACGAAGGTCCTCCGACCGCCAACGGCGTGCCGCACCCCGGCCACTGCCTCACGCGCGCCATCAAAGACCTCTACCCGCGTTACAAAACGATGAAAGGCTACTTCTGCGAGCGCAAAGCCGGCTGGGACACGCACGGCCTGCCCGTCGAAGTCGAAGTGGGAAAAGAGCTCGTCGCCGCGGGGCTCATCGCCGAAAACTCCAAAGAAGAGATCGAGAAATTCGGGATCGAGCCGTTTGTGCATCGCTGTATTGAAAACGTCTTTCGCTACACGTCGCAGTGGGAAGAGCTGACCGAACGCATCGGATTCTGGGTCGACTTGAAAAACGCGTACGTCACGTACCACAAGTCGTTCGTCGAGAGCGTCTGGTTCGCGCTCAAAAACTTCTTCGATCGCGGACTGCTCTATCAGGGCTATAAAATCGTCTGGTGGTGGGCGCAGGGCGGAACCGCTTTGTCCGCCGGCGAAGTCGGCCAGGGGTATCGCGAAGTCGGCGATCCGAGCGTCTTCGTGCGCTTCCCGTTGCTGAACAAAGAGGACGAGCCGTCGTACGATCCCAAGTGGAACGGCGTCGACCTGCTCGTCTGGACGACCACGCCCTGGACGCTTCCGAGCAACCAGTTCGCGGCGGTCCACCCCGACCTCGACTACTCCGTGATTCGTCTGGTCGCCAAAGACGGCGAACAAGACGAACGCGCGCTCGTGATCGCGACGGCGCTCGTCGACTCGGTCGCCGCCAAGGTCAAGTGCGAAGCGCAGACGCTCTTCACGTGCAAGGGAACCGATCTGATCGGCAAGCGCTACCTGCCTCCGTTCGACTACTACTATAAAACGCTCGGCGACAAAAAAGGCGCGCTCAAAGACGGCGGCGAAGAATACGTCGCGTGGCGCGTGTGTCCCGCCGACTTCGTCACGACCGATTCCGGAACCGGGCTGGTTCACGAAGCGCCCGCGTTCGGCGAAGTCGACTTCGACCTTCTGGCCGAGCAACAGGCGCGATTCGTCGACGGTCAGGGCCCCGAGCTCATTTGCGCGGTCGCTCCGAACGGCAAATTCACCTCCGACGCGCCCGACTTCGAAGGCCGCTGGGTCAAAGAGTGCGACAAAGACGTCGCGAAGAACCTCAAAGAGCGCGGTCTGCTCCTCTTCCTGGAACAGTACCTGCACGAATATCCGTTCTGCTGGCGCGCGCCGAACGATCCGCTCATTCAGTATCCGCGCAAGAGCTGGTTCGTCAAAACGACGAAATTCGTCGACAAAATGCTCGCGAACAACGCCGAGATCAATTGGCGCCCCGACCACATCAAAGAAGGCCGTTTCGGCAACTTCCTGGCCGGCAACGTCGACTGGGCGCTCTCTCGCGAACGCTACTGGGGCACGCCGCTCCCGGTCTGGATCTGCGAAGAGACGGGCTATCAGGAAGCGATCGGCTCGTACGACGAACTGCTCGCCAAGCCCGGCGTGACGGGGACCGAAGTCTGGTCGAACGCGCGCGACGCCGCGAAAGCCGAAAAGGGCGACGCGTGGTCGGAAAAAGACGACGAACTCTGGGAACACCTCAAAGTCCACAAGCCGTATATCGACGCGGTCGTCTACGACTCCCCCAAAGCGCCCGGCAAGAAAATGCGCCGCGTCACCGAAGTCATCGACTGCTGGTTCGACTCCGGCTCCATGCCGTTCGCGCAATTCGGGTATCCGTATCTGGAAGGCTCAAAAGAAATCTTCGAACGCAACTTCCCGTGCGACTTCATCAGCGAAGCGATCGATCAAACGCGCGGCTGGTTCTATTCGCAGGTGGCGATCGCCACGCTTCTCTTCGGCGACGACGCCGGGCGCAGGTTCCCGCTTCCGTTCAGGAACTGCATCGTGCTCGGGCTCATGCTCGCCGAATGGTACGAAAACAACGCCAACAAGACGGACATCCGCCTGACCGAAAAGGAAGCGCTCGACGCGTTTGGCAAAGGCAAGTTCAGCAAGCGCGTCGGTAAGATGTCCAAGTCGCTCAAGAACTACCGACGCCCGAAAGAAATCTTCGACAAATACGGCGCCGACGCGTTGCGATGGTACTTCTTCGCCAATCAGGCCCCGTGGAACTCGATCGTTTACAGCGAAAACTCGATCAAAGACAGCATGCCGGAATTCATCATCCGGCTCTGGAACGTCGTCTCCTTCTTCAGCGTCTACCAGAAGATCGACGGATTCGCGCCTGAGAAAGAGCTCGACCCCGCCGCCGTCGAGGCGGACGGAGGCAACCTGACGCCCAGGGCGCTCGCGAGCGCGAAGACGTATCGCCCGATCGCGCAGCGCGCCGAGCTCGACCGCTGGATTCTCGGCGAGTTGAACATGACGGTCAAATTCGTCGACGAGCGGCTCGACGCGTACGACCACTTCGCCGCGTGCGGCAAAATTACCGATTTCGTCGACTCCCTTTCGAACTGGTACGTGCGCCGAAGCCGCGACCGATTCTGGTCCGGGGAAGCGACCGACTCGAAAGCGGACGCCTATTGGACGCTGTACGAAGCGCTCCTGACGATCTCGAAGCTCGTCGCGCCGTTCGTGCCGTTCCTGGCCGAGCGCATTTGGCTGCAGCTGACCGAAAACTTCGGGGACGCCGCGCTTCAGTCGGTCCATTGGCGCGACTATCCCGTCGCCGACGAAAGCGTCGTCGACGAGGCGCTCTCGAAACGCATGGCGCAAATTCGCGAAATCGTCTCGCTCGGGCGCAACGCGCGCATGGGCGCGAAGATCAAAGTTCGTCAGCCCCTTTCGGCGATCGAAGTCGTCCTGTCCGACCCGTCCTCGATCGCGGAGATTTCCAAATACGTCGAACTCGTCAAGGAAGAGCTCAACGTCAAGGCGGTCAACTTCGTCGAACGCGCCGATCAATACGTTTCCTACGCGATTGTTCCCGACTTCAAGAAGCTCGGTCCGAAACTCGGCAAGAAGCTTCCGAGCGTTAAGAAAGCGCTCGCGGGGATCGACGGAGCCGCCGCGAACGCCGAGATGGCGTCGTCCGGCAAACTCGCGGTCGTCGCGGACGGCGAAACGATCGAATTGACGTCCGACGAAGTCCAGGTCCGGCTGTTGGCCAAAGAAGGGTTCGCCGCCGCTCAAGGCTCCAACTGCGTCGTCGCGCTCGCGACCGAACTCACGCCGGAGCTGCTCGAAGAAGGTCGCGCCCGAGAAATCGTGCGCGCGATTCAGGACCGCCGCAAGGAGCTCAATTGCGACTACGTCGACCGCGTCGTCGTCGCGCTCGCGACGGACTCCGAAGACGTTCGCGCCGCCGCGCAAAAACACGCGGATTATATCAAAGGGGAAACGCTCGCCGTCGAGCTTGGATTCGAGCCGATCGACGGAGTCGAGCCTTCCGAGATCAAAATCGACGGAGAGAAAGTCGCCGTTTACGTCGTCGTTAAGGCATGAAAGGAAACAACCATGGCGTCAAAAATGCCCATCGCGGTTCTGATCTCCGGCCGAGGCAGAACGCTCAAAAACATTTTGGATAAAATCGAAGCCAACGAGCTCGACTGCGAAGTCAAGTTGGTGATCGCGAGCACGCCCAACGCGTCCGGAATGCAATACGCCGAAAAGGCGAACATTCCGACGATGGTCGTCGAGCGTTCGGAATACGACAACTCCGAAGATTTCAACCGCAGTATTTTCAACTTGTGCCGTCGCGCGCACGTGAAATACGTCGTTCTCGCGGGCTACCTCACCCTGCTGGAAATCCCGGAAGAATTCACTAACCGCGTGTTGAACATTCATCCGTCGCTCCTTCCGTCGTTCAGCGGCAAAGGGTTCTACGGACGCAGCGTTCACGAGGCGGCGCTTCGACGCGGCGTCAAAGTTTCCGGCTGCACCGTCCACTTCGTCGACAACGACTACGACGCCGGCCCGATCATTCTGCAGAAGGTCGTTCCGGTCGAAGAAGACGACGACACCGACGCGTTGAGCAACCGCGTTCTCTACGAAGCCGAATTCGTCGCGTATCCCGAAGCGCTCCAGCTCCTGGCCGAAGATCGTATTCGCGTCGAGGACGTGCCGGGCGTGGCCGGAAATCGTAAAGTCGTGCGAATCCTCCCCCCAAAAGAACAATAACGGTCGTTTTACGCGAGCTGAACGACGCCCCGTCGACGAGCGACAAGCCGGAAAGCGCCCGACCGCGCGCCGGCTCTTAATCGCCGTCGAGGCGGCTTCTACCCCGGTCGTTCGTCTCGCGCTTAGCATATAGCCAGTCTCAGAAAGAATCCCCAAGAAAGTTTTTCACAATGTCCTTCCTATTCGCGGCGGAACAGACCGGCGAGTCCGCTCCGCTCTTTCCTCTGATCATCACGGGGCTTTTCTTCTTATCGCTGCTCGTCATCGCGGCGTGGGGAATGAAGAAAACCAAAAACACCGACGACTTTTTCCTCGGCGGGCGTCTGCTCGGCCCGTGGATTCTCGCGATTTCCTACGGCGCGGCGTATTTTAGCGCGGTCGTGTTCATCGGCTTTGCCGGAACGTACGGGTGGCAATGCTCGTTCAAATCGCTCTGGGTCGGCGTCGGCAACGCCGTGCTCGGCAGCTTGCTCGCGTGGCTCGTCCTGGGCAAGCGGACCCGAAAGATGACGCGTCGGCTCGGCGCCTCCACCATGCCCGAGTTCTTCGTCGCGCGATACGGCTCGCACGGCATGAAATTCGTCGGCGCGCTGGCGATCTTCCTGTTCCTTCTGCCGTATTCGGCGGGCGTGTTCGGCGGCTTGACCTATTTGTTCCAGGCGGTTTTCCATATCGACATGAAAGTCGCGCTGACCGTCGTTACCGCCGTCACCGGCGTCTATCTTGTCGTCGGAGGCTACAAGGCCGCCGCGAGAATCGACTTCCTGCAGGGAATGATCATGTTCGTCGGCGCCGTCGCGATGGTCTGGCTCGTGTGGCGCTACTTCGCGGGCCAATGCGGCGGATACGGCGCGGCCGTCTCGCAGGCGATCGACAATTTCCACGCGCGCGACGCGATCGCCGAAACGCCCGTCGTCGACGGCGGACTCGGATGCAAGCCGGTCTCCAACCTGCTCTTCTGGTCGGTCGTCTTCATGAGCTCGATGGCGACGTGGGGCATGCCGCAAATGGTGCAGAAGTATTACGCGATCAAAGACGAAAACCAGATCGTCAAAGGCTCGATCGTATGCTTCGCGTTCGCGATGGTCGTCGGCGTCGCCGCCTATTCGATCGGCGCGTTCTCGCACCTCATGTCCATGGATCAAATTCAGGGCGTTCTCAATCCGCAAGGCCAAATCGACGTCAACAAACTCGTGCCGTCGATTCTCGTCGAAGCGCTCAAAGACTGCTCGTGGTTCCTCGCGATCGTGTTGCTGCTCGTTCTTTCCGCGTCGATGTCCACGCTTTGCTCTCTCGCGCTGACGTCCGCGTCCGCGCTAAGCGTCGACGTCGTCAAAGGGTATATCGCGCCCAACGCGAAAGAAAAAACGCATCTGGTCGTCTTCCGCGTCTGCTGCGCGTTCTTCGTCGTCGGCTCCTACCTGATCACGCTCTTCAATCCGTCGTGGATCGTCGCGCTCACCGCGCTCACGTGGGCGGTCGTCGCGGGCGGGTTCCTCGCGCCCTACGTCTACGGGCTGTTCTGGAAGGGCACGACCAAGGCGGGCGCGATCGCCGGCATGGCGACGGGTCTGATCGTCTCGAACGCGCTCTACTGGGGTCTCTTCTTCGGAGAAAGCCCTCAGGTCGCGAAAATGTACTCGCCGATCGTCGCTTCGATCGCGATGATCGTTCCCTTCCTCGTCGTGCCGCCGGTGAGCTGGGTTACTAAGAAACTCGATCCGGAACTCGTCAAGAAAGCGTTTGAAGACCCGGAAGAACCCAAGGCTTAATCCGACCGGTTCGCCAGGCGTTTTCTCATACGCGTCGACGCGTCGCCCCCGTTGCGGCGCGCCGACGTTTTTTTATCGACGCCGTTGATTGTCGCGCCCGCGTCTGATACAATAGCGCCGGGACGGCGCGTTGCGCGTCGATTGGCGATCCTGACTTTAATATCGAGCGAGATTATGAAACTCTACTATTACGAAAACTCCGAGCGAAAAGGGCCGATCGCGTCCGTGCGTCTGCGCGAACTGGCTCGCAACGGAGAGATTACGCCCGACACAATTGTAGAAAACGAATTTGGAAACAAGACCGAAGCGTCCAAAATCGGCGCTCTGATCTCGGGGCTGTCGCTCGAAAAGGAATTCGCAACGTCCGAGCCGACGCCCGACGTCGCGACGCCTGAAATCGCGCCCGTCGAGTCGAAAAAGGAGCCCGCGCGCCCCGAACCGACGCCCGAGCCGACGCCGACGGCCGCGCCCGAGTTCTTTCCGCCGAAAATCGACGACCAGTCGATCGACCTGGAAACGAGCGCCGCGCTCGATCTCAACGCGACGGCTCCGGCCGAATCGGATCCGTATAAATACGCCTCGCGCGCCGAGCCGATGAAAATCGACGTCCCGGAAGTCGTTCGCGCCAGGTCGCCAAAACCGACGCCCCCGGAACCGACCCCCGAGCCGCCTAAGTCGGAGCCTTCCAAAACGCCCGAGCGGCCGAAAACGGAACCGCCGAAGAAACCGGAGCCCGCGCCGACGAAACCGCGGCGAGTCGATCCTTCCAAAGACCCGTTCGACGAAATCAACGACAAGCTGCGCGAAGAGATTCGTCGGCGACGCGAAGAAATATCCAAACCGGCGCCAAGAGCGAACGTTCAATCCGCCGAAACGCCGTTACGGACCGTCGTCAACGAGGAAAAGCCCGAGTTCCGCCCGACGTCCCAAAACGCCGCGCCGACGCCCGCGCAACCCGCTCAGGCGCAAAAAGGTGGATCGTCGTGCCTCTACTGGATCGTCGTCGTCTTCCTCTTTATATCCTTTATCGACGTCTTTCAAGAACATCCGGGATTTTTCATGTTCTTCGTATGCGCCGCCGCGGCGGTCGCATGGTTCATAAAGCATAACAACAAGTCTAAAAAACCCTAACGCCGTCCATACGACGCGACGAACCGTTACAAGCCCCCATATTCCAGAGAACCGATGATGCATAAGACATTACTTTCCACGTTGTTGACGCTCGCCGCGCTGGCGACGTCCGCTTTGGCCGCCGACACGCGTTCCGACGCCGGCAAGGCGCTCGAACAAAACGCGCTTGGCGCTTCCGCCGTCGCCGCAAGCCCCGACCAACTCAGAGAATGGTTCCGCGAGGCGCCGTCGATTCTGCCCGACGCGAAGATCCCGCTCAAAGGCCAGCCCCTCTGGCACACCAACGGCGAACTCTCCGACGAAGTGATTCGCGAAATTATCGGAGGCTGCAAGGAAAACGGATTCGGCGGAATCACCTTCCTGCCGCTGACCAAAACGACGCCTAAATATCTCACCGAAGAGTATTTGACGCAGTACGGCAAAGCGCTCGATCTTGCCGACGAACTGGGCATGAAATTCGTCTTCTACGACGATCTCGACTTCCCCAGCGGGAGCGCGGGCTGGCGCCTCAAAGAGCAATTCCCCGAAGCGACGATGAAGCGGCTCGACAAAGTCGAGTGGACGGTCAAAGGCCCCGCGAAATTCGCCGAAAAGTCTCCGATCCCCTTCGGCGACAAAGTCCTTTACGGCAAGCCCGAGGGCGTTCTTCAGGCCGCCGTCGCGATGAACCTCGACACATACGAGCGCGTCAATATCCGCGACTGCGTCGACGCGCAAGGAAACGTTGTCTGGGACGTCCCCGAAGGGAACTGGAAAGTCTTCCTGTTCCTGTGCGTTACCGACCCCAAGGGAATCGTCGACTATATGTCCCCCGACGCCGTTAAGAAATTTTTCTCGCTCACCTACGACGTCTTCTACGAACGATTTAAGAAGAACTTCGGCACGACGATCACTTCGATTTTCTTCGACGACGTCACCAATCAGCAAACGCAGGGCGCGCGCAACTGGGCGCTCGAATTCAACGACAAGTACCGCGCGCTCTTCGGCAAAGACCCCGACCTCGACTATCCCGCGCTCTTCTACCCGATCGGGGACGAAACGCCCTCCGCGCGATTCCGACTCTGGACGACGCGCAACCGTCTCTTTGCCGACGGCTATCCCGGCATGGTCAAAAAATGGCGCGAAGAACGCGATCTCGACGTGGTCGCGACCGGGCATCCGCAAGGCCCGTACGTCGTGCAGCCAATCGACATGTGTTCCGACGGCATGGCGGTTCATCGCGGCTCCGACGCCGTCTTATTCGACTCGATTCACTATTACGGCCACGGGCGCGACGGGTTCAAAGTCCCGACGTCGGCGGCGTTTAACTACGACTTCCCGTTCTGCTTCGTCGAAATCTACGGCAACTATCGCGACAATACGTTCGATCCGTCGATGATGCTCCGAAGCGCGATGGAAATCTACGCGCGCGGCGGCAACGTCATGCTCCCGCACGGGATATGGTCGGATCCCGCGACCGTTTACATTCCGCCCGAGATTTCCTGGCGCAATCCGAAACTCGACGGGTTCCTCCTGACCTACGGCGAATTCGTCTCGCGCAACAGCCTGCTCCTGCAAGGGGGCCGACACGTCGCCGACTTCGGCGTTCTCTACCCTATCGACAACCTTAAAGCGTTCTTTCACTTCCAGTTCCAGTTCCTGTCCGGTCAGCGTTGCGGGGTGTTGGTTCCGCGCGAAACGGACTACATGGCCGTCGGAAGTCAGCTGACGACCAGAATTTGGCGCGACTTCACCTATATTCATCCGGATATCGTCGACGAGAAACTTCAAATTGACGAACAAGACGGCCAGACGACGTTTAAACTCGACGCCGCCTTGAATTGGGAAGAGTACCGCTGTTTCGTTCTGCCGGGCGCGGACGTAATCTCGTGGAAGAACCTCGAAAAAATCGCCGCGTACTACGACGCCGGGGGGAAATTGCTTGCGACGACAAGACTTCCGTCGATCGCCTCCGAGGGCGTCGAGTATAACGCAAACGTCCGCGCGACAATCGAGCGAATTTTCGGAATCGACCCGTTGACGCAGGCGCCCCGCGACGCGATCGCGACGGGCCACGAAGATCGCGTCCTTCCGGAAGAATTTATCAAGTGCCGCGAGATCAATCGAGAAGGCGAGTACGTTCAACAACTTGCGAAGGAAACCGTCGCGTATGAAGACTCGATCTATCGCGACAGAGCCGTCTTCGTACCCAGGCCGACGACGGAGAATCTCAAAGCGGCGTGCGACTATCTCGTTCCCGTCCCCGACGTCAGAATCGAGCCGCTCGACGGCGCGACGATCCCGACGCTAAACGTCGTGCCTAGATGGGATTACCCCGTCGACGGCATGTTCCAGTATATGCATAAGGTCAAAAACGGGCTCGACGTCTACTTCTTCGCCAACTCGTCAAATAGCCCCGCGAAATTCTCGGCGACGTTGCGCGGCCAATTCGACGCGCTCGAAACGTGGAACCCCCTGACCGGAGAGATTCAACCGATCGAGTCGACGTTCGATCTCGAAAAAGGAACGACGACCGTGAAACTCGAACTCAACCCGATCGAGTGCGTTTACGTGGTCGGGACCGCGCCATAACGCAATACCGTCCGTGGATTGACGTCCGCGGCTTTCGACAACGCGACGCCGTCCCGCGCGGAGCGCGTAAAGCCGCTGTTTCGAAACGGCGGATAATCGGCTCGAAAGAGCCGAGTCGATTTACAAGAGCCGCAAGCGGTAGCGCGCGTTTCCCAAAGCTTCGTCTAAAGCTTCACCATGAAGCTTTAAAATGAAGCTTTGGGAAAATTCTCCAGTTGAGAAGCAACGCGTCCCGCCGCAGGCGGATAGTCGTCGTCTGGAGTCGACGCAACATTTGGAGCCGCAGGCAGAAGCGTGCCCTCGTCGCGCGTATGCCGCAGGCAAACAAGGCGACGGTTCGACGCCGTCCCCGCGCGAAGCGCGCAAAGCCGCCGTTTCGAAACGGCGGTTAATCGGCTCGCAAGAGCCGATTCTGACCAACGCGACGCGTGAACGTAGAATTTGGAGCCGCAGGCAGAAGCGCGCTCTCGTCGCGCGTATGCCGCAGGCAAACAACGCGACGCCAAAACGCACACAACGCGTCCCGCCGCAGGCGGATAGTCGTCGACTGGAGTCGACGCAACATTTGGAGCCGCAGGCAGAAGCGCGCCCTCGTCGCGCGTATGCCGCAGGCAAACAAGGCGACGGTCCGAAGCCGTCCTCGCGC
>JAFZNK010000241.1 GCA_017550965.1 Thermoguttaceae bacterium
CTTGCTCTGCTCCTAAGGTAATCGTCGTTCTGGCAGGAGGAACCTGAAAACAGTCCATGAATCGAGAAACAGACTGTTTTAACGCTTGAATGGAACGAAGGAGGGGCAACTTTTTATCGAGAACGTCGCCGTTGTAAGAACAGAATATGGAAGGAATGCATAAAGTAGCGCCGCGAGGGTTCCGCTTGACGAACGCAGGACTCGTGGGATCCCACGTAGTATAACCGCGCGCCTCAAAAGTGCATCGAAGACCGCCGGAAGGAAAACTGGACGCGTCTGGTTCGCTCTTAACGAGATTGCTTCCGGAGAAGGTCATGATAGCTTCTCCTTGCTCGTTGACGTCAAGGAACGCGTCGTGTTTCTCAGCCGTGCTTCCCGTCATCGGTTGGAACCAGTGAGTGAAGTGCGTCGCGCCGCGAGAAATCGCCCAGTCTTTCATCGCATGAGCGACGTCGCCGGCGACGCTAGGATCTAACTCGGCGCCGTCCTGGATGGTCGCTAAGAGCTTTTCCGCCGCTCCTCGAGACAGATATTTACGAATTGCGGACGCGCTGAAGACGTCTTTGCCATAGTAATCTACCGGCGCGCTGCCGACGTCTGGCGTAGCGTCTGGTTGAACTGTCCTTTGCGCGACGGAATCGATCGCGCGATTACGATTCGAAGCGTTCATTGGAACTCTCTCAGAAAAGTTGGGAGTTTTAACGACGTATTAGAGTCGCGTAATCCCGCTGACTATTGCGTTGACATGGACGAATCATCAGTGAACGGACGTTGAAGCGGGCCGAGTCGTTCAAACGTTTCACCGTTAGAACCACGCGCCCGTCTAACGCGCGTATTATAACTCTTCCGTTTGTTTTTTCAAGCGTTGAAGAATGCAGGTTGGGGAGGAGAACGGATGAGAAAACAAGAGCTCGACGGGAAAAAAAAGAAACGCAAAAGCTCGAAACGGAGGGGCGTTTCGAGCTTTTGCCGTGAACAAACGTTCGATGCGTTTGATAGAATTGCCGTTATTCGTTTTCGTGCATCATCTTGCGGAGTAGAGGAGAGATCATGAAAACGACGACGCCTGCGATCATTGGAGCAAGAGCCAGAATCAGGAAGAAATCTGCCAAGCCTCCCTGTTTGCCAAAGCAGAATGAAACGGTATTGGAGCCGGAACCCAAAACTGCGGCCAGATACCCCGAAAGGTAACCTGCAACGGCGCTGGACAGGAACCAAATACCCATCAGGAGCGACGCGAAACGTTCAGGAGCAAGGCGAGAGACCATGGAAAGCCCGACCGGCGACAGGCAAAGTTCGCCCCACGTGCAGAACAAGTATGTAAACAACAGCCAGTAAGCTCCAGCGTTGCCGTTTGTTTTTACGGAATGGAGCGCGCCTCCGACCATGAACATAAAAGCGACCGACAACATAACCAATCCGATTCCGAATTTGACGGGCGTGGAAGGTTCCAGATTACGACGACGCAAAAATCCCCAAATGAGGTTAAACAGAGGCGCGAAAATTACGACAGCCAACGGATTGACCGACTGATACCAAGTTGTCGGAAAAGTGTAAATTGCGGTCTTGGGATCGATAGCGTCTTTCTCTGCGGCCAGGAACCCGTTCTGTTTGGCCTTAATAGCGTCTTTTTCAAGTCCCTCTCGAATAGCGAGAACCGTTTCCTCATCGGCGTCTTTTAGTTCTTCTTCCTTCTCTTTGAGGAGTTCTTCGACTTTTGCAAGCAAAAGATTGTGGCTTTCCAAACCCTTTTGGTACGCGTCGTCAAAATCGTCGACTTCTAGTTCAAGAGCGTCGAGCCCAACCTTTTTTCGAGCTTCGTTTGCTTTGTTTAAGGAGAAAGAAGCCGCTTCAAAACAAGATCTTACCTTGGCGAGATTATTGTCAAACATCTTGTGTTCTTCTTCTGGAAGACTTGCTTCCAGTTCGTCGACTTTGGCTTCAGCCTCGTCAAATTGCCGACTAAAAATCGAGTTTTTAAGAGTGGCGGGAAGCGTTTCAACATCGTCTTCGAAAGCTTCTAACGAATTGACGAGTTCGTACAAATTTGTTCGCAATTCGTTCATCGCGATTTTCGCGTCAAGTTCGTCTTGGTTCGGTAGAAATCCTGGAACGTTCTGTCCGACAACGGAAGGAACTTGACGATTGGTTTCTTTTTTGGCGAAAATATTCAGCGAAGTTCCCGCCTGTTCAAACACGGACCAGAAAGCTATGCAGAAGAAGGTAAGCGTTAAGATAACCGCGATACGGTCAATTTCAACTTTGGTCAATTTAGGCTTGTCGGCTAAGTTCTTTGTTACTTTCTTTTCTTGTTCCTGATCCTTGCCAACTTGGACGTCGTCGCTTTCCAGACGTTCGGCTTCTTGATGTTTCATCCCGATTGTGCCGAGGAATTTCGGACGGAGCAACGTATAAGAACTAAGGCCTAAAAGCATTCCGACGCAGGCTGTAAGAAAACCCCAGTGCCAACTGATTTTTTCGCCGATGGAGCCGGCGATAAAAGGCGCTAAAAGCGCTCCTACGTTAATACCCATGTAGAAGATGTTAAAAGCGCTGTCGCGTCGGGGGTCGTTTTTCTCGTATAGTTCTCCAACCATGACCGAGATGCACGGCTTGAAGAAACCGTTTCCTAACGTGATCAGAAATAATCCGAACATAAAACAGCAAAACGCCGCCGGCGCGCTCTCGAAGGTAATCGTTGAGATTGCATGCTGTCGGAAGAACTCCGTATAGAAAAGGCAGAATTCGCCAGCCGCCATTAACAGGCCGCCCAAAAGAACGGAGCGATGTTGTCCGAGGAACTTATCGGCTAGGAAACCTCCTAACAACGGGAAAAGATAAACAAGTCCGGTAAACCAACCGTATAGCTTATTGGCGTGTTCTTCAGACCAGCCGAAACCTGGGTTAGAATCAGTCAGCGTGGAAATTAGGTAGAGGACAAGCAAAGCGCGCATTCCGTAATAACAAAAACGTTCCCACATTTCTGTGGTGAACAGCGCCCAAAGCCCTACCGGATGTCCCAGAAACTCCTTTTTGCGAACTTCGGCTAGAGAGGCATAACGTTTATTCGACACTGGTTTTCTCCAATAAGCTATCTCACCATATGATTCCGACTGTCATGTATTTGGAAAATCCAGTCTTTTGTAGTACATAACCGCCGGAAGCGACTCTTCATAATAATACGTCGCTACAAGACGTCTTGAAGCCGTTAAAGGACGTAGCGCGAGCAGATAAAGCCAAAAGAGCTCGTTTGACTCGACTACAACCCACGGGACATTGTAGTTTTTTTAGAGGTTTCTTTCAATTGGACGCAGACGTTTTTTTTCCTTTTTTGCTCATTTTTTCCAATAACCGACGAGCGTCTGGCATTTATTTCATTTGACGGGCGACGTTTTACGGTGGCAAGCTATCGTCTTGGTTACCCCTGATAACTACAACGTCAATCTAAAAAAATGATTTTCCCCCTTGACTCTTTAACTTTTTATGCGATACTTGCCACAGTTCTGGAGGGTTGGGCGAAGAGCCCGTTGTCTCCCGATTTTTATGAGCGATTAGTTCAGTTTGGTTAGAACGCCAGCTCGACAAGCTGGAGGTCATTGGTTCGAGTCCAATATCGCTCATTTTTGTTTCTTGTACCAAGCGCCGAAAGTCTTTCGAGGCGCTTTTTTTATTTTGTCAGCTTTCCGATTCGGGGACGAGATATAAGATGCGCGTCGTCGTGCTTGCAGAAGATTCGTCGAAAGTCGAAGGGGTAGAAGCGGAGCATGGTCTTTCGCTCTATATTGAGAACGGATCCCGTCGTATTCTATTTGACGTGGGAAAATCAGGACTATTTGCGCGCAACGCGAAGACTCTGGGGATTGCGGTCAATTTAGTTGAAACGTTGATTCTTTCTCACGGTCATTGCGATCACACCGGCGGCTTGGAAAGATTTGGCGAATTAAACGCGGATTCTAAGATATACGCGACCCTGACTACGTTTCGCCCTTATTTTTCCTTAAGGATGGGAAACGTTTACGAGAATATTGGAACGCCCCGATTTGACGCCGACGAGCGTTTCTCCGATCGCATTGTCTTTAACGAGGGTTTTCTCAAATTGCCGAACGGCGAGATCCTTTTTTCCGACGTAAAAACAAACGAATTGCGTTCAGAAGCAAACGACGCCCTTTTTTCGTTAGCTTCAACCGAATCTGGGAATGACGACAATAAGCGCGACTTAACTTCGGATAATCTTTTTCGGCATGATTCTTTTGAGCACGAACAGAATCTAATCGTCACGACGGAAACTGGGCGTAACGTCTTATTTGTCGGTTGTTCCCATCGAGGAATAGTCAATATAATGGTTCGATGCGCTGAAATTTTGGGACGCGCTCCGGACGTAGCGTTTGGCGGATTCCACTTAATGAGTCCAAGTCGAGGCGAGTCAATTCCTTTGAACTCTCTCGATAGAATTGCTGAACGATTAGCTTGTTGGCCAACCAGGTATTACGCAGGACATTGCGTCGGCACTGAAGCGTTCGACCGCGTGCAGCGTGTTTTGAGAAATCAGATTTCCTACTTCGGAGCAGGCGAAACTTTTGAGTTTTAAGGTTCTATGTCAAAAGGCGTTTGACAATAGAATGTTAAAATGGATAAAACAATAGGAATATGCCATTAATTATCTTTTTTTAATTATAGTCTCTTGAATTTCGTTTCATTTATATTACTCTAGACGCTAGCGCTTTCTGCCGTCGTTAGCGATAGCCGAACAAGTTTTGACGTTGATTCGCCTAATAGCTTTCATTCGACTTTTTCACGACGGTATGAAAAAACTATGATTGGGTTTAGCGACTACTATAACTTGATATATTTCACTTGAGGAGTTTTTGCAATGTCCGGCAATTCCAGTTCTGACAAAGAGACGAAGAAGTGTTGTTGTCAGTGCGAAGCTGAGTCTGAAGAGCAAAATCGTCGTAGCTTTTGTCTCTCCGTTTTAGGGATGGGAATGGGAGCCGCGGCGCTTGCGACGCCGATCTATGCGGGGGCGCGTATGGCTCTTTATCCCCTCGAACAAGAAGGGCTCTCTGGTAAGGAGTATCAGTTGACGACCTATGACGCGCTGGACGAAGTGCCTCGTCAGTTTGTCGTCTTAGACAACGTTACCGACGCCTGGACGACTTCGCCTAATCAAACTATTGGGGTTGTCTACCTCTGCAAAAAGGATAATGAGGACGGAACTCCCGGCGTAGCCGCTTTTCAAACCGTATGCCCGCATGCCGGTTGTCGTGTAAAGGTTGGACCGACCAAGAACCCGGCGACAGGCGAAACGGAAATGTTGTTTTATTGTCCATGTCACGGCGACACGTTCTATTTGAACGGCGAGCGAGTTCAACCTGAGAATTCAAAGTCCGCTCGCTCGTTAGATTATCTTGAAGCTCGCGTTGACGAGACTGGCAAAGTGTTTGTTAAGTATCAGAATTTCCAACTTGGAACTTCCGAGAGAAAACCCGTCTGACAGGCGTCGTCGCGAAAAGACGGGTTTTTCCAGACATTTCGTCGACGCCGCGTTTGCGACGTCATGATTAAATGAAACGTGAACATTTGAAAACAACAACGAAATAAATAAAATGAATTTTTTAAAGTGGTTAGACGAAAGAACCGGTTTTTGGACCGCGTTTAAAGCTGTTGCAAATTGGAAGGTTCCAACGCATAAGTGTTGTTGTCGTTTTATGCCGACCGCGCTTGTTTTTTTGGCGCTTTTGCAGGGACTTACCGGCGTTTTTCTTTGGGCGTTTTATTCCGCAAGCGCGACGAGCGCCTGGGAAAGCGTTTTTTACGTTCAATATGTTCTTCCTTACGGATGGTTGCTTCGGGGGATTCATCACTTCTCCGCCCAACTGTTTGTCGGGATTTCCGGATTCTATGTTTTAGCGATGATTTTGCACGGCTCCTACCGTAGACCGCGCGAATTTGTCTATTGGTCCGCTCTTGTTATGTTTCTGCTTTCTTTGTGCAGTTGCTTAACGGGCGATCTGCTTTCCTGGTCGCAGTCCGGATATTTCGCTACAATTACCCGCGTTTCCTTCTTGCAACTATTGCCGGTGATTGGCGTGCCTCTGTACCAACTTGTGGTAGGCGGTCCCGATCCTCAATTCGGAACTCTTACGCTTACGCGTTTCCTGTTTTTACACGTATGCGTTTTTGGCGGCGGCGGTTTTGCCGTTATGTGCTTCTGGAAATATTTCGACGTCCGTTCCAGAAAACTGTTCCTTTTGGAAGAGCGATTTGACGGTCTCCATCCTTGCGCTCTGGCTTGCGCTGCCAAGGGACGTAAACCCTTTTGGAGTTGCGAAGCCTTTATGAGCGGTTTGGTTTGCTTAGTTGTTTTAGCCGCAGTTTTACTTCTCGTGTTCCAGCGTTCTCTCACGGCTTCTCAGATTGCGAATCGCGCTCAAACACTGCCGGCAGAATCTTATCTGGGCGCTGAATTGACCGCTCCTGTAGACGTGGCGAGTTCTTATGACGCGGCTCGACCCGAATGGTCGTTCCGTGCGTTGTACCATATGACCAAATTGCCTGTTTTCTCTAAAATTGGCATGGTCTATGCGATATTTGGCGTCCCGCCTTGTCTCGTTCTGTTCTTCTTTGCTTTGCCGATTCTGGGACGTTCAAAGGCGCTGCACTGCCTTTGCGTAGGCGTTACCGGGCTGTTGTTTATCGTCGTTTGCGTGTTTACGTATTTGTCTTACGCTGACGACTATAACGCTTTGTGGAGATCTTCCGACGTTGCCATAGAGGGCGCTGACGGTTCTGTTGACGCTGATTTGGAGCATTCTCTTGGATTTCTTGCCGGCGTGGCTGACGCCGAAAGAACCGCCAAGCGCGCTGTTGAACTGGCGTTTGCTCCGGCGGGAATTCCCAAGACCGGCGCTTTGGAATTGACTAAAAACGACGCTTTTCTTCAAGGTCCGATTCTTTTTGAAAAGAACTGCGCGAGTTGCCATAATTTTACGGCAAAAAACGACGATTTGAGAAATCCCGACTATGTCGAAGTCCCATGCGCGGAACCGACTGCGCCCAATCTATATGGAGCCCATACCGCCGAGTGGATTCGCGGTTTCACTAATGAGGAAACCCTGGCTGACGACGACTGTTTTGGCAAGACGGCGTTTGCCGAAAAGGGTACGATGATCGGTTTCATGAAGGGCCGCGTTTTCGGCGGTTCGAAACTCGAAGACGGTCAATTCATACTTAATGGAAACGGTTTAATTGCCAAAGTTATAGCCGCCGACGCCAGTCCGGCGTTTGACGTTCTGGAATCGGTTTTTGAAGATTTTTGCGGAGAAGACGAAAACCTTCAAATCCTTGAAATCATTATGAATGAAGACGGCGATCAGGAAGACGACGCTATTGAAGAAGCATGTCAGGCGTATATCGCCAAATTGAAAGAACTCATTAAAGTGAAATTTGCCGACGAGGAGTTTGTCGCGGAACTTGATCCGCAGCTTCCCGTTCCGGTTCTAACGACGTTGAAGGACGTTCTTATCGATATGCTTTCGAACGAAACGTACTACGATCTTCTTATTGACGAGGATAACGTCGAACTTGTTAAAGACGAAGATTACGACGAGTTTTTGACCGACTCCTATCTTGCGACGCTCAACGGAAACGACGAGCCTATCGCTATTGAAGAGCAAGAGTATATCGATCAAATTCGCGCTTCGCTTGTCGCGTCATGCGACGCCGTCGCCGACGTCCTAGCTGAAGAGGCTAAATTACAGTCGATTCGTCCTTTTATAGACGGCGAATATGTCGGTTTGGCTCCTACCGCCATATCAGACATGGATTTCCTGACTTGCACAGAGTGTCACGCCTTCTACGGTAAGGCCGAGAAAAACGATCATGCCTGCGATCTTAGAGGCTACATGAGCCGAGATTGGATTGCCGGGTTTATTGCCGATCCGACGTTGCCAAAGTATTACGGAACGAAAAACGATCGCATGCCTGCTTATTGTCCGAACGAAGGCGACGCTTTGATGACGGAAGAAGAAGTTGGAATGTTGGCCGATTGGTTGAGCGGCGTTTGGTATCGCGCTCCAAAAGTCGAGAATCAGACAAGACTTGGCGTTTTTGGAACAGCTAAAGCTGCTTCGCAAGAACAAGCGGTCGCTCAGGCAGAACTCGACGCTCAGGCGTTTGCCGAACAAGCTGAATTGAATCAGAAAATCGCCCAAGAGGCCGAAGCGAAAGCAAAAGCGGCAGCGGAAAAAGAGAAGGCCGATAAACAAAAAGCCGACGAGGCCGCCGAGGCGAAAGCGAAGAGAGAAGCCGAAGAAAAAGCAAAGTTGGAAAACGAGCTTAAAGAGACGAAAGACGCTCTTGAAAAGGCGAACGCCGACGCTAAGGCCGCTTTAGATAAGGCTAACGCCGAAATGAAAGAGGTTTCTGACAAGGCTGATTTGGCTGAAGCTGCGCTAGAACAAGCGAAAGCCGACGCTAAGGCGGCTGCTGACGAAGCGAGCTCCGCGGCGTCCGCCGCTTCTGAAAATATCGCTTTGGTTGAGAAGGAACGAGACGCGGCAAAAGCCGCTAACGATACGCTTCAATCACAAGTTGTGGAGACAAAAGCCGACGCTGAGAAGCGCATAGAGGAGGCGCAAGCTAGCGTTCAAAGGGCTATTGACGCGCAAAAAGCCGCAGAACAACAAAACGCTACTCTGAAAACCGAGTACGACGCCCAGATTAGCGCGTTAAACGAGGCTTTAGAGCAGGCGAAAACGGAGGCTGACGCGGCGCGATCTGCTCTTGAAGCGTTGCGCGCGCAACTTCAAGGCAATCAACAATCAGAAGCGACTTCCGGCGGTTCTCCCGAATGATTTTGATATAACGCTCGACTTGCTGAACGGTCGAGCGTTTGACGTCGTTAAAGAAAAGGCCGCCGCGCGACTATCGTAGTTGCGCGGCGGCCTTTCTGTGCTTAAACGAGTATTTCCTAAGCTTCGATTCTTTTCTCTTTTAAAGTGTCCGCCAAGGACCAGAACGGAGAAATAACCGCTCCCTTTTCGACGCAAATAACTCCGTCGCGAATCATTCCAAAGTCCAACTCCGGCGTGTTTTGAACTTTGGTAGGATTGGTGATGACGACGTTGCTTCCAATCTGACAGTTTTTGTCAATAATCGCACTGTCGATGATGGCGTTGTCGCCTATGCCCACTGTGGGACGACCTGCCGCAATTTCAGCGGCGTCTTCCTCCGGACTCGTGAAAAAGTCTTGTCCCATAATAATTGAGTTGCGAATAACGCAATTCTTACCAATTTTGCTACGAATTCCAACAATGGAATTCTCAATAACCGCCCCTTCGCCAATTTGACATCCGTCCGCGATAAAACTCTGGCGCACGGTAGCGTCGTCAAAGCGACTAGCGGGCAAATAACGCATCCTGGAGTAAGTAGGAGCGTCTGGCGTCGATATATCGAAAATAGGAGGATTCTTAGCTAACGCAAGGTTGGCCTCGTAGAACGACCTTATCGTTCCAATGTCTTCCCAATACCCGTCGAATAGGTGAACGCACACTTTTTTTGTACGAATAGCCGCGGGAAAGACTTCTTTTCCAAAATCGGTGTAATTCGTTTTTTCCAACGCTTCGACTAAGGTGGAACGATTGAACAAGTAGACGCCCATATTGGCAAGATACTCGCGACCTTGAGGATCATAGCCCCTATCGCGAATAAAGTTCTCGCCGGTAAAGACGTGTTCGAGTTCTTCGTCGGTTTTAGGTTTTTCCAAAAAACCTAAAACTTTTCCTTCTTCATCAATACGCATAACGCCAAGAGAAGTTGCGCGATCTCTTGTTACCGGCACGGACGCGATGGTAACGTCGGCGCCGTTTTTCTCATGGGTTTCAATCATCTTTTGAAAATCCATGCGATAGAGCTGATCGCCGGATAGTATCAAGACGTAGTCGATATTGCGTTGTTGAATGTATTTAAAATTCTGCCGAACGGCGTCCGCCGTTCCCTGATACCACGATTCGCTGTCGTTAGTCTGTTGCGCCGCAAGCATTTGGACAAAACCATGCCCAAACGCGTCGAAACGATACGAGGCTAAGTGACGGTGTAAACTGTCGGAATTAAACTGAGTAATGACATAAATCTTGTTCAGATCGCTGTTGATGCAATTCGACATTGGTATGTCGATTAAACGATATTTTCCTGCGATTGGAACGGCGGGCTTGGCGCGCATTTTGGTCAACGGATACAGTCTTGTTCCTCGACCGCCTCCAAGAATCAGAGCGATAACGTTTTTTTTCATTTTGGTATTCCTAACCGGTTTCTTCGGCGTCTCCGAACGTCAAATACAAGTTTTGGCAAACATACGGCCATTAGTAATTTTGCGTGTTCAAAAACGCAACCTGATAAACGCCAGGATTCAAACGCAATGCTTTCAGGCGACGTCTCTGAATGATTCCTTTGAAAGATTATAAAAAGATCCTTTATCGATAAAAGGAAACCAACGCTCCAAGGATTATACAGGACTTTTCAACGAATTAAAATATATATTTCCAAGTTATTTTTCTCTCTTTCGCGGACGTCCGCGAAAGAGAGCGATAGGCGCGCCAACATCTGTTATACGTTAGGGAGTTCAAATCCCTGGCGTTGTTCGCGGGCGATAAAAGAAGCGGCGACGTCGTCGCCTTCAATCGTTTCCGATTTAGGATTCCATTTGACGGCGCGTCCTAATCGAGCCGTTATTCCACACAAATGGCATGCGTTCATCGCGTATGTGTGGCTTAGAACGTCGGAAGCGGGCGTGCCTCCTTCACGGATACAACGGAAGAAATTAGCTTTATGGGATTCGATCGGCTTGCCTTTATTGAGAGAAATATAATCTTCTTCCGTTATTACGCTTTGACGATTCTCCTCAATCGGTTTACCAGTAACTCGACCGCGATCTACGAATATGCGACCTTCTGTCCCTTCAAAAAGTATCCCGTTGTATGAAGCGTCTTGGACAATCATTTCAACGTTGTTGGCAAAGACCGCCGCAATAGTGAATTTAACGGCAGTATTATAATAGTTGTCGACCTTGGGCATGCCTTTTTCGTCTAATTCCGAGGCGTGAGTTACGCTACGAGCTTCGTAAGAGACGGGACCAAGTCCGTTTCCAAGTTGATCGAGCGCCCATAGCGCGCAGTCTATGTGGTGCGCTCCCCAGTCCGTGAACTGACCGCCAGAGTATTCGTACCAATATCGGAAAGTGCTAGCCGCTCGTTGGGGGCGATATTCGACATAGGGAGCTTGACCGAGGAAAAAGTTCCAGTCCAAGTGATCGGGTACGTCGGCGACGTCGAATGGCCCGCCTTTTGGACCGGTGTTGAGATAGACGGTAACGCTTTTAACGTTTCCGATCAGCCCTTTTCGCACCATCAACGTGGATAGCATGAAATGATCTTTCATAAGACGTTGCTGAGTCCCGACTTGAAAAACTTTTCCTGTTTGAGCAACCGCTTTGCGGATCAGCTTGTTTTCGGCGATTGTTAACGTGAGCGGTTTTTGACAGAAAACATGTTTTCCAGCGAGGAGAGCTTCAATGGCAATTTTCACGTGCCAGTGATCCGGAGTCGCAATTCCAACAACTTCAATATCGTCGCGTTCTAGGAGGCGGCGATAATCTTGCGTAACAAAACATTCTTCCGGTTTTCGAACGACTCCCTGGTTATGTCGACATGCTTCCGCGTGATTCAAATCAACGTCGGCAAGAGCGACAACGTCTCCGTATTCTGAAAGTTCGTGCGCGTCCCAAGATCCCATGCCGCCGCAGCCGATGAAGCCTATTTTGAAACGTTCATTAGGAGAATCAGCGGAATATGTTTGTTGAAGAGGAGAAAATGTTGAAAACATCGCTAAGGGTAGCGCGCTCGTCGCTTTGAGAAAAGAACGGCGCGCTATGTTACGTTTGGAATCATGGGTTCTCATGGACGTAGTGCCTCCTTGTTTGAAGAAATAACAAAAGCCAGGAAAGGACTAATAAAGAAGTAAAGTAAGCGTCGGAAAGCGAGATATCCGACGCTTAGAGCGAATAAACAGTCAGAGGCCTATCCCTTTACCACGATATTTGCCATTTTCCCAGGTATAATAATCTTTTTCACGATCGTCTTGCCTTCAATCGCCGCTGCGATTTTTGGGTCGGCAAGCGCTGCGGCTTCGATAGTCGCCGGGTCGGCGTCGGCGCCAATCTCGATACGTCCGCGCATTTTCCCGTTAATTTGCACCGGGATAACAATCGAGCTTTCCTTAATAGCCTTTTCGTCCCACTGCGGCCAAGGTTCGTAGGCCAAGGTCGTTTCGCCTCCTAACAAGCTCCAAAGTTCTTCGGCAATATGCGGCGCGAAAGGAGAGAGGAGGAGGACAAACTGTTTCATCACAGAAATAGGACGGACCGTTTGACGACTAAAGTAATTCGCGAATTCCATCATACACGCGATAGCCGTATTATAGGACAAACTCTTAATGTCTTCGGTTGTTTTTTTGATTGTTTTGTGAAGAACGCGGTTTTGTTCTTCGTTAGGACTGACTTCCTGAATCGCTTCGTTTAAGGCGTTAGATTCGTGATCGGTCGTGACTATCATTCGCCAAACGCGATCAAGGAAATTCCTGACTCCGTTTACGCCGTCTTGATTCCAAGGTTTTACCGCTTCGAGCGGTCCCATAAACATTTCATACAGACGTAGGGAGTCCGCTCCGTACTGTGCGACGACGTCGTCTGGATTGACGACGTTCCCGCGACTTTTAGACATCTTTTCCGATTTTCCGACAACGACAATTTCAGGATTCGACGCCAGAACGTAATTGTCGGCGTTCTTGCCTACGTCTTTCTGAGCCAACTTAACAGATTGCAGCGGCGTCCCGTCGCTTTTACGTACTCCGACGCCCTGTTTGTCGACTTCAACTTCGCGCGCGGAAATCCAGGCGCCGTCCTGAGTTTGGAAAGCGGTGTATTCCATTTCTCCAAGGATCATGCCTTGATTGACAAGTCTTTGGAAAGGCTCCTTTGTAGAAACATACCCGAAGTCATATAAAACCTTGTGCCAGAATCGTGCGTAAAGAAGGTGCAAAACGGCATGTTCGGCGCCGCCAACGTATAAGTCGACCGGCGCCCACGCTTTTTCGATTTCTGGATCGACAAAGTTATCGGCGTTATGCGGGTCGAGGTAGCGGAGATAATACCAGCAGGACCCCGCCCATTGAGGCATTGTGTTGGTTTCGCGCTTATATTTCTTACCGTTACGTTCCACAAACAGCCAATCGTTTGAAGCGTGTTCAAGCGGAGGTTCTGGAGAATGTTTATTGGCGTCAAAGGAAAAACCTTCGGGGAGATCCAATGGCAGTTCGGACGGATCAAGCGGTTCAACGACGCCTGTCGGCTCGCCGGCTTCGTCAAGTTCTCGCAATAACGGGAACGGTTCTCCCCAGAAATGCTGACGACTGAAGAGCCAGTCTCGCAATTTATAGTTGACGGTTTTACGTCCTAACCCCGCTTCTTCAAGTTTAGTTGTGATTAGCGTCTTGAACTCAGCGGATGGGACGCCGTCGTATTCGCCGCTATTGACGGCGACGCCCAATTCAGTAAACGCTACTTCAAGTTTTGCCGCTTCTTCCGGCGAGATCGCAGATCCTTCGGCAGGGGCGACAACCTGTTTAATCGGAAGGTTAAACTGTTTCGCAAACTCAAAGTCGCGGGAGTCATGCGCCGGAACGGCCATAATTGCCCCTGTGCCATAAGAAGCTAACACATAATCGGCGATCCAGATGGGAATTTGTTTTCCATCAACGGGGTTCAACGCGTAAGATCCCGAGAAAACTCCGGTCTTTTCTTTCGCCAGGTCTGTACGATCCAGATCTGATTTAAAAGAGGCTTGTCGACGATATTCTTCAACAGTTTCTTTTTGTTCAGGAGTCGTAAGACGCTCAACTGCCGGATGTTCTGGCGCGATAACCATATAGGACGCGCCGTAAAGGGTGTCAGGACGCGTGGTGAAAACTCGCAGTACGTTTTCTCCCGGCTTACGTGTAAATCCTTTCTCTTTACGCGTATTCTTCCACTGGTTATAATCTTCCGGTTTGCCAATAAAGAAATCGACTTCCGCTCCTACGCTTTTTCCAATCCAGTTGCGTTGTAAGGCTTTAACGCTTTCGGACCAATTCAGATCGGCTAGATCTTCTTCAAGACGGTCGGCGTACGCGGTGATTCGAAGCATCCATTGGCGTAACGGAAGACGCATCACCGGATAGCCGCCGCGTTCGCTAACTCCTCCCACGACTTCCTCGTTAGCCAACACCGTCCCAAGTTCAGGACACCAATTGACAGGCGCTTCAATCTGATAAGCGAGACGGGCTTCGTCAACGTACTGACGAACTGCTTTTTCTCCTTCCTCACGAACGTCGTCCGGAATAGGCAGTTCTTCTATTGGTCTGGCTTTTTTTTGTTCCTTGTCGTACCACGCGTTGAAAAGAATGAGAAAAATGCGTTGCGTCCAACGAAAATACTCCACGTCGGTAGTCGCAATCTCGCGATCCCAGTCGTAGCTAAATCCAAGCATATGAAGCTGACGACGAAAGTTGGCTATATTTTGTCTGGTCGTTATTCTGGGATGAATCCCCGTTTTTTTGGCGTGTTGTTCAGCCGGGAGTCCAAAAGCGTCCCAACCCATCGGATGCATTACAGCGTATCCGTTCATACGCATAAAACGGCAATAGATGTCAGTTGCAGTATAACCTTCAGGATGTCCTACGTGCAATCCTTGCGCGCTGGGGTAGGGAAACATATCTAAGACATAGACTTTTTTCCCTTCAGGGTTGTTTGGAAGATCATGCGGAAGACGAGGAGTGGCAAAAGTTTTATTAGTTTCCCAGTATTGACGCCACTTGGGCTCGACGACGGAAGGATTGTATCTGGACATAATATTTGTTGGAACAATTCAAGTAACAAGAATGTTGTTGGCTCGGAAAAACAACGCCGAGTCATTCCACGAGGAAAATTATAGCGAAATATGTCGCTGGCGCCAGAGCTTTAATGTGAAAATCGTCATGAGACAAAGAACGTGCTAACGCTCTTAAAAAGGGAATCCCGAGGACGACGCTCGAAGCGTCAGGTCTCGGGATTCTGTATAGCGAAAGCCTCGACAAAAACGACGCGGCGAATCCTGAACGAATCAACGATTAGGCGGGCCAAGGGGACCGCCGGGAGAACCGGGGCCAACGCCAGGCCTGGCTATAGGTCCTGCAGGTCTGTTTAATCCGCCGGACGATCCGCTTAAACTTGAGGGGCGCGGATTCATACTTCTAGGTGAATCTGAAGGTCGCGACATGCTGAGGCTGCCCGGCGTTGAAGGACGAAGCGCGGAATGTGGAGTTGGGCGACTTGTTGAATTGCTGTTTGGAGGCGACGGTCGCGCTAAAATATCGTTTCGGGGAGGAAACGCTGAAGAGCCGCTTGCTATTCGACTGGTTTCTAAGCTTCTGGACGTCGCTGAACCAGGTCGACTCAATGACAAACCGTCTGATCCTGAGGGACGAACTCTCGTGGCGGCTCCTCCCGGTTGAGACGTCCCTCGGTTTTCAATGTTTGTTGAGATGGACGCAGGTCTTCCAGTTGGACGCGCTTCCGGCGTCATTGCGTCGCCAGGTCGCATTCCGCCAACTCCGAACGAATCTCCAAATCGTCCTTGTCGCCGTGCAGACGCCGCTGTCGAAGGATTCTGATTGCTTCCGCTTGCGTTTGGAGGCACAGGCCTCACGTTAGCGGCAGATTCAGGCGATTCCAACATTGTTCCAAGACTTCTTGGCGTGTTGGTAGTCGGAGTTCCGGTTATCGGCGTCACCCCTCGTCTATCAGGCCTTGTCGATTCGGGCGTTGTTCCTGAAAAGGTCGAATTAGCGCCGAGGCGTGAACCTGCCGGTCTCGAATTTGATTCTGGTCTTCCAGGCCTGTTAATTCCGTTTCCAGCGTTCGGCTTGACCGAACCTGCGTTCACGTTTGGTCTTTCCGGTCTGTTGACTTCCTCGTTTGAATTAGGACCGACAAATCCCGAGTTTGCGCTTGGCTTTCCCGGTCTTTCTGGTCTGTCGTTGACGCCAGGTCTCTGCGGTCTGTTTGGTTTATTATTGGCTCCTGGATTTTCAGGTCTATCTGGTTTGTCATTGACGCCAGGGGGAGCCAGTCTGGAATTCGAATCTGTACGTTCCGGCGCGCTTGTTCCCGGTCCTGGAGTAGAAGGATTGGGTTGATTGCCAGGTCTAAAAAAGCCGCCTCCAATGCCCGAACCGTTAGGTTTAGGGCCGATCCCCCAGCTCCCCAATCGAGTAACAATTCCAGGACGGGCGTCTCCCGGTCGGTATCTTCCGGGACTTCCGTTAGGATTTGCCGGCGCGCCCGTTGGACCTCCCGGTTGAGGCATAGGACGAACGGAACCCGGTCTGGAGGAGGATTCAGGGCGGGGACCCGCAGGGTGATGCAGGGGCCGTTGATCAAACGGCACGTGGCGAATATCGTTATGGAGGCCTCGCCAAACCAAGTCAAAAATCGGATCACGCCAATGTCCGGACGGATTGAGAAAAACGTCTACGTTCCACCATGAGGAACGAGGACGAAAGTAAGGATCCCATGGACGATAAGGTCCGCTATAGCGGTTATATCCGATGAAAAAGTTTAATCGACCGTCCCAGAGAGAAACGTCGAGTCCCGGCGTTTCAGGCGGATACCCCCACGGTTGCCAGTAGGGCCAAGGCGTAAATGGTTCAACCCATACTCCGTACCAGGGACGATAGAGCCAGGCGCGGGTACTGAACAGCTCCCAGCTGGGAACGTAGTACTCCGGCTGTATGTAATAATCGTCGATAACGTCGTTGTAATAAGTGTTAGATTCGTATAACGATACGTACTCCCGTACTTGAGCGTCGCTCAAGGGCGTCGACAACGCAGAATCCGTAAGAATCTCGTTTTGCTCGCCGATATTACGCAATTCTTCCGGCGTCGCCTTAAGAAACTCTTCCTGAAGAGGGTGTTCGCCTAACCAGTAAATCTTTCCCGTACTGTCGTCGGCAATTGCCGCGATAAGATTCAATTTGCCTGCGCGTACTAAGTCTTGGGTGACCGTCGATTTCATGAGGATGGTTTCAAGAGACTGCCACACGAGAGCTTCCGACACAATATTGGCAAGTTCGTAACCTTGGAGATCTGGATAAGCCTTCTTGGAACGGGCGATAGCCGGTCCCACGAGATTGTAAAGTTTCATTTCTTCAGAGGTAGTTCCCTGAGGAAGCGTTTTGACTCCTGAACTGGTAATCTTGGCGGCTTCGGCCTCAGCGCGCTTTTCAAGCGCGTCGTATTTGCGAATCAAATTAGAAACGTCGCGACTTGGGTAGTGACCCACGACCACAAGAAGCGGCGTTTGTAGATTTAAAAGCCCATATTCAACAGCCGCCAGATCGTCGGAAGAAACAGCGCCTGCTTTAACGCCGGAAAGGTAGATGTCGTGATCGGTCGTCTGAGTCAGCGTTGTAGGCAGGACGGGCATATCCAGACTGTATAGGATCGTCGCAATCGGATACGTCGACTCTTTATGCGAGTATTTTGGCAGTTCTCTAGCTTCACTCGAGTCTTCTCTCAAATAACGCGCGTTGCCCGCTACCAGTTGACGATAGGCCTCGTCCGGCGTAATTTGCGGACTGCTAAACGTCGTGGGTTGTTCCAAGTCGGCAGGAGAAGCGTAGGATGAATCTGGATCAACGTTAATAAGGGAGTCTTCTGAACTCTCAAGATAGAGAGGAATCTCCTCGTCTTGAGCGTTTGCGCTAACGCTAAGGAAAAGAGAGAAAAGAATGAAGGCAGGGAAAACGCCTTTTTTTAAACGTTTAAACCTAGTGCATTTCATAATATCGCCTCTTTTACACGAATCCTATTACGTCTCACTACGACTAATGCGGGAGCGTAACGAACGTCCATATGGCAGGCGTCATTATAGACCGTTCGCATGTCGAAAACGGCTTATAGAAACGCCATAAATGTATATTAACTCATATTAGAGTATGTGAAAACTCAAAGCGTTGTTATTTTTTTATTTTTTTAAGAAAAAAATGACGTTTTTTAATACGATTAGGTTTGCGTAATTTTTGAGGAAATTGGGATATGACGTATTAAAAGCGGCTGCTTTACGTTTTAGATCTTTATGATGTTCTCCCTATATTTTTGAATGGGGTAAAAAGCGTTTTCACGACGCTGACTTCTGTCGTTTTTAAAGGTTTGTTGTTGTTCTAACGTTCCTAAAAATGGATTTCAACCGTCTCGTTTTGCGGACAATTCGCTGTTATGGAACTCATAACGGTGGATTCCATATTGTCTTGTATAGCGTTTAGGTTTAGACGTTACCGTTGTTTTTGGACTTGATTAATTCCGGGAATTCCATAAAATAACGGGGAGGAGAAATACGGATTTTTCCGGTAATACGGGACCTGTTGAGTTGATCGTCTTCGTTCTGTATTACGTTAAAAAGGGTTGTTTAACAATTTCTCCGAAGATTCCCTTCTAAGTTCGTTTTGTGCGGATTTTAACGAATAGAGGGTTTGTTACCAAGTTGCTTTTAAACATGAACGTCGCTATGTCAAGTCCCCTTATTATCAGCGTTTCCGGTTTACGCGGCGAGATTGGCGCTACTTTGACGCCAGAAGTCGCCGTTCGTTACGCGCTAGCCTACTCAGAATCGGTAGATTCAAAAAAGCCTTTTGTTATCGCTTATGACGGACGGCGATCCGGCTCGCTGTTTGCGGACGCCATTTGTTCCGCTTTAAACGCCGTTGGGCGCACGACATTGGACGCCGGCGTCGCCGCTACTCCTACTGTTGGGATTCTTGTTAAACAGCACGAAGCCGCGGGGGGAATTCAAATTTCTGCAAGTCATAATCCTCGGCAATTCAACGGACTGAAACTCTTTTCCGCCGAAGGACGCGTTATTCCCAAAAAAGACGGCGAGAAGGTGTTGGACCTTTATCGTCGTTTTTCCGCCGACTCCAATTGGAAAGCTGATTGGGTCGACGTAGAGAACTTGGGGCAACGAATAAAAATCGACGACTCCACGAGCGCTCATATGGACGCAGTGCTTAAAACTGTTGACGTCGACTTGATTCGTTCTAAGAAGTATCGCGTTCTTTTAGATTCAAACAACGCGTCCGGCAGTTTGTTAGGCAGGAGACTATTGGAAAATTTGGGGTGCGACGTCGTTGTTTGCGGCGGAGTTCCCAACGGCGATTTTTTACACACGCCCGAACCGACTGTCGATAACTTACAAAGCGTGTTTCAAAAGATTGTCGACGCCGGGGCGTGCATAGGTTTTTGTCAAGATCCAGACGCCGATCGTCTTGCATTAGTCGATGAAAACGGACGCTATATCGGGGAAGAATACACAACTGCGATCTGTGCGAAGAATCGCCTGCAAAAAGCGAAAAACTTAGGTGAACAGGGACCGTATAATTTAGTCATTAACTGCGCTTCAAGCAGAATGTCCCTCGATGTTGCCGAAGAGTTTGGCGGCTTCTGTTTTCGATCTCCTGTCGGCGAAGCGAACGTCGTTGATCTAATGAAAGATAAAAACGCTGTTTTTGGCGGAGAAGGCAATGGCGGTCCTATAGATCCTGCCGTAGGTTTCGTTCGTGATTCTTTCGTCGGGATGGCGCAAGTACTTGAATTCATGGCGCGTAATTCCAAGCTGCTTTCTGTCGTTGCAGATGAAATACAAGGGTACGCTATCGTCAAACGTAAAGTTGGATTGCCTGAGGGCGGGTTTCAGAAGATTGTCGACGTTCTTTCCAACGCCTTTTCCGACGACGAGAAGAATACGGAAGACGGAATTCGTATCGATTGGTCTGACGCGTGGGTACTTGCGCGCCCAAGCAATACAGAACCGATAGCGCGCATTATCGCCGAAGCCCCGACGGAAGAACGCGCCAACGGACTGTGCGACCAAGTGGAACAGTTGATGGGGCTGAGGTGATCGCGCGACCTTAGACGATCTCTTTTCGATTGGATTCACTTTCAAACAACAAGTCTTATCGCAAGCGACGTAATTCGCAGCGAATTTACGTTATTGGCGACTTGGATAACAAGGCGTTATTGAGGCGACGACGACACGCCCAAACGGATTGGTTTTACTATGAGAATTATGATAGGCAGCGACCATCACGGAATCGACACACGTTTAAATTTGGGAAGGATTGTAGCGTCCTTGGGGCACGAAGTTCACGATTTTGGTCCGACTCCCGATAAACCGGATCCCGTCGATTATCCCGACGTTGCGGCGCCTATTGCTCAAGCCGTATCCACCGGGGAAATGGACCGCGGAATATTAATTTGCGGCACAGGTATAGGAATGAGCATTGTCGCGAACAAATTTCCCGGCGTTCGCGCAGCGCCTGTCGTCGACGTTTTTTCAGCCGAACTTAGCAGACGACACAACAATCTTAACGTGTTGTGTCTTTCGGGCGACATGCTTACTGAAGCGACGATTAACGACGTTGTAAAGACCTGGCTTAAGACAGACTTTTCTAAAGAAGAACGTCACGCTCGTCGATTGCGCCGCATTTCAGAGATCGAAGAAGAACAGATCGAAAAGAATAAAAAGAGATTGGACAAGTAAGCGGCGTTATCAAAGGCGTCGACACGGATGTTGAGTTTAGACTAGGGATTGAATAATGGCGTGGAGGAGAGCCTCATCTGAACGACAAATTGCCGAGAGGTTTGTCAATCGTTTTTTAGAGAAGAGAGTTCGTTACGGAAAAAAAACGAACGGGTTCTTGGCGTTGTTTACGGTCCTTCTCGCCGTTTTCGGTCTTATTTGGACAGCAAACGCGCCCAAAAAAGGCGACGTTGACGAAGACGGCGTCTCCGCTACTGAGGAAGACGCCAACGGGAATACAGGCGAACAGTTCTTCCCCGAAGCTGTCGCCGTTAGTTCTCAACCTTTGTCTGAAAGTCGCTTTTCTGTTCCTGAGTGGGAACGTGTGACAATAGAAAGGTGCGTCGATGGGGACACGTTAATCGTCATTACCACGTCGGGAGCGCGCGAACGAGTTCGATTAATCGGCGTCGATACTCCTGAAACTGTAAAGAGCAATTGGCCGATCGAACCTTTTGGTCCTGAAGCTTCTGAGTACACAAAGCTTCGCGTCGAAGAGACTGGAGGCGTTGCGACGTTGGTTGCCGACGGAAGCGCCTACGACCGATATAATCGTCGTCTTGCGTTTGTATATTTGGGAGACGAGAATTTTTCGTTAAACGAGGATTTATGTCGTCAAGGTTTAGCTCGAGTTGAGACGCAGTATTCCTTTTCAAGTAAAATGAAATCCAGACTTGTTGCCGCAGCCGCAGCGGCTGAAAGTGAAGGAATAGGAATCTATAGCCTTTCCGAATGACGGTCTTGTATTTTTCTATATCCTCTTTTGACCATGACAGCCCTCTGGAATACGCCGTTTTCTCGACGCTCTTCCAGAGGGCTTTAAATTTCCAGGACTATTTCTGCCGGGCTTCGTAGCGATAGTAATAACGGTCGTTTGGCGCGGCGTCGCCGTCTGTTGTGAAAGAACTCCAATCGGCCAAAACGTCGATTCCATCCGTCCACTTAAATCTGAACGTCAAGTTTCCGCTCCCCAATTCCAAGGCTTTTCTCGGAATAGATAGTTCCAATTCGTTGCCGGTTGTTTGAAATTCAATTTTGCTTGAGACTGAGACTAGTTGGTCGACGTCGGTTTTCCATAAAACGAAAGTCTTTCCGTTCGACGACACTACGAAATCGTTTCCTTTATTACCCGTCTGGGCGTTCTCGTCCACGTCTAAAAGAAGGGATATCCAGTTATCTGATGAAAAATCGCCCTGAATATCCGATCTCGTTTTAAGGTAGAAATATACATTCTCTTGGTCGTAGGAGACGCATGTTTCGACGACGTCGTTACGTCCCGTATTGTTGACGTAACGCGTGTCCTTGCTCCAACCTCTGCAATCGCGATGCGTTGGGTCTCCAATTGTGTCGTAGTATTTGGGTATCACGGAGCTCCAATCGTCGAACGAACCGTCAATTTTAATTGGTTTTGGAACGCCGAGCGTCGGTTTGGAAACGCCTTTGAATCGACGAATATTCGAGATTAGTTGATAATAATACGCGTCCTCATGCTCGCCTCTCATGGGCTCGCAATCTCGACTAAATTCCTCGTTGTATTGGTCGACAAAAGAAACAGGAGTGGCGCCGTGGAAAGGCGCGTCGATAGTGAAACGCCCAGCGATCCATTCGTTCCACCCTGTGACAAAAATTATTTCGGGGTCAACTTTTAACGCGCGATCCCATTGTTCCTGAAAATTGAGTCCGGTATAGTCGCAGTTTTCTGGTTCTGGTTCTGAACCGTTATGAAAACTACGGCCGTATGAACGAGGATTGCTCAAAACGCCGAGTTTTCCTTCGACTGCGTTTTGGGCGACGCCGACTCCCATTTCTTCAAATTCGCCTTTATCGTTATAGAATTTGTGTTGGGGATAAACTTCAAGCCAGCTCCACTGATTAGGCTTAGTCTGGCCTACAAAATAATCCGGTTGAGACGGTCTAAACGTAAAGAAATTTAAAATTTTATCGGTTTCTTCGTCGTATAGGCCCACGCTAAGCATACGAACGACGTTTTCTTTTTTACCGTTTTTTGTCGCCTCTAACCACTGAATTGCGTCTATATTCAACGCTTTTTTCGCACTCTCTTCGTAATTATCGCCCTCGATAGGACGCGACCACCAGCCAATTCGACCGCCTTTTCCCTTTTTTAGTTCGACTGTATAAACGCCTGCGGGAAAAGGCGTTTCAAAGCGCACGGTAAAGGGAACGTTATCAAAGACTTTAATTCCTTCGCGTTTTTCAAGCGTTTTGCCTGATTCGTCTCGGATAATAAAGTCCACAGAGCTATTAGCGTCTTTCCAAGTTGGAGAGTTAATATAAATCCTGTCAAATTGAGATGTTACTGAAAACTTTTGCGTTAGCGTCGATTTTTCGTCAAGCGACGCGGGCATGCAGTTTTGGGTAGATAACTGGGGCGCGGGGGAAAGGTAATCAGGATCTGCCAAAATGAGCGGTTTGCCTTTCCAATTGAACCAAACGTCGGGGTAGTAGTTTTGCGAGTACACGTCGCGCCAGAGTTCTCTTACCACCTTGTTGGGCGCCCAAAAAGGACATAGAAAAGCGACCTTGGGAACCTTATTTCCCGCCTTTTGCATTTCTGAGAACACTTTAAAAAGAGGTCGGTAGGATTCCGGATAGGTAAGTTGATTCGTCACGTCAAAACATATGACGTCGACGCCTGCGTCGCCGAGCATTTGCGCATGTTTGCGAAGAACCGATTCGTCTTCGCCTACATAATATCCGAAAATGGATTCGCCCCAATGATGTGGAATGCCGACGCCTCCCCAATGTGGCGAATTGGGATCGTCTTTGGCTTCCGGATGTTCGCTGAGAATTTTGGAAATATCGTAAGGGCCGGCGTCGCCATGTCTTCCGTTCCAAAGGAAATAAAAGCAAGCTATATATTTATCAGGACGTGTTTCGCCTACATCTGAGAACGTCGGAAGCGAGCGCGAGAGATTGTCCATAGCAACCCATTGATCGCTTTGAGCCGGATTCCAGGGAGCGCCTGTTGGCGTTGTTAAATGATCGTTCGCCGCAAATAACGACGATTGTGAAATCGAGGACAACAGCAAACAACTTGCAACGACGCCAATAATAAAATTTGCGTTGATCTTGTCTTGTTTCAACGGATTGTAGGTGCTGGGTAATTTCATTGTTTTTTTCCAAGTGTAAAAGCTTTTGACAAACGTCGATAGCTTGTCTGTCGAGTTATTCCTTTCTCATTATACAGGTTTGACGTTACGCGAACAAGTTTTTTCAAAGATTTTGCGAAAACGCTACGCGAGCAAAGAGAACTCGTTCTGTAAGAAAAGCGACGATATGCAGGAGACGATTGAGTAACCAAAAACGAGTGAAATAAAAAACCCCGAGGAGATATCCTCGGGGCAAAGCATAGACGTCTCTGTCTGGAAGTTAACTACGCGGACGAACTTTACCGGCAACACGATAGGGAAGACCTTGAATGCGAAGGAAACCAGACGCGTCGTCCTGATTGTAGGCGTCGCTGCCTTCCATTGTCGCGATTCCCTCGTCATAAAGCGAATTGGCGCTTGAACGACCGTTCAAAATAATATTGCCCTTGTAGAGCTTCAAAGAAACGGTTCCGGAGACAGGCTTCTGAGCTTCTTTAATGAACGCAAGCAACGCGTCCATCTTTGCGCCGTACCAAAAACCGTAATACACCAGTTCGGCGACTTCCGGCGCGAGACGATCGCGAAGATGCATGAGTTCTCGTTCCATAGTCAGTTGTTCAATGTAGCGATGCGCGTCGTATAGCACCGTCATGCCGGGCGCTTCGTACACGCCGCGGCTCTTCATGCCTACAAAACGATTCTCAACCATATCGATAATACCGACACCGTTACGACCGCCAATTTCATTCAGAGCGGCTACTACTTCGTAAGCGTTCATCTTCTTTCCGTTGACGGCGACAGGCACGCCGGACTGGAATTCGATTGTTACCTCTTCTTCTTTGTCTGGCGCGGCTTGCGGTTTAACGCACATTCCAAAATCGACAAGTTCCAGACCGTTGACGTCCAGACCTTCCAATTTTCCAGCTTCGTAGCTGATGTGCAGGCAGTTCTCATCAGAAGAATAGGGTTTGGAGATAGACGCTTTGACCGGAATATTGTTCTTTTCGCAGTATTGGATCAGTTCGGTTCTACCAGGGAATTGCTTCCGGAATTCCTCGATACGCCATGGAACGATCATTTCAATATCGGGACGAAGCGCTTCGGCCGCAAGTTGGAAACGACATTGGTCGTTTCCTTTGCCCGTTGCGCCGTGAGCGTATGCGGTTGCGCCGACTTCTTTTGCGACCTCAAGCATTTTCTTGGAAATAAGGGGGCGAGCAATCGACGTGCCAAGAAGGTAGACGCTTTCATATTTCGCTTGCCATTGAAGAACCGGGAACGCGAAATCTCGGCAAAGCTCCCCTTTAACGTCGATAAAGCGAACTGACGCGGCGCCGATATTTTCCGCTTTTTTACGGATGGCTTCACGATCTTCGCAAGGCTGTCCCAGGTCGACGTACACGGCGTGCACTTCATAACCTTTATCCATTAACCAACCCAAAATAACCGACGTATCCAAGCCGCCTGAATACGCTAAAACGCACTTTTTCGCCATTATCAATTACCCATCTTGGAGCTTTGACGTTAGGAATATAAACAACTTCCTTTGGCTATGCCGTTCCTAACGCCGCGTCAGGCTAAAACGCCATTGCCTGCGCAACGTGGCGACGAACTCGTTCGCTGTCCGACAAACCGAAAGGACGTATGCAACTACGATCTCTTTATATCGTATCTTTCGTTTCCTTTTTGACAAGTCGTGAAAAGCGTTTTTTATTCTCTTTTCGATGAATTACGTTTGATTTCGCCGGCGCGTTTTCAGTAGTTCGGAGATTTAACAGACGCACCAAAATGATACCAAAAGGTATCGCCGTACTTGCCTTTTAATTCGACGTCAATGAGTTCGTCCGCGCTTTGTCTCGTATTCGACGCCTTGCCGCTCCCATGAGACGTTAAGTAAGTTAAGTCTTTCGTGAAGTTATTGAAGTTTTCCCGAATCTGTTGATCGATAACGACTCCTTTCGGCGCAGACCAATCCTTCGTTTGTTGATCGTCAAAGTAGCTTGGAAAACGTTCTCTCCAAAGGATCGCTTCTTGCAAATATCTGGGCGCGCGTTCGATTCCCTTGTCCAATAAGTATTGATCTATTAGGGAACCTAAGTGGGAATAGTCTCTAGAGAGTAAAAGAAGGGATAGGCAGTTTTCACGGTCCTGAGTTGATTTCGTGGAAAAATCGTCGGATTGTATTGCGTTGTAGAGTAGTTGATCAATGGGACCTTGAATAAAGTAAACGTCTTTTTGGGGTTTGACGCGTCGAATCGACTCAAAATGTCGGTTCAGTTCTTCCAGTCGATTAAGCGGGGGGGTGTTCGAATAAGTCAAGTATTCGTCGAATGATCTGTCGTTAAATTCTCGATTTAGGAGATCAAGCGTTTCCGATGCAAATTTCTTGTGGAAAAGAGTTCCTTGTAAACGGTACAGAAATCTCTTCGCCAGCGCCGGACGTTTGTCGACGATTGCGCAAAGGGAAAGCGTCTTCAAAGCCCAGGCGGAACGTTCTCTTTTAATAACGAGATTGTTAGTAGCGATTCTGGAACTCATATTGGTTGCGCCATACTCGTATAAAATACGGTCGCCGCACATATTTGCCGTTTCGATCACTTGAAGCGACGGAGAATATTTAGGTTGAGTTGGACGTAGAAACAGTTCCTCGCCGATTCGATTGGTTTTGAAAAGCGCTAGGTTTCTTGCTGAAATCAATGGGTTGATAGGTTCGTCGACTTTTGCTTCTTCCACGAGAATCGCTTCCCAGTTCTCCTGATCCAAGTAACGCGCGATCCTAAGAAGCGCCTGGTAATTTTTGGAAGAAAATGAAAGAAACGTAGCGCATGCGCAACAAAGAGACGCCAGGACAATTAAGGCGATTAAAGCAAACTTCCTATTCCGACGCCTAACGACATTAGGTTTTTGCTCTGAATCATTCTGACCGTTCCTACTGGAAAAAACGTTGAAGCAGGAGAGAGCTAATAAAAAAAACGTTTCGAGCGTCGTATAGAACGACGTCAAAGAATTAGTCGCTAAATCTCGCGATATTAGTTTTCCCTGAAGAAGAGTTAGAAAGGGAGTAATTAAGTTTGACTCGACCGCTTCGCGACTTTGTGTTAATGTAGATTCTTCCCAGAGACCGGCCGTATACATGTAGTGAAAATTAGGAGTAGTTTTGGAATAAACGAACCAGAACGCTCCTGGAACAAGTAGGACGAACAGAGAAAGTAGTTCGCATCGTTCTCTTCGGCGTTGTCCAGGAGTTTTGGAATTCTTTGATCGATTGACGAACGAATTGGATTCTTGAATCGCGTCTGTCCGTTCGAAAGAACCGCTCCATTCCTTTAACACACAGAGAAAAGCGGCCAGTAAGGCAAAAAAACCAAGTATTGGGTAAAGCAGCAAGAAAGCTGTGACCAAAAAAAGGACCCGTTTTTTAGGACTATGAAAAGATTCAAAGATAAGCGCAAATATGAGAGCAAAACAAAAATTAAATGTAAAACTAAAAAGATAAGCGACGTCAACCCTTTCAAATATGTAGTAGTTAATATTAACGATCGAGAGAGTTGACAAACATGGCGGAATGAAGGAAAGAACAATTCCACGCCAGTTTTTTAACTGGAAGACTTTTTCCGTAGCATATTGAGTTATTGAAGCAAAGCAGGAAAGAATCAAGGCCCCGGCTGTCGGATAGTAGAAGAATTGGATAATAAACGAAGAGACGAATCGCGATAAGCCGGCAACGCGAAGCGACGCTTCACGAAGATAGTCATAATTCCATACGAACAGATCGTATTCTTGAGCAATGAATAGAAAGTCGCCATATCGAATTTTCCAAAAGCAAAAGAAGAAGGCGAAGAAAAGGGCGCGTAACGTCCAAATTTGCTTTTGTGTTGGGGCTGCGTTTATTTCGTCTTTATTGTTGTCACGGGGAGAATCGCCAATGGGTGAACGAACAAATTTAACGGTTGAGGTCTTTAAAGAATTAGTTTTCTTTAAATCAAAAGGTTTGCGAGCGTGACGAGCTGACATCTTCCCACCGTTATTATTGGAACAAAAAGAATTCGAGCGCGGAACAGCAAGACGAACCTTTGGTTGCGCCGCGCGTCGCTAACGTTTATCTTACTCGTTAATTGAGGCTTTTTCAAGGGCGTTGCAGCGAAACGATTGTTCGCCCGTTAAAATTGACTTTTTTAAAATATATGGCATATGCTAATAGTCTTTTAAGTATTGTCTTATTTGTACCGAATTCTTGCATTAGTCTGCACATTTGTTGACGACCGATATGACGTAACTGGAGAACAGCGCGTTTTGAACGCCGCGATTAACGTCGCTCGTGACGCAGGGCTGTTTGGAGTTTTTTGAAAGGAACCTAGAAATGAGAATCGGAACGACCAGAGAACTTATGACCTTGATTCCCGTGTTACATCACTAGGTTTTTCATAAGTATCGTTCTTTATAATCGTAAATTTTGGGATTTTTTATATTTTATCCTTGCAAATCTCCTAGTTATGTTATATAATACATAACTAGGAGATTTTGATATGGCA
>JAFZNK010000242.1 GCA_017550965.1 Thermoguttaceae bacterium
CGATAAGGATCGTCATCAGCTTTTTCTTGAACCGGAAAGCCGCCGCACGAACGAGGTGTACGTCAACGGTCTTTCAACGAGTTTTCCACGCGAGATCCAGGATCAAATGATTCGAATGATCGCGGGGCTCGAACATGCTCAGATTATGCGTTACGCCTACGCGATCGAGTATGATTACGCGCCGCCGGAGCAGTTGCGTTCGACGCTGGAGACGAAACGGGTCGTCGGTCTCTTTTTCGCGGGTCAGATTAATGGTACGACGGGCTATGAAGAAGCAGGCGCTCAAGGTCTGGTCGCGGGAGCAAACGCCGCCGTCTCGCTTTCATCCGAATTAGAACCGCTCGTTCCGGAACGCTCGCAGGCGTACATTGGCGTTATGCTGGACGATTTAACAACACGCGGGGTCGACGAACCGTATCGTATGTTTACTTCTCGCGCGGAGTATCGATTGTTGTTGCGTCATGACAACGCCGATCGCCGTCTGACGCCGCTAGGTCGCCGCCTAGGACTAGTCGACGCCGCGCGCTGGACGCGTTTCCAGGCGAAGGAACGCGCAATTATCGAGACGACGGAGAAGCTTGAACGCGCTCACAACGAGAACGGTTCGCTCCTCAAATTCCTGCGTCGTCCGGAGGTCGAATGGTCGCAAGTCGTCGCGCTTCTTCCGGAACTTGCCGACGTGGAGCTCGAGGTTGCGGAGCAGGTAGAAATTGACGCGAAATACGCGGGTTACGTAGAGCGTCAGGAATTGGAAATCTCGCGCCAACGTCATTGGAACGCGCGGAAGATACCAGGCGATTTCTCGTATTTCAATCTTTCGAATTTGCGCGCGGAGGCAAAAGAGAAATTGGAGAAGATTCGTCCGACAAATCTCGGTCAGGCGAGCCGTATTCCTGGGATAACGCCCGCCGATATTGCCGTGCTGACCGTTTACTTGGAGCGAGTCGAGGAGAAACCGTCGGAAGAATAACGGGAACCGTTCTTGTTGAGCGAGGCATATTTGCTATAATTACGGGACGATTTGCGTTTTGTAGCGCTCGGCAAGTTGCGCCGCGCTTGCGCGCTTTGCGTCGACTCGTTCAAGTCGCGAGCTTGACTGATCAAGAGAAGGATAACGATGGGATTAAACGATAGAGATTATTACCGAGAGGATTCAACGGGCGGTCCTAAACTGAAGATTTCGGCGACGCTTCTTCTGATTATAGTGAACGTTCTCCTTTATTTAGCGGACTCCGCCGTAGGGCACGAACTCTTTAACAACGTCATGCCGCTAACGGGCTCGGTCGCGACGTCGCCGTTGCAATGGTATCGACTTCTTACTTACGGGTTTGCGCACGATCCCAACGGCCTCATGCATATCGTCTGCAATATGCTTGTTCTTTTCTTTTTCGGTTTTCCGCTGGAACGCAAGTACGGCAAGGCGGAGTTCTTGATCTTTTATCTTGTTGCGACGGTTTTTGCCGGCGCGGTTTGGAGCGTCTTGCATATTGGTTCGGAAGTGGCGTGTTTAGGCGCGTCGGGCGCGATTACGGCGCTTGTTATTCTTTTCGCGTTCACATATCCTCGCGCTCAAATTTGGCTTTGGGCGATCATTCCAATGCCGGCTTGGTTGGCTGGCGTTTTGTTTGTGCTGTACGACGCCTTTATGACAAATCATGGAGCGGACAACGTCGCGCACGACGTTCACCTTTCCGGGGCGGCGTTTGCGGCGATTTACTTCTTCTCAAAGATTCGTTTTACGAAACTTTTTTCCGGCAAGCGCGCCGGCGGCGGTCGCGAAAAGTCGTCGGATCGTCCGACGTATACCTTTGCGGAAAACCAGCCGACGCTTCATCGTTCGACGAGTTCAGATTCGTCCGCGGATCGCAAATTCAAGGAGCTCGAGTCGACCGTCGACC
>JAFZNK010000243.1 GCA_017550965.1 Thermoguttaceae bacterium
ACGGTCGTCAAAGGCTCGACCCCCGTCAAAAACGCCAACGTCTTTCTGGTTCCCGACGGCGCGGCCTCCGGAAGCTGGTCCGTCGTGGGCAAAACGGACGAAACCGGCGTCGCCGTCGTTAAGACGACGCAGGGATCGTGGGAAGGGGCCGGCGCGCCCGAAGGCTCGTATAAAATTTACCTGACTAAATTCGCGGAAATCGAAGAGCCGGACATGCCCGCCGACATGGACGCCGACGAAGAAGCGAAAAAGGCGTTTTACGAAGAGCGCGCCAAGAGGCTTGCGGCGGCGGGGAACGAGATTCCGCCTCAGATGAACGCGCCCGAAACTTCCGGTTTGGCTGTTACGGTCGGCGGCGGCGCGGCGGAGCTGACGATCGACCTCGACGCGTCGAAGTAGCGCGATTCGTCAAACGACGCGTTCGTTTTTTACAAAAGCTTCTCAAAAACGGCGGAATCTCTTATGGGATTCCGCCGTTTCCTTATGTCGTCGCGGAAGAATTTCTCCTGTTTCACGCTTCTTTTTTATTGCGCGTCGTTACAACCGCAACGACTGTCATTTTCGCTCTTGTTTTTCCAATAATTATTCGTTAAAGTTCGAAAGATTCTATTCTTGCCTGAGAATAGACGATTCACGCTAAAACGCGCCGCTACGGAAGCGCGATTTAGTAAGGATGGAAAAAAGATGCGTTTATTGAAAAAAGAAAGCTCGCTTTCGCGCGACGTTGAGAAAAGACGATTGGTTCGCTTGAGCGTTTTAACGCTTGTCGCGGCGTTGGTCGCGTCTTTTTCGGGCTGTAAGGCGATGAACGAAAGTCCGAAGAACGAGCGGTTTTGGTTCCCGACGCTCGCGCCGCCGACCCAGAAAGAACAGGAAATGCGCCGACGCTACTATCCCGAAGGCGCCGATCCGTTCGTCGACGCGAACGTCGGTCCGCGTTCGTTCGACACGCGCCCGCGCGGCTGGCAAGACCAGCGTTCCAAGACGTCGGACGTGTTTGGAACGTACCCGGACGTATATTACGATTGATCGAAAGATTTCCGTCCAAACTCCTTTTGCCCAATTCTGGGAAACGCCGCTTAAACGCGGCGTTTTTTTTTTGATCGACTCCTTGCTTTTCTTTTTGACGCGCGTTATACTCTTGAGCGTGGAAACAACGGAAATTTAGAAACGTCTCTTTTCTTAAACGGTAAGAAATGTTATAATCGCCCGCGACAGCGCCTGTTTAACGACGCGCCGAGGAGCGATCGGCTTGGAGCGTTCTCCCAAAATTGACGAGACGACAAGCTCCGAGCGTGCAATAAAATCCCACCTTTAAATTGAAGCCATTGATAGATTAAGGAGACGGACGTCATGAAACGCCTCGCTGAAACGCCTTCGCATAAGTCTGGTTTTACTCTGTTAGAATTGCTCATTGTTTTGGCGATTTTGATCGTCATCATCGGCATCTTGGGCACGACGGTTTGGGGCGCTTACAAAAAAGCGTTGGTGCGCGCCGCGACCGTGCAGGTAACGAGCACGTTGCCAAACGCTTGCGAAGATTTCCGTCTTGATTTCAAACGCTATCCGACCAACGCCGAAGGGCTGTATATTCTCGCCGATATGGACAATCCCGATCCGAACGCCGGCGCGCGGGACGCCGTGAACAACGGCATGAACAATATGACGGGCATGGGCGCGACAAGCATGACTGGCATGGGCGGTATGCAGACCGGCATGACGGGTATGCAGCCGGGTATGACGGGCATGGACGGCATGACGGGCATGCAGCCGGGTATGACGGGCATGGACGGCATGACGGGTATGCAGCCGGGTATGACGGGTATGGACGGCATGACGGGCATGCAGCCGGGTATGACGGGCATGGACGGCATGACGGGCATGCAGCCGGGTATG
>JAFZNK010000244.1 GCA_017550965.1 Thermoguttaceae bacterium
CGGCGCAGGACGCGTTTGAGCATGCCCAGCAGAAAGTCGACGTTGAGCGAGCGTTCGTGCGCTTCGTCGACGATAATAACCTCGTAGCGATTGAAGAACCGATCCGTCTGCGATTCCGCAAGCAATATCCCGTCGGTCATCAACTTGACGTACGTCGATTCGGACGTCTCGTCGGTGAAGCGGATTTTGTACCCGACGCCCTGTCCCAGGGGAACGCCAAGCTCGTCGGCGACGCGTTGCGCGATCGAGCGCGCCGCGATGCGCCGGGGCTGCGTGTGTCCGATCATTCCACGCGCGCCTAATCCGAGTTCCAGACATATTTTAGGAAGCTGCGTCGATTTGCCGCTTCCCGTCTCCCCGCAAACGACGACGACTTGATTCTCGTCGATCAGCTTTTTGATTTCGTCTTTTCGTTCGAAGATCGGCAATTCGGGGTCGTAGACGAGTTTGGGAATCGCCGCGCGCCTTTTGGCGACTTTTTCAATCGAGACGTCGCAGTCGAGCAGGAGCTCCCGCGCTCGCTTTTTCCAGTCGAGCGTAGTCTGATCGTCGGTTTTCGTTTCGGCGGAACGTTTTTCGTCGTGTTTCGACTCTTCCGACTTCTTTTGGGCCGACGTCGCTCCATACTCCTGCCAAAGTCGATTCAATCGATTGCGCAGGGGCTCTTTATCGAACAAAAAGACTTGGTCCAACTTGCGTTGCGCTTGTCGAATCAAGTCGTTGGTCGGAAGAGAAGACGGTCGATTTTTCGAACGGCGACGACGGTCGGAAGACGTCATGCGAACGGTCCTTGCGAGCGTTTGAAATCAAAGAGGAAGGGCGGGAGCGGCCGAAAGAGAGAACGAACGCGCCGCCGAACCGGGAACTTGTCGGCGACGCGTTTTGAGGAGCGTTATTCTCGAATAGCGCCGTCTCCGTAAACGACGTATTTATAACTGGTAAGCTCGTTGACGCCGCACGGACCGCGGACGTGGAACTTGTCGGTGCTGATCCCAATTTCGGCGCCAAGTCCAAATTGACCGCCGTCGTGGAGCCGCGTGCTCGAATTGACGGTAATCGCCGCGCTGTCGATCGACGTCGTGAATTTCTTAATCGCCGTAACGTCGCGCGAAACAATCGCTTCGGTGTGTCCGGAGCTGTGCTCGTTGATATGCTCGATCGCTTCGTCGATCGAGTCGACGACTTTTACGGAGATGATCGCCGCAAGATATTCGGCGTAGTAGTCGTCTTCGGTCGCGGGCTTGACGTCGACTTCGGGGGAAAGCGCGCGCGTCGCCGCGTCGCCGCGAATTTCGACGCCCTTGTCCGCAAGCGCTTTGAGCAGACGCGGAATCGCCTCGCGCGCGATATTCGAATGAACGACGAGCGATTCGGCGGTGTTGCACGTGCCCAAACGCTGACATTTCGAATTGAGCAGGACCTTTTCGGCGACGTCAAGGTTGGCGAATTCGTCGATATAGACGTGGCAGTTGCCGGCGAAGTGCTTGATTACCGGCATGCGCGCCTCTTGCGTAACGCGCGTGATGAGCGACGCGCCCCCGCGCGGAATCGCGACGTCGATATATTCCGGCAAATGCAGGAATTCGTCGACGGCGTCGCGGTCGGTCGTTTCGAGAAGTTGGGCCGCGTGTTCGGGAATTCCGACTTCGCGCGCCGCGTCCGCCAGGACTTTGCCGAGAACGACGTTCGAATGAAACGCCTCTTTGCCGCCGCGTAGCACGACCGCGTTGCCGCTCTTGACGCAGATGGCCGCCGCGTCGGTCGTTACGTTCGGACGCGATTCGTAGGTGAAGAAGACGACGCCGATGGGCGTGCGCACTTTTTGAACTTCCAGCCCGTTGGGTCGGATCGTCGACCCGATCGTCGTTCCAATCGGATCGGGAAACGCCGCGATTTCGCGAAGCGCTTTGGCCATTTCCGCAAGCGTTTTCTCCGAGAGCGTCAAACGGTCGATCATCGACGCTTTCAAACCGGCGTCGTTAGCGGCCTGAAGGTCCTTGGCGTTTTCCGCGAGGATTTCGTCTTTTCGTTCGACGAGTTTGTCGGCGCAGACGTTAAGCCATTCGTTTTTCTTCGCGCCCGAGACGGCCGCAAGCGCGCGCGAGGCTTTTTTCGCCTTTTGCGCGACGTCGAGACAATATTCGTGTAAATTAAATTCGGACATGATATCAACAATAAGCGGTTGCGCCCGACTCACTTTTGCGAAGAAGTCGAGCGAGTGAATTGTTTTAACGGCAATCTTTTGTCTTTGACTAAGTCAACGAGGTACGGTACGAGTATTTTCGTCGCTTTGGCGCGATGACTGATCTGCGCTTTAACTTCCGCGGGAAGCATGCCGAACGTCGTTTCGTAGCCGAGCGGCTGAAACATCGGATCGTACCCGAACCCGCCGGAGCCGAGCTCCTGAAACAGGATATGGCCGGGGCATATTTCCTCCGCTTCGAACACGACTTCGCCTTCGGAATTGGCGAGAACCATGTGGCACGTATAATGCGCCGTTCGTTGGTCGAACGGAACCCCTTCGAGCTTTTCGAGCAGAAGCTGATTGTTGCGCTTGTCGTCGCAACGATTGACGCAGGCGAATCTTGCGGAATAGACGCCGGGCGCGCCGTCGAGGTAGTCGACGCAAATTCCGGAATCTTCCGCAAGGGTCCATTCGCGCAAATGTTTGGCTTGTTCGCACGCCTTTTTGCGCGCGTTCTGGCCGAACGTCGCGCCGTCTTCCGCGACGTCGATCGCGTCGGGAAATTCGGCGAGCGAGATCATTCGAACGCCGGTCGGCTCGACGATCTTCGCCATTTCTTTGACTTTGTTTTTATTGCCGGTGGCAAAAACGACATAAGGTTGTTTAGACATTGAAAACGCCGTGTGTTCCAAGTTGGAAAAGGAGCGCGAACGGCCTCGATCGACCGTTCGCGCGAGAATCGCGTTACTTGCCGAGTTCGTCGGCGAGTTGCGGGAGCTGATAGACGTCGCGGACGACGTCGCGAATCGCTTGCGAATGAACGAGCACCGCGCGCATCTGAACGTCTTCAAAGGCGAAGTTGCCGATGAGCGAGTAGACGTTGCCGTCGAAAATAAGCCCGATGATTTCGCCGTTTGCATTGACCGCCGGGCTGCCCGAGTTGCCGCCGATGATGTCGTTGGTGGAGACGAAGTTCAGGAGCGACTCCTTGGGAGCGCGTCCTTCGGCTTCCGCGTCGCGCCACGACTGAGCGAGATCGTACGGATCTTCGTAGTTGTGTTCGGCGGCGTGGTCGTAAGCGCCCTGGACGTTGGTCGCGTAGGGATATTGAACCCCTTCGTCGTTCGGATAGCCGCACGCTTTGCCGTAGGAGAGGCGGAGCGTGAACGTCGCGTCCGGATAGACGTCGGTTCCGTAGACGGCGAAGCGCGCCTTGGCGATTTTCGTATATTCCTGACGCTTGACTTCTTCGACTCTCTTATTGACGTCGCGCAGGTCGGCGCAAATCGGCTCGATCGCGAGCGCGATTTGGATCGCGGGGTCGGTCGACGCTTTGAGCGCGTCAAGTCCGCCGTCGAGAAGCGGTTCGACGTATTCTTTGTTATAAACTTGCGATTCTTTGAGAATCTGCAGCGCGCGCGCTTTGGGAGAAAGTCCGCCGTAAATCAAGTTGAAATCGTCTTGTTTAATCGTAACGTTTCCGAGCGCGCGTCCCCCTTCGACCGGACGCGAGAGTTCGTAAAGCATGCTGAGCGAATCGCTTAATTTCATCATGACGATATCGTCGTACGCTTCGCCGTATCCGCCGAGGAGTTCGTTTTTGCGCGCCTGAAGTTCGTCGCCTTTGAAATTGTCTTTGCGTTCTTCTTCGGGCTTGGCCGTTTCGAGCGCGTAGCGAACGATCGCGCGGCCGCGTTTGACGTGCGAGCAGCCGAAGAACGCTTCGTTGGCTTCGAGCAGGTCGTAAGCGAGGTACAGACCCGACCATTCGTTTACGGCTTTGGCGATATTCTCCCACGGATCGCCCTGTTCGAAATCGATCACGCCGCGTTCTTTGGCGAGTTGACGCAGTTCGTTTTCCGCGTCGATTTTCGGTTGCATCAGGTTGGCGGATTGCAGACCCTGCAAAATGCCGCCCCTGTTTTTACGCGAGTTCTGAATTCCAAACAGATCGGTTCCGATACGGCGCGCGTTTTCGGCGCTCGTCGATTTGAAGATCGTGTACGCGTTTTCGCGGCGTCGGTATTTTTCCATCATGTGCGGATAGTAGACGTCGCGCTGATATTCCAGGTCGGCGATAGTGTTGTAGCGGTTCGTTCGCGCCGGATGTCCGGAAACGAGCGTCAGATCGCCGTCCATCGCGCCCTTTTCGCTCCACTTCAAATAGTGTTTCGGGCGATAAGGCTGATCGTTTTCGTAGGCGCGGAAGAAGGTGACGTCGAGGTTGTAGCGGGGATACTCGAAATTGTCCGGATCGCCGCCGAAGAACCCGACGCTCTCCTCGGGCGTGAAGACCAGGCGAACGTCGTTGAATTCCTTGTAGCAGTAGAGGTGATAAAGTCCGCCCTGATAGAGCGTGACGACCGTGCATTTTAAGCCTTTTTCGGCGCTCGCGTCTTTTTCGATCTTCTTAATGCATTCGGCGCGGGCGGACGCGGACTCTTCTTCGTTCGTCGCGTTGGCGGACGCCGCTTCCACCTGTTCGGTTACGTCGACGATTTCTTCAAGGCACAGGAGCTGAAGGCCGGGGCACTTGAGTTCGTCTTCGTATTTTTCCGCTTTAAATCCCTTTTCGACAAGATTGTTCTCTTTTGTGCTCAGGGACGTTACGGTGCGCAGACCGACGTGGTGGTTCGTCATGATCAGCCCGTTGGAAGACACAAACGACGCGCTTCCGTACGACGCGAATCGCAAACTCGATTTTTGGAGGTTTTCGAGCAGTTCCGGAGAAAGCTCGACTCCGTATTTTTCCTGAATTTGCTTGAGAGGGGGATTAGAATAGAGCCACATGCCCTCGTCGGCTCGAAGAGCGTTCGAACCGGCGAACAGCGCGGTTAAAGCGACGAGCGCGACAAGCGCCGCGCAGGCGTGTTGTTTGGTCATATTAAAGCCTTTCGCAATCACGATAAGTCTTGACTGTGGTTAAGTCGCGCCGCCTGTATCGAAACCGATTCGACGGCAAACGGCGCCGACAATCAAAATTCTACGGTTAAATTTGCTCGAGTAAATCGGGTTTTTTCGAATAAACGAGCGTTTCTTCCACGCTCGACGCGTCGACGGCGCGGCACGTCGCAATAAGTCGCTCGATCAATTCCTCGAGTTCCGCGCGCCACTGGAGCGGCGAACAGTCTTTCGGCTCGAGCGGAACAAACTCTTCCAGAAGGAGAATCAGGCGAAGCAGGTGTCTGAAAACGACGCCTTCCTGTTTTTGTAAATTCTTCGACAGAATATACTTGTTGAAATCTCCCTTGAAATCGTCGACGATTTCGCCCGCCGCCCATACGGGCGTTATGCGCGTCGACACGCCCGGATACTGGTAGTTGAACAGTCGGCGGAGTTTTTCCGCGAAACAGATCAGGTAGACTTCGGGCTCCTCGTAAAAAACGCCCGAGCGGCGGCGTTCCCAATATTGGCGCTGTTCCTCCTCGGTGCGGGGAACAAGTTCGTTGAGCGACGCGAGCCCTAATTGCAGAAGCTGTTTGTCGAGCCTCGCTTCGGCGAGCGCGCCGGGGGGCAGCTCTTTGAATCCCGGAACGCGCAAATGTCTTGCGACCGTCGCCGGCGTTTCCAAAAGGCTCTCAAACGCCTGAATACGCTCCCGACGGTCCGCGAGTCCAAGTTGTTCGAGAAGGAACGCCCCGTAGATTGGATTGACGCCGCGCAGGCTCGTGAGCGTTTTGAGTTTGGGCGTCGGATACGCTCGCGCCGCCTTATACGACGCCGCGAGCTGATCGCGAATCTCTTCGCGCAAGGCGTTGACGTCGAACTTCTTTTCTTCCTGTTCCGGCTCGTCCGGAGCGTCTGAAGATCCTCCGAACGTAAGCGCCGGTCTTTCGACAGGTTCGGGCTCGCCTTTTTCTTCTTTTGGCTCGTCGGGAATCTCGGAGTTGTTCTCAAACGCCTCGAGATCGAACAGGTCTCCGCCGCCGAAGAAATCGAATCCTTCGGGAACTTCCATGCCTTCGGGGAGTTTCCACTCGGGCGCGGGCGTCGGTTCGTCGATCCTTGCCTTTTCGCGCTCGTAAACCGCCGGATCGTATTGTTCGTCGGGCGAAACGTCGTTAAGAATCGAATCGTCGAACAGCCCCGCGCCGAACGGTTGAGAGCGGCGCGCTTTCTCTTTGAGTTCGCGGCGACGCGCCAGAAGCGCGGCGGTCGCTTCCGCCGTCGGGGGGATTCCGTACGACGCCGGATTGGGCGCAAGCCTGATAAATCCGCCGCGCCAGAGGGTCAGAAACATTTGGTCGAGCGAACGTTGCGCCGCTTCGAGGCGTTTTTGCCCCATGAGGCGGCGTCCGACGAGCGTTCGGATCGGCTTGACGTCCGAATTCGCTTCGATCATATGCGCGAGCAGGCGCCAGGGCGTCGGGCCGCGCGACGTCAACTTGCCGGGCGCGCCGTTAATTAGGCAGTTGAATTGCGCTTCCGACCAATATTGTTCGTTGGTTCTGCGCTTGGGCAGCTTCTTTTTGAGTTTTTTCTTTTCCTCGCGCATTTTGGGGTCTTTGACGTCTTCGGGGATGGAGTTGTATTTCTCCATTGCGCGCGCGATTTTGACGTCGTCTTCGTGCGCGAGCGCGAAGACGTAGCCCTGGGAGTCGTATTGAGGACGCCCCGCGCGACCGAACATCTGGTGCGCGGCGCTCGATTCGACGAGTCGTTTGTCCCCCGACGGCCCTTTCAACAACGTCGGCAACACGACCGAGCGCGCCGGAAGATTAATTCCCGCCGCGAGCGTTTCGGTGCAGACGCAGAATGAAAGAAGTTTCTTCTGAAAGAGCGCTTCGACGATTCGACGGTATTTTGGAAGAATCCCCGCGTGGTGAACGCCGATTCCGCGAACGAGAAACGTGCGAAGTTTCGGCCCCGCGCCCTGGGACATGTCGTATTGTTTGAGCTCTTCGGAAACAAGACGCTGGCGCTCGGCGTCGACGACGTTCTTTCCTTTGAGCGTTTCGGCGATCGACCAGCATTCGTCGCGATTAAAGCAAAAGACGAGCGCGGGAATAAGCCGTTCTTCTTCGGTTCCGACGCACATCGCTTCGAGTTGTTCGGTCAGGAGCCGATCGCCGACCCATTCGTAGACGAGCGGCACTTTTCGTTCGTTCGTCTGGACGATATCGAGGCGCCGATTGGCGGTGGCGCGCAGCCACGAGGCGAATTCCGTCGCGTTGCCGACGGTCGCGGAGATGAGAAGCGTTCGGACGTGCGGAGGGAGGAGACCGAGCGTGAATTCCCAGACGACGCCGCGCTCGGGGTCGGCGAATTGATGGAATTCGTCCATGACGACGACCGACACGTCGTCGAACGAGAAATGCGCGTTGGAAATACCGATATTTTCGTCTTCGTCGAAATCTTCCGGATTGACGGGAACGACGGGCAGGACGGGCTTGGGAGGCTCTTTGTCGTCCTGAAACGCCGGTTTGTTTTTATCTCGTTCAAGCTCCTGCCACGAGATCGCGACGGAGCGCTTGGCGTTGAGCGACGCGGCGGTGATCGCGGGCTTTTCTTCGGTCGTCGCGTCGGCGGCGCCGACAAGAGGATTCGACGCGTCGATTGGAGCGTCTTTGCCGGAGAAGCGTTCGAACGCGTCGGACGAGAGCAGACGATTGAAGAGAATTTCCGCAACGACGACGAGAATTTTAGCGTCGACGTTTTCGCGCCGGTTGCCGGTGATCAGCCCGACGTCGGAGCGATCAAATCCCCAGCGTTCGACCGTGCGTTGAAGCTCGGCGTATTTTTGTTCGGTCAGCGCGATGAGCGGGGTGGTGTAGTAGGCGCGTTTGCCGGTTTTAAGCGCCTCGTAGAGCCCGGCCTCGGCGATAAGCGTCTTGCCCATGCCGGTCGGCGCGCAGACGAGAACGCCCTGGTCCGATTCAAACCATTTGAGAATCGCCTGTTCCTGGAACGGGTAGGGTTCGTAAGGAAGTTGGTCGAGGTATTCGATCGCGAGCTCTTCGCGCGATATTGCGTCCTCTTGAGAAAAGGAGTCGTCGTTCGATTGCATGGTCGACCTGCCGGTTGAAAAAACGCTCTTGTGATTTTTGCCGTCCGTTGGTTTTAACAAGTCGAACAGACCGAAAAATCAGGAGCCCGCAGACCTAAAAAAACTCCCCTTTATCTTATCTTTTACCGCGTCCCCGTCAAGCCGGGGATGTAAATCCCCGGATGGCGACGTTTAACGCTACGGTCCGACTGCGGACTCGGCTCTCCGCGCTTTGCGCGAGACGCTTGCCGTTAATCAACGCCATGCCAGACCGCACGACTCTCAAACAACGCAACGCATTGACTTCAGTTCGCAAGCCGCCTTCTAAAGGACGAAGGGGCCTTGTGCCCCGTAGTCCGGCGGCGGGTTGTACAATATCAACCGTCAACACAGTATTCTTGTGCCCCGTAGTCCGGCGGCGGGTAGTGCAATATCAACCGTCAACACAGTATTCCTCAACAAGGCGACGCCCAAACGCACGATTCCCAAATCAACGCGACGCTAAACCGCAACCCCATCCGTGGATTGACGTCCACGGCTTGTGGCGACGCCAAATCGCACGATTCCCAAATCAACGCGACGCCCAACCGCAACCCCATCCGTGGATTGACGTCCACGGCTTGTGGCGACGCCAAACCGCAAAGGTGGTTGCGACTGTCCCGACGTCGTTTACTCGGCGCTTTTCAGTAGCTCCAACGCGCTTTCTTCCGTCGGGTCGTTGGTTCCCAATTCGCCGCGAAACGCTTTTTCTAGAATTGATTTCTTAATGGCGTCGATTTGTTCAACGACCGTTTTGGCCTTGTCGACCGCCTCTTCCATGCGGGAGAAAAGACTTTCTATTTGTGAAACGATTCGCTTTTGTTCCGATAAAGGAGGAAGGGGAAAAAGAAGCGGATAGATTGTTTTTCCGGAAACAACGGGTTGCGCTGTAGAATTATTAGTTTTTCCTAGATTCATATATCTAAGGATGTGAACCAGATAGCCTCTTTCTATACAAATCTTAGGGTATGATGTAATGAATGCGTTATCTGTAATCCACGCTTCTTTTTCCGTAACATAAACACTTCCACAATAAAAACCTACACGTCCGATTACAACAGTCTCTTCATGTATGAAACTTTCATTATGATAGCCTGTTATTCCATTCCCTCCATAAACAGGGATATCCCCTCCTTGCATCTTCGAAGAAGTTAGTCCATTCCCTGATGAAATGGAAATGATATTTCCCAATCGAACCCACTTCCACCCTTCCGGAATCTCAAACGGAATCTCGTCTTCTTTAATCTCAGGCAAAGCCTTTTCTTTTTTAATCTTACCTTCTTTAACGAGTCGTTGTTTTTCCTTTTGTATCTCGCGAAAGAGTTCTTCCCCCGTTCTTTCTTCGGGGCGTTGTTTGACGAGGCGTCCCGTAAAAGCCTTATGCAAAATCGCCGATTTCCAGAGTTCAAATCCGTCGATTACTTCCTGAGCTTTGGCGCGCGCTTGGTCAAGGCGGGAAAAAAGACTTTCGATTAGCGAGACGATTCGCGCCTGTTCTGTAATGGGCGGAAGAGGGATGTTATAACCTGTAAAATTTCCTATCTTTATATAGTTTGTGGCTGAACCATATTGTTTGTCGGCGTTGTAGCTTCTCCAAAATGCGAGCATATGATAATATACGTATTTCAATAATGTCGAGGGACTTATAGCTTGAAGAACGTAAGTTCGTTGATATGCTTCAAATTTCCCATTAAAATACGAAACTTGACCAACGTTTGCCCCGTTTCCCGGTACGATTAGGCTCTCTCCTTCAAAAGAATAATCGTCGCATGAAATTGGTTCAGACGCGCATGTAAAAAAGGTATATTGGCCATTTACGCTACCATAATTTGCATCTTTTTTACCTGTAACTACGGACACATTTTCCGTTAGTTTTTTCCAAACCCAGTTTTCTGGAATCGAATACGGATGTTCCTCTGTTGGAACGTCCGACTGTTCAAAATCAAACAGCGTCTTCTGCTCCTTTTTCGCCTTGCCCACGATCAGTTCCCCCCTTCAATCTTTTTGAGATCGTCGACGACGCTTTTGAGAAGGTCGAGCGCTTCTTCCAGTTGCGCGACGGCGTCTTCGCCAGACTCGACGGGATCGGGAAGTTCTTCGTAATCGACGAGCGATTCGTCGCGAATGAGCCCGAGATCGAGAGAATCCCCTTTTTCGGCGATTTGTTCGCGCGTAAAGACCGACCAGCGCTCGTCGTCGACTTTTCTTCGATCTTTCGCCTGATACGCCGCCTCAAATCCGGCGAAATCTTCGACTTTTAACGGGTTGGTCTTGCCGAAACTCGGCATATTCGTTCGCAAATCGTAGAACCAGACTTCGTTCGTGTTTCCCTGATCGTCGACGCCGCGCGTGAAGAACAGGACGTTCGTCTTGACGCCCTGCGCGTAAAAGATTCCGGTCGGGAGGCGCAAGATTGTATGGAGATTACACTTGTTCATCAAATCGACGCGGATCGCTTTGCCTTCGCCGTCGTCGAAAAGAACGTTGTCGGGCAATACGACGGCGGCGCGCGCTTTGCCGTTCGGTTTCAACGAGTTGTAAATATGTTGAAGGAAGTTCAATTGCTTATTGCTCGTTTTGTAGGTGAAACTACGCAACGCGCGTTCCCCCCCTTTTTTCGTTCCGAACGGAGGATTAGTTAAGACGACGTCGAAATCGGTCAGCGTTTCGCCAAGACTGGATAACGTGTCGCCTTGCAGTATCTTAGCGTTAATCTTATGAAGCATGGCGTTCATCAGCGCAAGACGATGGGCGTCGGGAACCAGCTCGACTCCCGAAAACGCCTGATTCAGTTCAAATTCGTAGGTAACGCCTTCCGGAAGATCGAAAAATTTGTCGGTATGTTCGTACACATACCGACTCGCGGCGATCATAAAACCGAACGTTCCGCAAGCCGGATCGTTGCAACGCTCGCCCGGCTGCGGCGCGATCAATCGCGTCATAACGTCGATGAGAGGACGCGGGGTGAAATATTGTCCGGCTCCCGATTTCTTTTCGTTCGCGTTTTTTTCGAGCAAGCCTTCGTAAAGGTCGCCCAATCGTTCGTGTTCCTTTGAAAACCATGCGATTTCGTCGATCGACTTAACGATTTTCGTAAGGTTTTTCGGTTCGTTGATATTGGTGATCGCGCCGGAATAAATGTCGTGAATTAATTCGTCGGAACTCTCGCCCAGTTTCGTCAGGATTTCCTTATAGAACGTCAATTGATCTAAACCGTCGCGAGCCTTTAAGTTATCCCAGCGGTAGGCTTGTGGAATGCGATCTTCAATACCCTGTTCTTTTGCCAATTTGAGAAACAGAATGTAAGTGAGTTCCGTCACGTATTGATGATAGGTGATCCCGTCGTCGCGTAAGACGTTGCAAAGGTTCCACAATTTGGAAACGACGTCGGACAGTTGGTCCTGGTTGGTCATGCCGCGCTCCCTAATTCGTTATATAAGTAGTTGTTGAGTTCGTCGAGAATGTCGCGAAGTCTGTTGTTGAAGAGTTTGTTGAATTGGTCAAAGCCTCCATGAATTTTGAAGGGTTCTTCTTTAAAATCTTCAGCGCTTAAAACGGTCTCTCTGGTCAAATAATTCTCAAAACTTTTGAGCCACGCAAGTTGTTCGCTATTGAAGTTGTGTTTTTCTTTAAGAGTCGCGACGGCGCGACTGATTCTTTCACGATGATCAAGCAACGGAGAACCGAGAGCCGCGTTGCGTATCCAGGTTACAATGTCGGCGGCTATTTGCGCGTTTTCTCCAAACTTAATTCGATTAAGCTTTTCCTGCGTGAAATTTTCTTCTCTGAGCGCGGCTCGCAGTTCTTTTAACGCTTTTCGCGTAAGGTCTCTCGGACGCGTGCAGACGATATTAATCGCCTCGATTTTCTCGCGATTCTCTCTGATATAATTGGCGAACTCTTCAAGATAATCGCCTTTTGCGACGTCTGGACGCGTATGAGAAATCACCTTGTCTTCGGCGTCGACGACGACGACTTCTCTCCCTCTTCCCTCAAATTCGAGAGAGTCGAGCATCGTTAAGAGCTTTTGAGAATCGAGCAATAATTCTTTCGCTTCTTCGGAAGAACCGTTTTTAACCGTTGCGACAAACTCGTCGGGCGTTTGACCGTCGGTTAAGAATTTGAAACGTTCGAGCGTTTCGTCGTCTAATTTGACCTTGACGCGTTGCAACTTGGCGACCAACTGATCGACTTGCGCTTTAATTTGTCCTTCGTCGTCGACGCCGAGAAGCCCGTCGACAATTTGTGTGAAAGTCGCCTTAGGGTCGACGACGGCGGGCTTCATCGTATTGAAATCTTCAATAGCCTCGTAGGCGCCGACGGCGTCGTAGATTTCAAATCGGTCTTTTTTCAATTTCGGACAAAGGCGCGTGGCGCGTCCGAGCATTTGTTCAAAAAGAATACGGCTTTTGACGGCTCGCATGAAAACGAGCGTCGTTATTTCGGGAACGTCGATTCCCGTCGTAAGTAAATCGACGGTAACGGCGACGCTGGGCGCGTCTTCGTTTTTGAATCGACGTATCGCCTGATCGACGACGTCTTTATCTCCGAGTTGTCCGGTAATTTTCAGAATGTAATCCGGGCTTATTCCTTGTTTTTCATATATTTCGCGCAGAATCATGACGATTGCGTCGGCGTGATCGTCGTCGACGGCAAAGATAAGCGTCTTTCCGTAAATTTTCGGCTTGTCCGGGCGCAGGTCTTTGGCGATCTCTTCAAGTACGGCCCTGTTAAACGCTTCGACGATAACTCTTCTGTTAAAATCGTCGACTTTAAAATCGAGTTCGTCGGGAATAAAATCTAAATCCTGAATTTCTCCCGTTTTCTTGTTCAACAAGTAGGCCGCGTCGCCCGGTTTCAATTTAATTCCATTTTTGGAGAGTTCCGTTTCTATAACGTGCGGTCTGTCGTGGTCGGCGAGAATGCCGTCGAGAACGCCTTGCGTGTAGGCGTATCGATAGACGGGTTCGCCGAAAATTTCGATCGTATGCGGAGCGGGCGTCGCGGTCAAACCGATCTTATGACAATCGAAATATTCAATAACGGCGCGGTATGCGCTTTGAAAATCCCGCTGATCGCGCGCGAACAATTCCGCTTCAGACATTTCTTTGTCGAGAATGTAGCCGCGATGAGCTTCGTCGACGATAATCAGATCGTAATCGGAGACGGAGGGCTTCGTTTCGCCGTCGTCGTAAAGGACCTTTTTCACCATGCTCTGAACGGTGGCGACGCGAACGCGAGCGACCGAATCAAACTTGGGGTCGTCAATAGGCTTGACGTTGTAAAGTTGGCAGAGCGTTTGAAAATCTTCCAACTTGGATTCGTTGAAAACGTTATACGCCTGATTGCCCAACGACCGGCGATCGACAAGAAACAGAATGCGCTCGAAACGATTTGTTTTCAGAAAACGATAAATCATGGCGAGAGTCGTTCGCGTCTTGCCCGTCCCCGTCGCCATGGCGACAAGCATGTTCTTTTGACCTTTAAAAACTGCCTCTTCAACGGCTTTGATCGCGTCGACCTGAAAATAGTAAAGGCCAAGCCCGTTCTTTTCTTTCAGGAAGTCGAAGGAAAGGTTTCGTAATTTGTCGTCGGCGAGCGCGTCGTCTTGTTTAAGTTTGGCGAGCGCGCCTTTCGGACTAATCCACCCGCGCAACGGCCTCGGCAGGTTTTTCGGGTCGCGCAAATCCTGGAACCAGATTCCCGATTTTGTTTTAAGCTGTTCGTTAAAAGGGTTGCCGTTTGTCGCAAAAACAAAAGGAACGCTATATTCGCCCCATTGCCCCCAGGCGTAACGTTGTTCGTCCTCCGGACGTATGCTTCTCGCGTATTCTTTGCATTGCCCGTCAAGAATTGAATAGACGTCGATTGAGGAGTCCTTCGCTTCAATAATTCCGACGAGTTTCTCCCCGACAAACAGCGCGTAGTCCGCGCGTCCTTCTTCGCCGTCGGCGTCGAGCGTCGGCCATTCGGCGATAGCAAGATTGCGCCCTTTTTGCGGTCTGACTCCTTTGGAATAGCGCACGACGTCCGTGTCGGCTTCCCAGCCGACCTGCCGAAGTTGCGCGTCGATTAAAACGCGCGTTTCCGCTTCAGTTCTCGGGCGTTGACTCGCGCCGCTTTGGATTCTCTTCCTGCGTTCTTCGCGACTGAGTTTCTTAAGCTCCCGAGCGCGTTTGTCGCTTTCGGCGATCAGTTTTTCGATCTCTTCGTCCGAAAGCTCTTTTGGGTCGGGAAGTTGAATCGGCGCGTTCTCCTCAGACAAAGCGAACGCCTGCTGTTGATAAGCCTGATCGACGTAGGTTTGATAGAGCCATTGACAGACGTAATGCGTCAACTCAAGACATTTCCGCGCGTCGTCCGCCGTGATCGTCTTTTCTTCGTTGGAAACAAAGTCGGTCGAATGAGCCGCGTCGTTTCTTTTTCGTCGGAGCGAGTGAAGATAAGTCTTGACGTCGCCGTCGATATAGTCGCGGTTGAAAAGCGCGTTGATTCTGTTGCAATGATCGTTTTTTTCAGGATAAGGGACGTTTTGACTCTTGAAAATAAAGAGCGTGAACGTTTCCGCGATTCTGCCAAGATGATAGAGACACGCGGCGGGATCCGACCGGACGTATTTTTCGGCAAGCGCCCCCCAATTCGCCAGATGGGGGAACGAGTCTTGTAAAAAGTCGAAATTGGAGGGCATAGTCCGTTCCTCGAAGGGCAAACGTCGGAAGATGCTCATGGCCAAAAGGTATAGATTTTGGCCACCCCTAAGAGCGTCTGTTTTACAGAAAAATTAATGAGAAAAGGAACTTTTTTAACCTCTTTACTAGCCAAAAAGTCTATCTTATGTAAAATTGTAGGAGAGATTTTGTTTAGGTTGCAAATGGCCGAAAGGTATACGTTTTGGCATTTTCTACCATAGCGCGCGAAGGGACTTTTTGGCGTCGCGTGATTCTGGAATATTGCGTTCACGGTTGATATCGTACAACCCGCCGCCGGACTACGGAGCGCAAGGCTTTTTGGAACCGCCGTTCGTTGACGGCTCCGCGTCCTTTAGAAGGCGGCTTGCGAACTTGAGTTTACGCGTCGCTTTGTTTGAGTGAATTTGCGTTTTGGCGTCGCGTTGATTCGGGAATCGTGCGTTTTGGCGCCGCCACAAGCCGTGGATGCAAATCCACGGACAGCGTTGCGTTTTGGCGTCGCGTTGATTTGAGAATCGTGCGTTTTGGCGCCGCGGGCGATCAACGGTCAACGGCGCCGATTTTGCATTACGATAATATCCGGTCGGTCGAGGCTCGCGTCCGGGGGCTTTTCCGTTCGGCGGTTGTTTCTATAATGGAATCGTCCGCGCAAGAGGGCGCTTCGAAGCGAGATTCTTACGCGAACGCGTCGAAACGCGATCTTGATTTCGGCGCGCCACGAGCATGACAATTGTGTAAGAGAGTTTGCGATGGCGATTACCTTAACGAAACGCGCCGCTGAAGAAGTCAAAAGAATCATGGAAGCGCAGCAGCTCGACCCCAAAACGTTCGTAAGAACGGTTATTGTCGGCGGAGGTTGCAGCGGCATGCAGTACACCCTGGGGTTCGACACGGAATTTAACCCCGCTATCGACGCAAAATACGAAACGGACGGCGTGTTCGTCGTTTCCGATAAGAAATTTGCGCTCTTTCTCGACGGGACGACGATCGATTTTCTCGACACGCCGACCGCCAAGGGGTTTTCAATCGACAATCCCAAATTCCCCGCGGGAGCGGGCTGCGCCGGTTGCGGGCATTGACGCGTTCGGCGCACGCGCGCCGCGTCGATCGAAGTCGGCATAGAAAGGACGGTCGTTCGCTTCCGGGCGAACGCCGACGTTTGCATTAACATATGGCGGAAGATTTTTATAAAGTTTTAGGCGTTTCCAAAACCGCGTCGCAAGACGAAATTCAAAAGGCGTATTTGCAACTTGCGCGGAAGTATCATCCGGATATGAACCCGGACGATCCGGAAGCCGCCAAGAAAAAATTTCAGGAGGTGCAAAGCGCCTTCGACGTCTTAAAAGACCCCGAAAAAAGGAAACAATACGATCAATTTGGCGAGAACTACGCCAATTTCGGCGGCGCGAACGGCGCCGGATTCGACTTCAAAGGGTTCTCCGGCGGCGTAAACGTCAATCTCGACGACATCCTGAAAGCTTTTACCGCGGGCGCGGGCGGGCCGTTTGGCGCCGGCTCCGGCGGACCGTTTGGCGCGGGGGGCGCGGGTTTCGGCGGCGGACCGTTTGGAGCGCGCAGTCGCGGTCGCGCGCGCCGCAAACCGACCGGGCCGGAAAAAGGCCCTAATACGACGTCGTCGTTGAAGATTCCGTTTAGAACCTCGATTGTCGGGGGCGTCGTTCCCATTTCGATCCGGGACGTTCAGTCGGGCAAGATCAAGTCGGTCGACGTCAAAGTGCCCGTCGGTATTGAATCGGGCAAGAAGATCAAATTGCGCGAAATGGGGGATCCAAGTCCTAACGGCGGGCCGAACGGCGACTTGATTTTGACGATCGACGTCGAACCGCATCCGTTCTACACGCGCGACGGACTCGATCTTCGCGTTCGCGTCCCGATCACCCTTAAAGAGGCCGCGCTTGGCGGAAAAGTCGACGTGCCGACCCCGCACGGCGTCGTAAGCGTCAAAGCGCCGGCGGGCACGACGACCGGCTCCAAATTGCGCGTCAAGGGGTTCGGGGTTCGCCCCGGCAAAGGCGCCGACGGCAATTTGTACGTCGTGTTCGAGGTCGCGCTCCCTCAAACGTGGTCTAAAGAAGACCTGAAACTTCTGGAAAAAATGAAGCTTGACGGCTCCAATCCGCGCGAAAAGCTCGCGTTCTGAGCCGTTGGGCGTCGAAGCGCCGCGCGTTCCCGTCGGTTATAAGCGCGCGGCGCGAAAGGAACGTCGACATGGCCTCTTTATTTGAGCCGGTAGAACGCGCCAATCGGATGAAGGCGCTTCCTCTCGCCGCGAGAATGAGACCGCGGCGTCTCTCGGAATTTGTCGGTCAGCGCCATTTTCTCGGCGAAGGGAAGTTGTTGAACCGTCTTCTCAAGGCGGACCGGCTCGGTTCGACGATTTTTTACGGGCCGCCCGGCGTCGGCAAGACGACGCTCGCGTATTTGCTCGCGAAAGAAAGCCGCGCCGTCTTTCGGCAGCTCAGCGCCGTTTCCGACGGGGTGAAAACGCTCCGCGAAGTTCTCGAACAGGCGAAAGAACGCCTTTCGACGTCCGGCGCGCGCACCCTTCTGTTCATCGACGAAATCCATCGCTTTAACAAATCTCAGCAGGACGTCTTATTGCCCGAGGTGGAGCTTGGCGTCGTCGTTCTCGTCGGCGCGACGACCGAGAATCCTTTCTTTACGATCAACAACGCGTTGCTGAGTCGAAGCCGCGTCTTTCAATTTGAGCCGCTTGGCGACGACGATATCAAAGAGCTTGTTCGTCGCGCGGCGACCGACCGCGAGCGCGGACTCGGCATGTTCGACGTCGAGCTTCAGGAAGACGCGCTCGACGCGCTCGCGGCGATCTGCGACGGAGACGCGCGCCGCGCTCTGTCGACGCTGGAAGTCGCGGTTCTCTCGTCGCTCGACGCGGACGTCGACGTCTACGGCGGCGCCGATTCTCCCGCTCCTTCTTCCCCAAAAATCGTCTTGACCACAGAGCTCGTCGCCGAGTCGGCGCAGCGTCGAACCGTTTCGTACGACCGCGACGGGGACGGGCATTACGACACGATCAGCGCGCTCATCAAGAGCGTTCGCGGAAGCGACCCCGACGCGTCGATCTACTGGCTCGCCAAGATGCTCGAAGGGGGCGAAGACGTTCGGTTTTTAGCGCGAAGACTCGTTATTTTGGCGAGCGAGGACGTCGGAAACGCCGATCCGCACGCGCTTCCGCTGGCCGTCGCGTGCGCGACCGCGTGCGAGATGGTCGGGTTGCCCGAATGTCGGCTGAATCTTGCGCAAACGGTTTGCTATTTGGCGTGCGCTCCGAAATCGAACGCCTCGACTGAAGCGATTTTTGCCGCGATCCACGATATTCGCGACGGAAAGATACTGCCCGTGCCGCGTATTCTTCGCGACGCGCATTACAAGGCGTCGGAAGCGCTGGGGCACGTCGGCTATCAGTACGCGCACGACGCGCCGGGCGCGGTCGCCGCCCAGGATTATCTCGGCGTCGACAAGGAATACTACGTCCCGACCGATCGCGGCGCGGAGAAGGAGATCGGCGAACGGCTCGAACGCGTCCGCGCGATTCTGCGTCAGGCCAAGGGCGGGCCCGAAGCGACGCGCGCCGAATGCGTCGAGGGAAAGCGCGTGAACAAAGAGTAGGCAAACTCCGAGTAAATTTTCTCTATTTACAGACTCCTTCGTTTCTTTTTTCTCTTTTACGCGACAATTCGTAATATGCCAAATGTAGGAATTGGCCGGAAACGCGAGGGATAAGATTTTTCGAAAATTGCCAATTTTGCTAGAATTTAATTGACGTCTCAGGCCAGTCGGCTTAAAATTTAGGATAAGCGTAATAGCGCGTCGACATAGAGGGAGCGTTGTTTTCCCTCGGCGCCGGCGTTCCATATCGGGCTCTTGAGCGCGTTTGGGTCGGCGCGTTCGCTGTTATTGACGGACTTCTTGACGGACGTCCGGTCGTAGAGGAGAACCTTACACATGCGTAATGAGCAGGGCGTCATTATCTCGCTTATCGTGTTTATCGTCTTGACGTTGGCTTTTGGCGTCGGGACGTATTTCGGCGCTAAGGGATACAAAGAGCAGAAGGCGGCTCTCGAGACGGCGCGTTCCGAATTTAAAAACGCGCAGACGGAACGGGATTCGCTGTCCGCCGATCTTAAGAATTTCAAGTCGAAGTTGGGTTACGGCTTCGGCTCCGCCAAGGACGTCATCGAAGGGCAGGAAGGCTCGGAAACGCGTAAAGCCGATCCGAACGACGAAAACGGCGCGGCCGTTCACTACAACGGCATGGCCGACGATCTTGTCAAGGCGTTGGGCGACACGGCGCGCGATCTTTCGTTTAAAGAGGGCGTCGCCAAGTTGACGGCGGAAATCGCCAACGTCAACAAGCAAATCGCCGACGCCGTGCATGAGCGCGACGTCAACGTCGCCGACGCGCACGCGCAAATTGGAGATTCCGCCAAGGAAAACGAGCGCTTCGACGCGAGCGTCGTCAAGCAGATGGACGCCGTCAAAGCGGAACTTGCGACCGCCAGCGAAGACTACTCCAAATTGACCGACGATTTCAACGCGCAAACCAAAGAGTTCGACGTTCGAAAACGCGAAGCGCGCGAGTCGATCCTCGCGGCTCGCGAAGAATCCGATAAAGAGCGCAAAGCCGCCGACAATTTCGCCGAAATCAACATGGATCTGAGCCGTCGAATCGACCTGCTCACCAACGCCGATTTTGAAGAAGCCGACGCCGTCGTTATTTCGACGGACCAGGCCGGTCGTTTCGTCCGCCTGAACGTCGGAACCGCCGACGGAATTCGTCCGCTCACGAAATTCAACGTCTTCCCGAAAACCGCTCTGGAGAAGGGCGGCGTCAAGGCGAAAGCCAGCGTGCAGGTCGTTCAAACGCTTGAAGAACACGTTTGCCAGGCGCGCATTATCAGCGACGACAACAACAATCCGATCGAGCCCGGCGACGTCGTCTTCACGCCTCTTTGGCGGCCCGGCGATATCTATCGTTACGCGCTCGACTACCGTCTTGACATTAACGGCGACGGAGTCAGCGATCTTGGCGAAATCTACAACGCGATTCAAATTTCCGGCGGAGAAGTCGCCGCGTACATCGACGACCAGGGCGTCGTTCACGGCAAAATCACGCCCGACCTGTTCCGTCTGATCGTAACCGACGAACCGATCGACGAACGCGTCGCCGCCGCCGGCGACATGTCCGAAGAAGACAAAGCGAAGTTGGTCGACGACCAGGCGTCGTTCGTCAATTCCGCGAAAGAAAACGGCGTTCGCACGATGCGTCTGTCCGACCTGCTCGTGCAGTTGGGCTACAAGCGCACCGAAAGTCTCAGTCGATCTCGCGAAGAACTCGCCGCCGGCGAGCGTCAGGCCGCCGCCTCGAAGACTTCGGTCGGAACCGCGCCCGTCATGCCGGTCTTCACCAGCTCCACCGATGAAATCATTCCCGGAAGCGTCCTTCCTTATTACAAAGAGGGCGCCGAGGAACAAAAGAGCGGTTCAAACGTCCAATTCCGTAAGAGAACTCCGAAGGAATGATTTTAGGTTGAACGCGGCGTTCGACGCGTCGCGTTTTAACGCGTAAACATTAGAAAATTCGTCGTTGGGTCTGATCGCAAATCAGGTTCAAATTTAAATATTCCGGCGGTTTGTCGGGTCGTCAGCCGTCGTCAAGGAGAATACCTATGCGAAACCAGGGCGTCGCCATTACAAACGTTGTGTTTATGATGCTGGCGTTGTCTACAGGAACCTCGTCTTACTTCCTGGCCAACAACGTTTCTGAAAAGAAACAAGAGGTCGCCGCCTTGACCGCCAAAACCGGCGAAATCAAGTCGGAAGTCTCCGGCATGAACTCCGATTTCACCGAGTTGAAGAAGAAGCTGGGCTACGAAGACGTCGCCGACGCCAAGCAGCTCGACGAAACGATGCGTTCGGACGTCGAAAAAGCGCTGGGAATCGCGGACACGAACACCACGTATCGCGACGTCGTCGAGACGTTGAGCTCCAATCTTATTCAGAAGAAAGCGGAGCTTGCGGACGGGTATCAGGCTCAGCTCAACGAAGCCGAACGCGTCTCCGCTTCGGAAAAGAACAAGACGACCGCTCAAAAAGAGAAGTTCTCCGAGCAGGAAACGACGATCGCCGACGATCATACCAAAGCGATCGACGACGCGGCCGACACGAAAACTTCGCTCCAAAAGAGCTACGACAGTCAAACGGCCGATCTTAACAAGCTTGTCGCCGACACGCGCGCCGACATTCAGGCGGCGAATCAAGACGCCGCCGACTTCAAAGAGTCGAAAGATCGTTTTGCCGCGATTAACGAAGAGTTGAGCAAGCGCGTCGACGAACTGTCCAACGCTTCTTACGAACGCGCCGACGCGCAAATTATTTTCGCCGACCAGGTTCGCAAAGTCGTTCGTCTGAACATCGGCGAACGCGACGGCGTCCGACCGCTCACGACGTTCAACGTCTTCGCGCCCGACACGCTCGATATGGAAGACGCGATCTCCAAAGGCAGCGTTCAGGTCGTTCGCAACATCGGCGAGCATATGTGCGAAGCGAAGATTCTCGAAGATCAAATGTCGAATCCCGTTCAGAGCGGCGACCTGGCGTACACGCCTCTGTGGCGGCCCGGCGAAGTCATTCGCTACGCGCTCGACTTCCATCTTGATATCGACGGCGACGGAAGAAGCGATCTCGCCAAGTTGATGATGCTCATTCGTTCCTCCGGAGCCGAAGTCGCCGCGTATATCGACGACGAAGGCGTCGTTCAGCACGGAGACAAAATCGGGCCCGATATTTATCGCGTCGTCGTTTCCGAAGATTCCGTCTCCGAAATTCTCGAACACGCTTATTCGTACGACGAAGCCACCAAAGAGAGAATCGAACAGGACGAGCAGGACTTCTTGAGGAAGTTCCGCGACGCCCGAGTCGAGACGATCTACTTAAAGGACTTCCTGAAGAAGATCGGATACAAAGAGACCGCGCTTGTCACCGAGTACGACGACGATTTGCGCGAACGTCACGGCAGAACCGGGGTCGTCGAATTGCAGGAAAGCGGCGTAGGACGTCAAGTCGTGTCGCCGGGCGTCGTCGCGCCGATCTACCTGGACGACGCCGAAAAAGCTCCGGAATCCTCCGGAACGACCGCTCCGATCTTCTCCGGAGCCAAAGGCAAGGCGCCCGTCTCGACGGGAATCGTCGCGCCGACGTACGACAAAGGCGCCGACAAAGCGCCCAAGTCCGACGGCGTCAACAGCGATTACTTCTCTCGTAAGCGCGCCGATAAAGACTGAGCCGCAGGTCGACGCTTCCTACAGCGGTTGCGTTCTGCTTATGCTCATGTCGCGCATGACGCGACTCCGCGCGAGTTAAACACAAGCCCGTTTCCCACGTGAAAGAAACGGGCTTTTTTCTTATGCGCGTCGCCTTACCAAACAAATCCCTTGACAGTGTGAGAAAAAGATATGGATCTTGTTTTGATATTTCGCGTTGTTTTGTTAGCGGTCGTTCAGGGAATCGCCGAATTTCTGCCGATCAGCTCCTCCGGGCACCTGCTTATTTTAGGGCGTTTCTTCGAGATGCCGGACGTCTTTCTTTTGACGATCCTGCTTCATTTTGGCACGCTGTTTTCCGTCCTGTTTTTCTTCATGTCGGAACTCTCGGAAGTATTTCTTCACCGTCAGCGCGCGATCGCGTTGGTGATCGTCGGCACGATTCCCACCGTCTTGATCGCGTTTACGATTCAGAAGTATTTTCCTCAATTTGAATCGAGCCGGTTGACGGCGGGGATTTGCTTCCTGCTTACGGGGCTTATGCTCGTTACGATTTTGCGCCGATGCAGTCGAACCGAATCCGAAGAATATTACGAAAAAATCGCGTACGAAGAAGAAGGCGTCGAGCCTCCGGTGATGAAGACGATCGAAAACACGACGTGGTTCGACGCGATCTTTATCGGAATCGCGCAGGGATTTGCCGTGTTTCCGGGCCTTTCGCGCAGCGGTTCGACAATTTCCGCCGGCGTGTTGCGTCGGTTGAAGAATCAATGGGCGGCCGAGTTCTCGTTCTATCTTTCCATCCCGGTTATCGCCGGCGGCGCTATTCTTGAAATTCTAAAACAGTTCAAAGAAGTAGGCAGAGAGAATCTTGCGTCTTTGTTTCAGCTGGACTCCTATTTTGCGATCTATTTGGGCGGAGCGTTCGTCAGCTTTGTCGTCGGTTACGTCGCGCTCTTCTCGTTAATGCAGATGCTCAAGGCGGGCAAACTCCATTATTTCGCGATTTGGCTCTTTTTTGTCGGCGCGGCGACGCTCGCCTGGACCGGCTACGATCACTGGGAACAGATCGTCAGAACGGTCAATTCGTGGCGCGGGCTGTAACGCGCTTAAGAAGCGCTTGAACCGGGCTTTGGTTTTTACGAAAAAAGGGCCGTTTACCGTTCCAAAAGAACAAAAAGCGATTATAATAAGCGCATGCGTCGCGCGGACGTTTCGCGCGAGCTTTTGACAGAAGCGCCGTCGCGAGTTCGGCGGTCGAGCCTCTTGAAATAAAGGCAGGATGATCATGAAGGCGTTAGTTATTGGAAGCGGCGGTCGCGAGCACGCGTTGGCCTGGAAACTTGGACAAAGTCCGAAAGTCAGCAAGGTGTACGTGGCGCCGGGCAACGCCGGAACCGCGCTCGACGCGGAAAACGTTCCAATTTCCGAAAAAGATTTTCCCGCGCTTATTGATTTCTGTAAGAAAAACGACGTCGAACTGGTCGTCGTCGGGCCGGAAGCGCCCCTTTCCGCCGGCGCGGTCGACGCGTTTGCCAAAGCCGGGATACGCGCTTTTGGACCGAATCAAAAGGCCGCCAGAATCGAAGGCAGCAAAGTCTTCTGCAAAGAAGTGTTGAACAAGGCGTTTGTTCCAACCGCCGCAGCCAAGGCGTTTGATTCCGCGCAAGACGCTTATCGTTACGTCGACGAGGGAGACGAGGGCGGGTTCGTCGTTAAGGCGGACGGTCTGGCGGCGGGCAAAGGCGTCGTCGTCGCGAGTTCCAAAGCCGAGGCGAAAGAAGCGATTAAACAAATAGCCGAAGATCGCGCTTTTGGCGACGCGGGGGCGCGGTTTCTCGTCGAGGAGCGGCTTACCGGTCAGGAAGCGAGCGTTCTGGCGATTACCGACGGACATACGATCGTAACCCTCCAGCCCGCGCAAGACCATAAAGCCGCGTACGACGGCGACAAAGGCCCCAACACCGGCGGCATGGGCGCGTATTGCCCCGCTTCGCTGGTCGACGACGAAAAATTGCACTGGATCGAGGAAAAAGTTCTTCTTCCCACCGTCGTTACGCTCAATCGTTTGGACGCGCAATTTAAAGGCGTTCTTTACGCCGGGCTCATGATGACTCCGCAAGGCCCCCGCGTGCTTGAGTACAACGCGCGCTTCGGCGACCCCGAATGTCAGCCGCTTCTCTTCCGGCTCAAGACGGATCTGGTCGACGTTATTGAAGCGACGATCGACGAACGGCTTTCTGAAATCGAGCCGCTCGTCTGGGACGAACGCCCCGCCGTGTGCGTCGTCATGGCAAGTCAGGGTTATCCCGGTTCCTATGAAAAAGGTTTTCCGATTTCCGGACTTGAGGAAGCGGCTAAATTGCCCGACGTTAAAGTCTTCCACGCGGGCACGAAGTTGGTCAATCAGTTCGTCTGCACGAACGGCGGTCGCGTGTTGGACGTGGTCGCGCTCGGCGACACGGTCGCGGACGCGAAACGCAAGGCGTACGAAGCGGTTGAGAAAATCAGTTGGCAAGGTTCCTGGTATCGAACCGACGTCGCCGACAAAGAGATTAAAGCCGTTCAAAATTAAGGAGCGAATCATGCGTCGCGGGGGCGACTCGCGGCGCGTTCAGGAGCATAGAGGTCATGATCGAAGCGTTAGAAAAAGCCGTCCCGACATGGGATTATCCCGAGTATAAAGGCGAAGAAGTCGCGCTTTTTATCCCCTGTTTCATCGATCAGTTTTTCCCCGAGGCGGGCGTGGCGACCGTCAAAATTCTGGAAAAACTTGGAATCCCGATCGTCTATCCCGACGAGCAAACGTGTTGCGGTCAGCCCGCGTTTAACTCCGGGTACTGGGACGACGCGCGCAAAGTGATGGAACGGTTCGGCAAGGTGTTCGAGAAATACCGATGGATCGTAACTCCTTCGTCCGCGTGCGCTTCCATGTGTCGCGTCTTCTATAAGGAAGCGGACGCGAAATCTCCCGCGGTCGCCGTTGGCGCGCGCGTTTACGAGCTTTCGGAATTTCTCGTCAACGTCTTGAAAAAGACCGACTTCGGCGCTTCTTTTCCGCATAAAGTCTGCATGCATATCGGCTGTCACGGCCGGCGCGAACTTGGAATCGCCAAAGCGGCGCAAACGTTGCTTGACAACGTTAAAGGGCTCGAATATATTCCGATTCCAAACGTCGAAGAGTGTTGCGGATTCGGCGGCACGTTCAGCGTCAAAATGCCCGGCACGTCGATCAATATGGGCAAGAAGAAGATCGAGAATATTCGCAAGATCTACAAGCAGGGCGTCGAACATCTTGTGACGACCGACCTTAGTTGCGCAATGCATTTTGGCGGCATGATGCGTCGCGACCCCGAGCTTAAGAACGTTAAGATCCACTATATCGGCGAGTTGCTCGTCGATTGATCGACGTTTTGACGCGAGCGAGAGACGGGGAGAAGCGATCTATGGTCAAGCGCGTCGATCTTTCGCGTCCGATCGTCGAGGGCATGTCGGTTTATCCCGGCGATCCGCTCTTTCAAATAGGCGCGTTTGCCGACCATACGGTCGACGGATTTCGCGGATCGAAGTTGACGCTGGGAACTCATTTAGGGACGCATATCGACGCGCCGTTCCATTATTTTGTCGACGGGGAAACGCTCGATATGTTCCCCGTCGATTTCTTTTTTGGTCAAGGCGTCGTGATCGACGTAACTTCTCTTGTCGGCGTGAATTCGGAACGATTCGCGTCCCGCGCGTCCGGGCGTCCCGCCGCGCTGACCGTCGCCGATCTCGAGCCGTTCGCGTCTGTTTTTGAATCGGTTCCCTTTGTCTTTTTACGAACCGACTGGTCGATAAAATTTGACGACGTCGACTTTTATACCGATTTTCCGTCTCTTTCGCCGGAATTATGCGACTGGCTTGTCGGGTTTTCCAACTTGCGCGTATTGGGCCTGGAAACGCCGTCGCTCGTCTCGTTTCCCAACGATTCTCCCGACGATTCCGAGGACGCGTCGACGACGCGATCTCCTTTTGACGCGGAACTTGCCGAACTTCTGACGTCGCGGGAGAAGCCCTGGTCGAGCGTCGCGCCCCTTTTCAAAGAGCGCGATTCGCAACCTCTTGACGAACGGGAACTTTGCGCCGACGCCGAATGCCATCGTATTCTCTTGGGAAGAACGCCCCCCGTCTTGATTGTGGAGGGGCTTGTTAATCTGGACGCGTTGCCGTGTTACTACGTAAAAAACGCTCCGAATCAACGCGTTTCGTTGGATCCGGAGCGAACGTTTGACGTCGCGTGTCTTCCTTTGCCGATCGTCGGCGTCGACGGCTGTCCCGTCAGAGTCGTCGCGACGCTGAATTAACGAACGAATCGTTGTGCGTTCATTTGGAAGCGCTGCCGACAGGCTCCTTAGGCGCGTCTTTTTGTCGCAGTTGATTCGTCGCGTTTGCGATCCATTTTGCATGCATGCACAGGTGGACGATCATCAGAACGACCATGACGACAGAATCCCAGCAGTGAACGTCTTTCCAGACGCCCTTGGACATGCCAAGAAGCGAATTGCCGTGTAGCAAGCCCCAAAAGATGCGCGCCTGTCCGACTTGCGCGTTCTTTCCGTCGTGATTTTGGGGACTTTGTTCGACGCGTTCGCCCTTTCCCTCGTGAGCTCGAGCGTCCGACGAAGGCGTCGGCGCGTCTTTTGCGATCGCTTGCGTTTGCGGCGGTCCGCCGGGACCGACCATACCCGCCGGGCGAAGCCAGCCCCAAAGAATTACGCCGGTAATCGCCGCGATCGCTAACGTAATGAAAAACAACAGATCGACGTAATAGTAGAGTTTCAGTTTGGAGTTCATTTTGAATTCCTTTTTCGAAAGTTTACGAGTTGGCGTCGAACTGTTTTTCGCCGATAGCGTTGTCGTCGTCAATCGTTTTAGCGTTGTTTTGAAATTTCCCCACGTTTTCCGAACGTTCCGTCTTGCAAAGGCTTGCGAAAGGAAGACTAATCTTCTTCATTGAGAAGAACCGTCGTTCTGACAAGCCAGCGCGCGTGCATACACAGGTGGACGAACATTAGGACGAACAAAACGACTGAATCCCATCGGTAAACGATCGACCATTCGGTTTTTGACAAGCCGAATAACGTGTCGCCGCGCATTAATCCCCAAAAGAGACGCGCTCGTTGGTCTTCTTCGCCCACGTCCGAGCGTTGCGACGTCGGGACAGGTTGAGGACGCGGCGTATGATCGACGCGCGGGGGCGGGCCCTGAGCGCCGCGATTTCTCGAATCATGATCGCTTTGAGGAGGTTTGCGAACGTCGCGGTCTACGTCTTGTCGATCCAATTCAGCGTTCTTTCGATTGTTTTGCTCGCGCTCCTGTTCAAGACTCTCTTGAACGTCCTGCGCAAACGTTTGTCCGTCAAGGGTTTGTCGCTCTCGTTCCGGCGCGCGTCCCTCGGCGTCGATTACTGCCGACTCCCGGTCGTCGTCTTGCCGTTTCGTCGGATCGAAATCCCAGGGATTCTGGTCGTTACGGTCGCGCGGATCGCGTCTTTCGCGAGGCGGATCGCCTCTTCGATCAGGCGCGCCGGGCGGCGGATCCCCCGGCCTTTCGATGAATAATTGCGGCGTTACCGGCCTTGTCTTTTCGGGAGGCGCGAGCCATCCCCAAAGAGCAAGACCTGAAAACCCGGCGATCAACGCCGCAAGAAAAAGCAGGTAGTCGACGTAATAACGCGATTTCAACTTGGCGTGCATTACTAATCCCTCGTTAGTTGTTTTCGCTTGTTTTGTTGATCGTCCATAAGATTATTAACAACGCTTGATCGGCAAATGTTCCGCTTTTTTTTCAAAATTCTGAAGGAGTCCGCTCTTCTTTCTCTAACTCAAGAGATAAGGCGATCGGTTCTACATAGTTCAGATTCAGCCGCTGTGTTCCGACGTGACGGGCCGTTTTTTCGTCGTTGTTTTGCCGACGGCGGTTCCCGTGACGACAGGTTCTTCCGGGAATCTGTCGTCGCGTCGTCAGTCTGAAAAAAGCGTCGTTTTCAAAAAGACGAAAATGCTTTTCACGTAAGTTGACGCCTCTAAAATACGTTCGTATAATACGATAGTCATCGTTTATGTTCTTCGATTGCGCGAAGAGCCGTTCGCCTCGCGCCGTTGAGGAATTCAGTCGTCGGAAGCGTTATTTTTAGAGGGGCGTTCCAATGAACAATATGTTTAGAACAGGAGAGGGTGTAAGACGCGACGGTTTTATTCTTGTTAAACTCTTCGTCGTTATTGCAATCGTCGGCGTTTTATCTGGCTTGTCTGAACGCGGATTTGGAGCGGATCAATTTAAAATCGTCGGTTACGCGCCAAATTGGCACGGCGTCGGATATCTGGACAATATTGATTACAGTCAGGTTACGCATCTGATTTACGCCTTCGCTATCCCGACGGCCGATGGGAAAATTCGGCCTTTGAACGACGGGGGTTTTATGACGGCGTTGGTTAAGAAAGCCCACGAACACAATGTGAAAGTCAGTATTGCCATCGGCGGTTGGTCGTATAACGGAAAGCCCCTTGAGTCTACCTTTGCCGCGGCGACCGACACGGACTCCAAATGCAGAACGCTGGCGGACGCCATGTTGAAAGTAGTGGACGATTACGGTCTGGACGGAATCGACGTGGATTGGGAGTATCCAAGAGCCGACACAAGTCGCCAATATGAGACGCTGATTAAGTATTTGCGAGAAGGCCTTGACCGGAGAGGAGAAGGGAAGTTCCTTACTTCTGCGGTGGCAGGCTTTACGTCCGCCGGTTATTCCACGACGGCTCTTGATTGTTTAGATTGTGTCAACGTCATGGCTTACGACGGCGACGGGGGCGCGGGCCATTCTCCGTACAACTATGCCGTCGACAGTACAAACACATGGAAAAACGTCGGACTTCCAAAAGAGAAGGTTGTTGTTGGCGTTCCGTTTTACGCCAGACCCGCCTGGACGTCCTATGCGGATTTAGTCGCGGCCGATAAAGAAAACGCTACAAAAGATAAGGCCGAGCATAAAGGCGCGACCGCATATTACAACGGCCTGGAAACAATCGCCCAAAAAACGGAATTTGCCTGCGACGCCGCAGGCGGCGTCATGATCTGGGAAATGAGTCAGGATTATACGTCGGACAAGAACCTAAGCTTGTTAAACAAAATTTACGAAACAGCGAAGAATAGGCTCGGCGAGACGAAGATAAAGGGAAGCGATTCGACCAAAAAATGATCTTGCGTCATTGGAGTTGTATCTTTTAAGTAGAGTCGAAAAATCCTAAAATTCTGGTAGTGGAAGTTCCTTCCAATATTAGGAGTTTTTGTGATGAGTAGATACAACTCCAAAAGCTAAAAGGCCAGAAAAGCGCAGTTTTAATGTATCCTAATGCCCGTCATAACCCTTACTCTCAAAAACGAGATTACTGACCGGAGTAATATAAATTCTAATCAGTAAGGTTTTCAAGAATCCATGGGTTTAGTGCAGACTACTTGTATTTCAGTACACAACGATGGAACAATTCTCCCAATAAAACGATTAAGTTGCCAATACCAACGATAATTTTCTAAGAAAGCTATAATTCCGCCGGATACAATACGGAATCCACGCACATGTTCTATTTGTACTCCTGGACAATTTGTCTTGATATCTTTCAAAAAAGTGTATTTACACCAAGCTTGTATATGCCCGCGAATCTTTTTAACCTTAAAAATTTTATCTAAAACGGGAACAATATGTTTTCTGGCTAAGTGCAAAGGGGGAATGAACGAAGGCACGCCGAGAATGAGCGTTCCCCCTGGTTTTAACAAGCGATATATGTCGCGCAAAGTCATTTGAGGATAAAGTAAATGTTCAAGCACTTGTTCACAAATGATAATATCGAAATATTGTTCAGGAACTTCCAAATGCTTTTCAAGCCCCTCATTAAGATCTAGCGGATATATGATCCAATCGTTGTGGCCATGAATCCTATTTGGATCCTTATTGGGTAAGTCAATGGCAGAATATCGAATTAACGAAGTGTCATTTTTGATAAAATGTTGAATGTAAAGACGGGATACTCCTGTGTCGACGCCAACATCAAGCAAGTTACACGGAGTTTCGGTACTAAATTGTTTTTGAACTAAACTGGCAATATCTTGGGCAAGTTCATAATACCTTGCCTGCCTCAAATAATACTTGCGACTTCCACCTGGTTCAATATCGAACATCAATTTTGAACAAGATTTTTGATTGGTCTTCATTCCTGTAACTCGCGGCGACTGAATGTGTAAATGATTATCAGTGATTGGTTTTTTCGGTACGGTTCAGCATGAAACGTCATGCTGAACGGCATAAGCTCAGCGTTATTCACTCATGGAACTCTCCTGACCTTTTAATCCCCCCCTTTTCACAATAGATTCGTTTTCGTAACGGCGGAAACATTTAGAATTAATTGTAGGGGAAAGAGGATACATTGCCTCAAACCTTTGAATATATAAACTCAAACTGTAAATGGAGCCATAGCCTCCATTATTGATATTGCGTAAAACGTAAAAAAAGAGTTTCCCTAGAAATTGAGTAAAAATCAACCACGATAATTTACTCCCAGTTTCCAGGAAATCCCAACGCTAAATGTAAATTGTTTTCCTCAACGGTTCAAGGTCTTTTTCCGACAATTCTCAGAAAAATTTGTAATTAGCGGCAAGATATACAATTACCTTTGGCGAATAGTCTTAGCTCTAGCGTGTCTTGAAGAATGAGTCAGTTTGACCAAAACGGCGGCGTTTACAGGCAAATAGCGAACACGCCAAGCTTTTGAAAAGTTTCTGACGCAAACAGATTGGAATGAACAGACGCGTTCAAAATCGTCGGTTACGCGCCGAACTGGTATGGCGTTGGCTATTTGGACAAGATTGATTACAATCAGGTTACGCATCTGATTTACGCCTTTGCTATCCCGACCGCAGACGGAACAATCCGGCCTTTAAACGACGGGGGGTTTATGACGGCGCTGGTTAAGAAAGCTCATGAAAACAATGTGAAAGTCAGTATTGCCCTCGGCGGCTGGTCGTATAATGGAAAGCCCCTTGAGTCAACTTTTGCCGCGGCGACCGACACGGACGCCAAATGCAGAACGCTGGCGGACGCCATGTTGAAAGTCGTGGACGATTACGGTCTGGACGGAATCGACGTGGATTGGGAGTATCCAAGAGCCGACACAAGTCGCCAATACGAGACGCTGATTAAGTATTTGAGAGAAGGTCTTGACCAAAGAGGGGAAGGGAAATTCCTTACTTCTGCGGTAGCGGGCTTTACAACCGCCGGTTATTCCACGACGGCGCTCGGTTACTTAGACTGGGTCAACGTCATGGCTTACGACGGCGACGGGGGGCGCTGGCCATTCTCCGTACAACTACGCCGTCGACAGTACAAACACATGGAAAAACGTCGGCCTTCCTAAGGAAAAGGTCGTTGTTGGCGTTCTGTTTTGCGCCAGACCCGCCTGGACGTCCTCCGCGGATTTGGTTGCGGCCGATAAAGAAAACGCTACAAAAGATAAAGCCGAGCACAAAGGCGCGACCGCATATTACAACGGTCTGGCGACTGCGCCCAAAAAACGGAATTTGCCTGTGACGCCGTCGGCGTCATGATCTGGGAAATGAGTCAGGATTATACGTCGGACAAAAACCTGAGCTTGTTAAACAAGATTTATGAAACAGCGAAGAATAAACTCGGCGAGACGAAGAAAAAGGGAAGCACGTCGGCAAAAGAGAGGGATTAACAACGCGATTGTCACGGGGGTTGCGTGCCTTTCATGCGTAAATTAGCCAAATAGTTCATCGTTCCATTTTAGTTGAGCAATTGGTTCTTTAGGCGGACCGTTAAGAATAAAAATCTTAACGTTTGTCGGCGTTAGAGATTTTAAGCAAACTGTTAACGGAAGCGATTGGACGGCAGTCACGAACCCTCTCACGGTTCTTGACTGCCGATCTAGCAATTAGAAATCGAATTGAACGAACCCTTTTTCAGGTCGTACGAACGCTTTGGCATGCTCTATGGCACGGTCGACGCCGTTTTTGCAACGGGATTCTGACTCGAGGGACTCTAAGTATGCAGGGGTATTGGGGCGTATTTTCTCGTTCTCGCTTGCTCGCGCTGCTTTTGAATGACGGAAATGGTAAGCCAAGCCGTATTGACTCATTATGAACCGCGTCGCCCCGTTTAATTCCAAGCGTTGCGCGAACTCGACGTCCTCGGGACCCCACATTTGAAAGAATTCGTTGAAACCGTTGACTGCAATCGCGTCTTCGCGCCAAAAGGCGAAGTTCGTGCCTTGAATCCCACGCCTAAAATTATCGGAAACTTTTTCGTTTTCTTTCGGTGGTCGTTCTTTAGAGCAGAGACGCGCGAGCGTTAGGGAACGAATAGCATAGAAACGCCTGTAAATACCTAATGTAAAAGGAGTTATTTTTGCTTCGTCTAACTTCAGAATTTTTTCTTTGAGCCGTTTTTTGACTTGGACCCGCCGTCCGCCTACGTAGCGTTTTTTTTTCGCGAAATAGAGATGGTCCTCGACAAAATGACGTTCGACAAAACAGTCTCCGTCGAGTTCTATTAGATAGTCCCCCGAAGCGACCGCGATTGCATTATTGCGCGAACGTGCGAGGCGCCATCCAACGTCCTCTTGCCAAACGCGAATAATTGGAATCGGAACCTCGCGCTCTTTGCAAAAAGAACGCATGGCCTCGCCCGTTTCCTTGTGAGAACCGTCGTCGGCAACGATAATTTCGTTCGGAAGGCGCGTTTGATTTAAAAGTGACTTTAGCGCGAATATCAATTCATCCGGCTTGTTGTAAGTAGTTATAATTATGGAAACTCGTTGTGGTTTCATAGCGGTTTTAATTTGAGATAAATACCTACGTTTATTATAGTTTGTCGGCGTTGTCAAACACATTTGTATGATTAAGGATCCGATCCGCTATGGCGTCGTTTTTCTAAAATACGATTTTTTGCGAAATGGACGAATTACGTGTTTTTTCCCAAACGCTTCAAGTCTTTTCAACCGGATAAAAATTTCAGAATAAGCGGCGTTAAACGTGCGTTCGAACACGTTACGTCCATAGAGCCCGAGCCAAAAACTCCTGATTTGGGCGGGTAATGCTCCGCGTTCATAAAACGCCTGCCTTAATTGATTGTCGAGCAGTTCGTCAATATGCTCACGCCAAATCGCACGTTCAGATTTCGATAGAGGAGTCTGGAGATTTCGTTGCATATAGGCGAAGATTTCCGCGAGCGGCTCGCACAAAGATTCTGTATCAGAGAATTGCGTGTAGAAGTCGCGAGTCTTTCGATAGGCGTCGAACGCGTCGACAAATGATCCTAGCATTGCGTTTGTTTTTGGATGGGCTGCCGATCCAACACGCTGACGATAACGGTATAAATTAGCCTCGAAAAACGCAAATTGTTTACCAACTGCGTAGGCGATGTAATTAACGTATGTGTCTTCACCGTATCTAATTCCTTCTGGGAACTTCAACTTGGCGTCAAGCCAAAAGCTACGAAGGTATAAACAAGTCCAGCATCCGTGGAATCCAGACAGATAGACGAATAACCGACGGTCGTCTTGCGTCGGCGTATCGTAGTATTCTCGCAATCGTTTGTCGAAAAGCGACCGAGTTTTGGGAAAGCGTTTACAAACGAGTTTTAAATCGCGTGCATTATAGAATCGAGTGACGTCTGCTTTGTATTTTTCCGCAATTTCGACGGTTCGTCGACACATGTCCGGATCAATACAATCATCGGAATCGACGAAATGTATATATTTGCCTTTTGCTACCGCTACGCCCGTATTGCGCGCGACCGAAACCCCTTGATTTATTTGGGAAACGACAATGACCCGCGCGTCTTTTTCGTGATACTCCTCGAGAATATCAGGGGATTTGTCGGTAGAACCGTCGTCGACGCAAATAATCTCGATTTCCTTGAGTGTTTGCGCAATGATGGAATCAAGACATTCTCGGAGATAATCAGCGGTGTTGTAGATCGGGACGATTATCGATACGATCGGCTCCTTGATACATTGACTTGTCTCGCTCATAAAACGCTCTCTTGTCTCGCTCTTTTTTGGCGTATAGTTGATTTAAATTGAGAGGAATTTTTTTCGGGCTCTTCCCGTTTATATTCCTTCTTCCTTTCCCCTGAAGCTCTTTTTCGTGACGGCAGGCGTTTATCAAAGAAAAAGAAGATATGCTCACAGTGTTATAATGCGGGAATATTGGTTTTAAAAGGAAGCGTCCAAAGACTCTCTTAATTTCTGTAAGCATGCGCTATAACGAGGTTTGTTCTTTTTTTACATATTTAAAGGATGTTTTAAGAGATTGACTCAGAACTGAAAAATCCTGATTCATATCGGCAAAACTCCCGGAGTTAATTTCTTCATATACTTTTTTTGCGTTTTCTACATTTTCACAATAAGCAATGTAGGGAAGCGAAGATATCCATTCGTATGAACTCTTAATTTTATGATTGGAGTTGCTAAATACGATGCATGGAGTGTCCGTAATAGCGCAAAAGATCATACAATGCAATCTATCTGTCAGAACAAGTTTAGCAGACGAAATGTTTTCCCATATTTGCAAGAGTTCTTTTTCCATGGCGACGGGTAGTATCGCATGATTTGTTACAGTGTCGACATCCTCGGTTTTATAGCCCTTAAAAATGCTTTTTAATCGAGTTACATCTTTTTTCTTAATGCGTTTTTCACGATCTTTACGAAAGCAAAACAATATTTTATCCGACCTTTTTATGTGGTCGCTGGTTCTCTTTCCTAGTGAAAAGACGATATCGGGAGCCAAATAAACAGTATTCCTTCTGAAATATCTCTTCATCTTCTCATAGGATACTTTCTCACGAGCGAACATCACCAGGTTTGAATGTTTTGAGAAAAGCTTTGAATTTTTCCTTCGACATAAGAATCCCTTAATTGATCTGGAATAATCTATCGTCTGAGGAAAAATGATTATTTGATTTTGAGGGAACAATAAAACTGTGATATTTCTCAATAATCGCTGATCAAGATACCTATCTCCTAAATTTCCTCCCCCAACAAGAAGAATGATATCATTCCGCGATATATTCTTAGATACGTTTTGAAAGTCAGTAAATATTTGGTTTTGATCAAACTCAAGATACGGTATGGAGGGAAACTGTTTTCTTACATACTCACACATTGCATAAGCAATTGCTTGATCTCCCAGATTATTATAGTCTGGGCTTCCTAAGAAAACGATTCTTCCTTCCGATTTGGCGTAGCACGGCCGGAATTCTTTAACAATTTTGCGACGCCTTTTAAAATAGTTATAAACTTCTTTAACTCTTGACATTTTTTCTAACTATTCTGATTGGTTCCTCCGAAATAGTCTTTCCTATTTTTTATCCTTTTTCTTATTTTCTTCAAAAGTGCTGTCTTTCGTGGCAGTGAAAACATTTAGTTTTGTTTGTTAGGGATAAAAGAAGATACTGCCTTTGTATGCTGAAATTGCTAATCTGTGGCTTTTTTCGGTTTTTTTCAATTCCACATGTTGGTCTTTAAAGAAATACCCCAAAACGCGTCCTCTCTCTCCAAGGAGGGATATTTTTAAGTTTGGAATGAGGTCTTTCTTTGTTTTTCTAAGTGTTTTAGAATAAATATTTCTGATAATATCCATCAACAATGATCGGCGTGCGCTTTTGTGAAAGCGCGCGCGTAAGTCCGAGCGAGTCGACGCAGCGCGTCTGACTTTCGTTTACAGACGCCAAGTATTTCGGATTTGTCGCCGTTAGCTTTTTCTCTTTGCTTACGACGCCGAGATGGTCGTGGCTGAAGTGATAATTGGTCGCGCAATGACGGAGTTTAAATTTTCTGATTCCGCTCCGTTCTAATCTTGCGCAAAATTCAAGATCCTCCTCGCCATAACAGTTCCATAGTTCATTGAATCCATTAACGCGTATTGCGTCGGCTTTAAAAAACGCCAAATTGGCGCCAAGAACGCCGTAACGCCATCCAAAAGAGCTTAGTTTTGTTTTAGACCAATAGCTTGACATCATATTCGCGAGCACGAACGAACGCATGAAGTGAAATTTTTTGCGCATGCTTATATTGAGGTCGAATACATTGATATTGATTCCGCGTGTTTGCAGTATTTGTGGGCGTAAATCTTGATTAAGGTCTATGCGTCGACCTGCGTTATATCTTCCTTGACGCGCAAAATAGATATGGTCGTGAATAAACCATTCATCCAAAAAACAGTCTCCGTCGATGAGCGACAAGTATTCCGATTCTGCAACCGCGATCGCGTTGTTTCGGGAATGATTGAGCCGGAATCCAAGGTCTTGTTGCCAGACGTGTTTGATTGTTACTGTTGATTTTTTAGCCGCTTCACGAACGACAGACTCGGTTTTTTCCTCTGAACCATCGTCTGCGACGATGATTTCATAGGGAGCGACTTTTTGTCGAAGCGCCGTTTCCAGAGAGAGTTCCAATAGCTCTGGTTGGTTATACGTAGTAATGATCAACGCTGTTTTTAGGTTAAGGTTTTTCGACATTGGTTTCCTATTCGTATGTGCTGAGAAAATATGATTATTCTTCGAGGTAATCGTTAGAAACGAACCGTGGTTTGTTTGTTAGTTATTGACCTCTAGTAAAGTCTCATTTCTGCAATTATATTTAACCTAGGTCTCAGAACTCATATTTTTGGTAACTTTCGTCAACAACAGACGGACGTTTTTTTTGTGAAAGCGCGCGCGTAAGTCCGAAAGTGTTGACGCATCTTGTTTGAGATTCGTCAAGCGACGCAAGATATTCCAGGCTTGTCGGGGTAGGTTTTTCTTTCTGGCTTTTAACGCCGTGACGGAGGTCGTGTTGGAAGTGATAGTTCATAGCGTAATGGCGGACCTTGAATCTTCTAACGCCGATCCGTTCTAACCTCGCGCAAAATTCCAGGTCGTTTCCTCCATAAAAACTCATAAATTCGTTGAACCCGTTGATGTGTTCAGCGTCGGTTCGGAAGAACGCAAGATTCGCGCCCGCGACTCCAGGTTTCCATACTAGCGGTTCAAGCTTTTTTCCCGGTTTTGGCGAGGTATAGCGCGATTGTAACGTCGCAAGCGCATATGATCGAATTGAATTGAATTTTTTACTTGTTCCTCTCGTGAGGAATTTGATTTTAGCGTTGCGAGTCAGCAGGATTTTTTCTCGTAATTTTCTCTTGACGTTTACTCTTGTGCCGGCTATGAATCTCCCTTGACGCGCAAATTGCAGGTGGTCGTGAACAAACCATTCGCCAAGGAAGCAATCTCCGTCGGTCAGAATCAAATACTCCGATTCCGCGACGGCGATTGCGTTATTACGAGAATGGTTTAGCCTAAAACCTTCGTCGGGCTGCCAAACGTGTTTAATGGGGACGGGTGACTTTTCTGCCGCTTTGCGTATAACTCGTTCGGTTTCTTCGCCCGACCCGTCGTCAGCGACGATTATTTCGTTCGGAGCGACTTTCTGACGGAACGCCGTTTCCAGAACAAAGTCCAGAATGTCTGGTTGATTGTACGTCGTGATAATTAACGCTGTTTTGAGCGGGAGCTTTTTTGACATTTGTGATCGTTATAAACAGTTGTGGCAAAAACGCAAATGATCGCTTTGACGCATTGACGTATGTCGACGTTTTACGCGACCACGAGAGACGCAACGGCGATTTCTAACGATAAAATCAAGCCGACTCCTCGTTAAGAGCATACCAAACTGCGTGTCGACGGTCAACGTTAATCTGAAAGTTTAGAGAAAATAACCTCGGTTTTGGGGAGATAACGGCTTTTTTGTTAAGAAGCGACGTTGAAAGCGTCAAATTCAACAGTTCGTTTGAATATTTCGCCGTAAATCCTGTTATATTGGTTGCCGACCAGGTTGAAACAAACGCCTGCGAATCCCTTACGGCAACTTCATTCCCCGTTTCCCACTTACAAGAACACGTCGACGGCTGGAAAGCTTCAATATGCGTAAGACGCCGCCTCTTTAAGGCGAGTTTTCTTGCGTTTGCGTTTGCCCGCCCCCTGCGAACGTTCTTTCATTTCGCGGCGGCGACGTCGAATAGGAGAGAGTTTTATGGCGAAAAGAAATAAAGTTTACGGTTACGCGCGCGTAAGCACCGTGCGTCAAAACGAAGATCGACAAATCCAGGCGCTTGAGGCGGCGTCGGTTCCTTCGAAAAATATCTTTGTCGACAAACAGTCGGGCAAGGATTTTGAGCGCGAGCAGTATAAGGCTCTTTTAGAACGATTGCGTCCGAACGACGTGCTCTATGTCAAAAGTATCGATCGACTGGGGCGGAATTATCGGGATATTCTGGTACAATGGCAGACGCTTACCAAAGAAATTGGGATCGACGTCGTCGTATTAGATATGCCCTTGCTCGATACCAGACGTTGTAAAGATCTTCTCGGAACCTTCATTAGCGACGTCGTTTTGCAGATTTTATCGTTCGTCGCCGAAAACGAACGCGAGAATATACGTCAACGCCAACTTGAAGGAATCAAAGCCGCCAAAATGCGAGGGGTAAAGTTCGGTCGTCCCCGACGGGAATTGCCCGAGAGATTTCGATTGATCGTCAGACTGTACCATCAGGGATACCTGACGTGCGTCGCCGCCGCAAGAGTTTGCAAAATGCCAATATCGACGTTTAGAAATTGCGCGGAACGACTTTTTGAGATGAGCGAACGGCACTGACGTTTTGACGATTTGACGGATCAGGCGTTGCAAAAGGGGACTAACGAGTTTGAAGCGACACAAAAATATGTTACAATTGGGCGTGGTGGCGCCGACTTTGAATTCATTTTGTCGGAGCTTCCGTTACCGCCGCGCTTTGCGGTTTTTTTAACGACGGCGGACAAGCGTTTTGTCGCGTGGGGAGATTGTGTTGTTGAAGAACGTTTTCATTAGAGTTTTGGCGCTATTCGTTGTTTTGATTGTCGGAGCGTTGCGCGGCGAATGGGGTTCCGCAGTTTTTTTTGCCGACGAGTCGTCTGACGGTAGTAGGATCGGCGACGCGGCAAGTTCTTTTGACGAAGTTCTAATAACGCCTCCGACTGAGTCCTGCCACTGTTCTACGCTCGTCTCTCTCCCTGACGGGAATTTATTTGTCGCGTGGTATGGCGGGAGTCGCGAAGGGGCGAAAGACGTTGAGATTTATTCGTCGACGATCGATAAAAGCGGAAACGCAAGCCCAATTCGTTCGATCCTTAATCGTTCGACTTTAGAGCGTCAAACAGGACGATATATCCGCAAATTGGGGAATCCCGTTATTTATCGTCAGGGGAATCGACTTTGGCTTTTCGTCGTCAGCGTTTCGTGTGGCGGCTGGTCCGGGTCTTCGCTCAACTACGCCTATTCCGACGATTACGGTAAGAGTTGGTCGACGTTTAAACATTTACGGACGAATCCGTTGTTTAATATGGGGACTCTTGTTCGCTGTCCGGCGGTTCCTCTTCAAGACGGAGGATTTATTCTGCCCGCTTATCGCGAACTCCTGGGGAAATTTAGCGTAGCGATTTGTTTTGATTTCGAAGGGAACATGGTTGGTCGCGTCAAGATTCCGATTGAAGGCAATCGTAGCTCTATTCAACCTTGCGTTGTTCCTTTGGGAACAGAACGCGCCCTGTCTTTTTCAAGAACTCCCAATCGAAAAATCGGAGCGAGCGAATCAAACGACGGAGGATTATCTTGGCGCGCTCTTCCTGATTTGCCGTTAGACAACCCCGATTCTAGCGTCGCCGCGTTGAAGACGAATCAAGATCAACTTGTCGTCGTGGGCAATCCAAGGGAGGGACGCGGGCGGTTGCTCGTTTGGACGAACGATTCTTTTGAAGAAGGACGGTGGCAGGAACGCGTCGAGTTGGAGAACTCGATAGGAGACGAGTTTTCTTATCCGTCCGTCTGTAAAGTTGGCGTAGATTATTACGTTTCGTATACTTATAAACGTCGCGGTATTAAAATCGTCAACATGTCAAGAAAACTTGATTCCATGGACGTTCAGGACGGCGATTTAAAGAATTAAACGAATCGATCGAAACTCGCTTAGCGTTGGAGTTAATATGATATTGGCAACGTTGTTGATTGTCTCGCTTATCGCGGCGCTCTTGGGTTGTTTTTTTCCAAGTCGACGCGTTCGTCTGCTTGTTTTTATCGCAGTCGCGGGATTGGCGTTCGCGCGTGTTTCGTCAAAGGGAACGTCGTTTGGAAGTTGGCTGTACGCCGTTTTTGACACGCCCGCCGTTACGACGGTTTCGCTTGCCTTCTATTACTGGATTTGGAGAAAACGCTCCAAAGAGGAAGGAGAATCGGAGTTTTCGGAAAAAGACGCGTCCAGGAAGATCTCGTCGGCAAGTCAACGTCGCGTTTGCGGCGCGATAATCCTTTTGACAAGCGTCGTTTTGTGGCTTTCGGAAACGAACGTTATCGCGTTCGATTTCTATCGTTTGGGCTTTCTTCAACCGATAAGGTTGGGAGTTGTCTGTCTGGCGATTGTTCTGCTAAACGTTCGCCTGTCTTTACTCGCGGTCGTCGCCTATCTGGCGACTGAGTTTGGTTTGTACGCCAACTTTTTCGATGCGATACTCGATCCTTTTTTAACGGCGTATCTCCTGGTCTACTTCTTCGTTATTGCGGTAAAAAAGCGTCTGCGCAAAGCGTGAGGAAACGTCGAGCGGTTGCGTTGCAGACGTCTGCGCGCGTCGATTTGGTTTCAGAGGCGCGCAGACGCCAGAGACATATAGGCGGTTCGCGCCCCGCCGTTCGCGGCTCTTATGTTGCGTTAGCGTGCGAGGCGTTTATTCTTCCTCTCTATCCTCTCCAAAGTCGGGTTCGTCGTCGAAATCGTCCAACGGATTCTTTTCTTCCTGTTTTGAATCGCTTTCGAGCAGGTTTTTTAATTCGAGCGCTGCGGCGCGTTTGGGAAAATTCGACTTTTGCGAGAGCGCGAGTTTGACAAGCGTGTTCGCGAGCGATTTGTCGCCGCGCACGTTCGCAATTTCCGCCATGTAATAGGCGACGGTCGCGGTCATTTGACCGGACGAGAGCATCGGGCCGAAGATTTCGTTCGCCTCTTTGGCGTTTCCAGACAGGAACAACGTCCACGCGTAAGTTACGGCCGCTTCGGAATTATCCGGATACGCATGGTAATTCTTAGCGGCGATCGACTTGGCGCGCGCCAATTTTTCTTTGTTGCTCTGATCAAGCATTGCGAGCGCAAGTCCGTTCGACGCTTCAAAATTCTCGGGGTCGACTAACGTCGCGTTGCGGAAATTTTCTTCGGCGAGCGTATATTTCGAGGCGTAAAGCGCGAGCCAGCCGGCGAGCAACCAGCGTTCGAGATCTTTTTCTTCGTTGTCTTCCGCAAATTGCGCGATGATTTTGGCCGCTTCTTCGATCATATTCCAACGCAAGTAGAGTCGCGCGACTTGGGCGCGCTGGCTCTTGGGCGCGGCGGCGATCGTTTCCTCATGACTGGCGATTCGCGCTTTTCCTTCGTCGACAAGGTCCTCTTTATCAAGCGACGTCGCGACTTGCAACCAGCCGGGCCAGAGTTCTTCGTTTAACTTGGCCGCGTCGTCGAACGCTTTTTCGGCTTCGTCGTACTCTTTGAGTTTCATGGAAAGATACCCTAGATTCCAAAACGCTTGCGCGTTTTCCGGATTGGCGTCGACGATCTTGCGCACGAAATTGCGCGCCTCTTCGTAGCGTCCGCGTCGTTCCGCAAGATTGGCGCGCGCGCTAAGCGCTTCTTCTTTAAAGTATTCGAGTCGAGTCGTCGTTTCCGGACGATTGTCCTTATAGGCGTCGATTATTTTTTCCGCGCGCTCAATGAGGAGTTGCGCTTCAAGGAACCGGCCTTCCTGAACGTCGATTCCGGCAAGTTGCAAATACGCCTCCGGATCGGCGGGGTAGTCTTCAGCAGATTGCTCGAGCGAACGGCGCATTTCAAGGAAACGGCCCGCATGAGAATGCAGTAGCGCAAGGAGCACTCCCGGCGGATCGGAATCGGGATTCTCGTCGTAGACTTTTTTGAACAAATTGTACGCGCCCTCGACGTCTCCCTGCGTGTATAAATCGATAGCGGCGAGCGTGTTCGGATTCGCCTGCGCTTCAAGATCCGTCGTTTCGTCGACGGAAGCGGCGGTTTGGTCGGTTTCGGTCGGAGTTTCTTTTTCTTCGGTTTGGGCTGCTGCGGCGCCGCCGAGGAGAAACGCGCCAAGCGCAAACGCGACGAGTCGTTTGTAAGAACGGAACATATTGAATCCTTTATTATTTACGATTAAAAGGGTTATTTGCTAAAACGCCGAGTCAGATCGGCGCGTATTTTTTGAGCGACGTCCGCCTGTCCCAGTCGGTCGTAAGCGTCCGCCGCCTGTCTGGTCGCCGCTTCCGCAAGCGCAAATCGGTCGGACGCAAGAGCCGCGACGCGCAGAAACGTTCGCGCCGCCAGGTCGTCCTGGCCGAGCGATTTTTGACCCAGAGCGACAAGATACTCGGGACCGAGCGTCAATTCGCCGGGCGTCGCTTCAATTGTCTTACTCCAATGCGCGACTTCGCGTTCGGTCGGCTTGCGCAGTACGGCGGCGCGCCATAACTGTTCGGTCGCCAGAAGAGAGATCGCGCGGCACGTCTCGACCGCGTCTTCGTCGGCGTCGTCCGGCGGTTCGAGCGCGACGAGCGCCTGCATGGCGGCGACCGCCTCTTTGGAATGTTGGGACGAATTGAGCAGAATCGACGCGGCGAGAAGTCTGCCCGTCGGATTGAACGTTCCGGACGGATTGTCTTTTAGCGCAAGCCATTGCGCGGCAGTCGCTTCCGCAACGTTTTTTGAATCGAGAGACGATCCGCGTTTGAGCGTCGTCTGATTGACCCAGCGCAGCGGCGCCGACGCGAGATAAGGAGAATACGGATCAAGTCGACATAGCAGAAAGAACTCGCTTGCCGCTTCGTCGTCGCGCCCGAGCGCGGAATACGTTTCGACAATTTTAGCGGTCGCCCATTCTTTTTCGAGTCTTCGTTCAGACGTTTGCCGCGCCGTCTTGAATAATTCAAGCGCGCGTTCGAATTCGGTTTTCGCTCCCGTTCTCTTGCCCGATTCAAACGCGTCGACGCCCCTTCGGAACTCGTCGGAAACGCTTAGTTCCACGCGTTCGATCGATCCGAGCGAAAACGTTTTCGGTTCGTTTTGAACGAGCGCGGTCAGGCCGCCGCTTCCGGAAATCGTCGTTACGACGCATGCGAGAGGCGCTTTTGCGTCCCTGACGTAGAGGACGTCGTTAGGTGCGCCCGACGCGGCGGTTTCGTCTGTCCGAGGCGTAGAATTCCGATTTTGCGTCGGCGTCGCCGGCGTAAGCGCGGGGCGTTGCGACGCGCCGGCGCGTATGGCGAACGGATCTTTTCCGTTGAGATCGGCGTCGACGCGAACGCGACCCGACGGTTGCGCCCAAACGAACGCGGGCGTCAGACCGACGATCGTCGTTAAGAGCGCGAGACATAAAAGGTTTTTCGGCGACATGGTCGATTGTTTTTCCTGATCGTAAACGGCGTAATCAATTCTCTTCTAAAAAGCGTTCGATAGCGTCGATAAAATCTTCGCCGTAGTTTTGGAGTTTCCTGACGCCAACGCCCGAGCAGTCAAGGAGTTCTTTGTCGGTTCGCGGTTTGAGAATCGCCATCTCGACAAGCGACTTGTCGTTGAACACGACGTACGGAGGCACGTTTTCCGCTTTGGCTATTTGAGCGCGAAGGGTTCGCAACGTTTCGAAAAGCTTTCTGTCTTTCAGGTTTAACGAGTCTTTGAGATTGGACGCGTTTCTCACGGCTTTGGCGCGCGCCTTCTTCGTCGCGCGATCCGGTCGTTCGACGATTTCGACGGTTCGACTGCCGCGCATGACCTCCCAGCCGAGCGAAGTGACTTTCGGGACGGGGAATTCTGAATTTGGATCAAGTTCCGCAATCCCCTGCGTCAAGAGAGCCTGAATCAGATAGCGCCAATATCGTTTCGACTTGTCTTTGCCGACTCCAAACGTCGGAAGCTCGTTATGTCCGAATCGTTCGACCTTTTCCGTAAGGGCGCCGACGAGGATATCGGTCAGATGCGTCGCGCCGAAGCGGTTTCCTGTTCGCGCCATCGCCGAAAGAGCTTTTTGCGCGTCGATTGTCGCGTCGACGCGTTTGCAGGCTCCGACGCAGTAGTCGCATGATCCGCAGCCGTCGGCGTTTTCTTCGTCGACGCTTCCGTCGAGCGAACGCGGCTTGTACGTTTCGCCGAAATAGCGAAGCAAGTTGACGCGTCGACAGCCGTCCGTTTCGACAAAACGAACCATTTCGTTGAGACGTTGTTCGGCGGCGGCGCGCGCCGTTTCGTCTTCGTAGTCTTTGAGGAAACTGCGATGGATGGCGACGTCCTGGTAGCCGAACAAAAGCAAACAGCGCGAAGGCGCTCCGTCGCGTCCGGCCCGGCCCGTCTCCTGGTAGTAACTCTCGACGTCTTTGGGCAAGTCGCCGTGGACGACGAAGCGGACGTTCGACTTGTCGATTCCCATGCCAAAAGCGATCGTGGCGACGATAATCGGCGTTTCGTCTCGCGCGAATCGATCCTGGACGGCGATTCGATCGGCGTCGGACATGCCCGCGTGATACGCTTCCGCTTTATAACCGTGTTTGACAAGGGTTTCGGCGGTTTGTTCGACGCTTTTGCGCGTCGATCGATAGACGATCCCCGACTCGCCGGGACATTCTTTGAGGAAATCCAAAAGCTGACGTTCGAAGTCGTCTTTGTACTCGATTTGGTAGAACAAATTGGGACGATCGAACGAGGCTTTGACGCGGAAAGGGTTTCGAAGTTTGAGCGATGAGACGATATCCTCTCCGACTTGTTCCGTAGCCGTCGCGGTGAACGCGGCGACGGGGCAATTGGGGAATTCGTCGACGATTTGGCCGAGTTCAAGGTAGTCGGAGCGGAAATTATGACCCCACTGGGAAATACAGTGCGCTTCGTCGATCGCAAAGAAACTTACGTTTGCGTTTTGGAGCGTCTCTTTAAATCGCGCGTTGTTAAATCGCTCGGGGGAGACGTAAAGCAGTTCGAGTCGACCGTGATCGATGTGTTCGGCGATTTCTCGGAATTCCGAACCAGTCGTCGTCGAATTAATCGTCGCGGCGTTGATTCCGTTGGTAATCGCGGCGTCCACCTGGTCTTTCATCAGAGAAATAAGCGGGCTGACGACGACGCACATTCCTTCGGCGCACACGGCGGGCAACTGATAGCAGAGCGATTTGCCCCCGCCCGTCGGCATGACCGCAAAAACGTCTTCGCCGCGAAGAATCGCGCGAACGATTTCTTCCTGATAGGGGCGAAACGACCGAAAACCAAACGTGTCGGCGAGCGTTTGACGCAATCGCGCCCCCGTTTCGTCGACGTCGTCGCGTTTCGTTTCGTTTGCGTTCATCTTAGTTTTTCTCCGACCGGTAAAAGCGCGGGCGCGTCTCGTTCCGCGCGACCGTTGCGTCAAATATTTCCCTCGCGTTTCATTATATCACGAACGGCGCGTTAAAAAAGAGCGTTTGCGTTTCGCGACCTCTTGACTTTTACAGAGTTTTTACCTATAGTATCTTCTGTTATTGACGGCGCGATCTTCAGGAGGGAGATCGCTAAAGGGGCGTCGCCCCATTGTTCGCAAAGGACGCGCTATGAAATGCCAAAAGTGCGACAAAGTCGCGACTTTTCATATAACTGAAGTTATCAACGCTCATCCGGAAGAACTACATCTTTGCGACGAGCACGCGTACGAATATTTGCATCACAACGACGCGAAACATTCGCCGGATCCCAAGTGTCACCCGAAACCCGAACCTTACGACGGCGAAGGCTACGCTGCCGATCAGGACGAAATCGACGATCTTTCCGCCGAAGAACTTGGTTTGAAAGATTTTACCGAGGAACTCGAAGCGAGCGACGACGTCTTTTGCAAATGTTGCGAGTTGACGTTCCTCGATTTCAGAAAGACGGGAAAATTCGGTTGCGAAAACGATTACATCGCGTTTAAAGAGCGAATTGAGCCTCTTTTTCTCAGTATTCACGGGGCTGTCGAGCATGTCGGGAAGAAACCGTCGCGATTTAAAGTCGACAATTCCGGAGCCACGCTTGTGAGTTTGAGAAATCAACTTGCCGAAGCGATTCGATTTGAGAAATACGAACAGGCTTCCGTCTTGCGCGATAAAATCAACGCTTTGTCGGCGCAGGAAAAAAGTTGAGAGAAATTTTCTCTTAGTAAGGCTTTGTAGAAAGAAAAGTCGAGCCGGACGCGTTTCGAACGATCGTCCGGTTCGACTTTGTTTCGTTAGAATCTCCGATCGAACTCGATGTGATCGGTTACTCTCCAGACTCCGTCTTGCTCCTGCCTGAGTTCGACGCTGAAGTTGTCGATTCCTGTGAACGGATAGCCGTCGTGGCCTTTTCCGGCGGCCATTCCTCTAAATGCGACGGTCGCGCGAGGCGGAGACGTCGTTTTATTGATCTCTGTGATTCTTAAGTCGCTTACTTTCGCGCGTTCGATCGTTACGGAACCCATGCTGTCCTCAAATAATTTTCGAACGAGTACGGAATTTTTCGCGACGTACTGAAGCGCGGCGTCGGAATCGTTGTTTAAAACGGCGTTTTCCATCGCGTGGATCGTTCGACGAATCGATTTGGAGTCTGTGTCGACAAAAAAGACCAGACAGATTCCCAGGACGATCGTCAGCGCTGCGGCGACAAGCCCGAAGAGGGCGAACGATCGCTTGCCCGTTCCTTGCGCTATGGCGTAACCGACGACGAACAACGACGTTCCGGTTACAAGCCAGAAAAGAAGACTTTCTAAAAAAATGTTGGACATGGAAAAGACTCTTTAAGGAACGAGCTGACGATTAACAAACGATCGATCAAATTTGCGGATGAACCCAGGGAGCGCGATACTCTCTAACGAGCAACGCGTTCGCTTCGTCGTCGTTTTTGACTTTTCCGGCTTCGGCGTCCCATTCGAGGGATCTTCCAAGTTGTTGCGAAATGTTGCCTAAGACGCAGCAGATCGTGGAGATAGCGCCTTCTTCAATATCGGAACGCGGTCGGCCGCGATCTTCGATTCTCGCGAGGAAGTCGCGCATATGTTCGCGGACCGCCGACGCGACGTGCAATTCGATATTCGGTTCGTTTTTATCTTCCGGATACTTTTCATTTTCGTAAAGGACCTCTCCGCTGATCGTTTCGTTCTGATAATACTTGCGGAAATCGTATCCGAAAACGCTCGCTTTGAGGACGCCGTGCTCGCCGTAGAAGAATCCGCCCCAGGGATGACGTCTTTCCGGAAGATCCGCCCAGGTGCGGTGGTTCCAAATCACTTCCAGGTCGTCGTATTCAAAGATTACCGTTTGCGTGTCGGTACAGTTGCTCACGCCGCCCTTTTTAATATATTGGCCGCCGGACGAAGAGATTCGTTTGGGATATCCCAAGTCGAGCATCCATCTTGCCATGTCGAACATATGCACGCCCATGTCGCCGAGCGTGCCGTTGCCGTATTCCATACGTTGACGCCAGGAGCGTCTTCTCAAAAACGGATAATAGGGCAACTTAGGCGCGGGGCCGCACCAGAAGTCGTAATCAAACCCTTCGGGGACTTCGGCAGGCTCCTGATTAAACGCGGGGCCGGGACCTCCGTAATAGCTGAAAATCTCGACCTGACCGACTTTTCCAAGCATGCCGGAATCGATAATTTTCTCTTTGGCTTCCATCAGGTGCGGCGTGCTTCTGCGTTGCATGCCGACCTGGACGACCGCTTTGTTCTTTCTGGCGGCGGCGAGCATCGCCTGACATTCGAGAACGTCGACGCCAATCGGTTTTTGAACGTAGACGTCGATTCCCGCTTCGACGGCGGCGATCATCGGAAGCGCATGCCAATGGTCGGGCGTGTCAATTAGCACAATATCAAGGTTGTTCTTCGCGATCATTTCGCGGTAGTCGTGGAATTTTTCCGGTTCTTTGCCCGATTTTTGACGCGCCGCGATCATTCTGGCGGCTTCGTCGAGCGCCTCCTGATCGACGTCGCAGACGGAAACGACTTCGACGTTCGCGACCTGGATGAGACGGAACAAGTCCATTTTCCCATACCAGCCCGCGCCGATAAGACCGACTCGGTATTGTTTTTCGGAGGAGGATTCGTCGCCAAATACGGCGGGTCCCGCGGCGATAGCCGCCGAGCCCAGCCCGGCGTATTTCAGGAAGTTGCGGCGTTGCATAGTTTTTTCCTTCGCAATAACGCGCAAATATGCGCGGCGTTATAATAAAGCGATTCCCCGGCGGAAATCGTCGACGCTATTCATTGTACGGGAACAAAGCGAGAAGCGCAACAAGAAAGAAAAGATTTTGGACGTTTGTTTTTATCCTGCCGAAACGTCGTCTGGTCGCGACCTCGAGTTTCGAACGAACCGACGCTAAAGCGACGCGGCGCTCGTGTCGACGAGCGCCGCGTGGATTTTCAGTTACGACGTTTTCTAGCGGTTTTAGTTATACCAAAACGTCTCGACGCACGGCTGGTTTTCGTAGAGCCAATGCTTGATAAACTGTCTGTCGGGGACAAATTTCTCATTGATCGCGTCGAGGGTCGAGACGTCCTGACCGACGACGAGCACGCAGTCGTCAGGAGAAGCGTGCGACAGAACCCACGTGATCGCTTCTTTTCGGTCTTTGATAACGTGAACGTCCTTAGGCTTTTCGAATCCTTTGAGCAAATCGTCAAAAGCTTCGTCCTTTTGCGACTCCAGATGATTGCCGCTCGTAACGATCACGTAGTCGGCGTTTGTCTCCGCAGTTCTCCCGAGCAGCGGGCGTTTGCTGCGATCGCCGTCGTCGGGCGCGGCAAGGAGACAATAGAGCGAGCCGTGCGTAACGCGACGGAGCGTTTCGAGCGCGGCGGCAAGCGATTCGGGCGAATTGGCGCGATCAAGGAACACGTCGTACGGCTGACCGCAGTCGATGCGTTCCATTCTTCCGGGAATGTACGAAACGCGTTCGATCCCCTTGGCGACCGTTTTGAGATCGATTTTCCACGCGATAGCGAGCGCGGCGGCTTCTAAACAGTTGTAAATATGCTCTTTGCCAATGATCATCGTGTGAATCGGGCATGCGTCGGCGCCCGCGACGACGTAGAACGTTTGGCCGGAAACGTTTCTTTCGACGGGGGTTCCGGAAACGGAACACGTCGTCGGTTGGATTCCGACAGTCAGCGTCGGATGGGTAATGAGGTGCAACGCGGCGTCGGTAACGCGGTCGTCAAGGTTGCAAATCGCCACGCCCGTCTTTTTGAGGTAGTTGAAAATCTGCATTTTGACGCGTCGGTACTGATCGACGGTTCTGTGAACGTCCAGATGGTCGCGGCGTAAATTCGTAAGACACACGGCGTCGAATTCAACGCCCGAGATTCTTTTTTCCGCAATGGCGACGGACGACGTCTCGACAATCGCGCATTGACACCCGATTTCGACCATTCTATCGAGCAACATGGCGAGTTCTTCAGGTTGAGGCGTCGTTTCCCTGAGAGGTTGCAACTTGGCGCCGTCGTAGACGCCGAGCGATCCGATCAAGCCGACTTTTTGGCCCGCTTCGGCGAGAACGCCGCCGAGAATGTACGACAGCGACGTTTTGCCCGCCGTTCCGGTAACGGCGATCATTCTCATTTTCCTCGCTGGGAAATCGCAAAACGCCTGACACGCTCGCGCGTAGACGGAACGGGGATCGTCGACAAAGATCTTTTGGAACGAGGAATCGCTTTCGGCGTATTGCGAATTTTGTTCCTCCGCAAACGCCGATTCCAAAGAGTTCGGGAGAACGGCGGCGACCGCGCCGTTGGCGGCGGCGATTTTAACGTCTTCCAGGGCGGCGATCGGTTCCGACTTCTTACAGACGTACAGCCCTCCCGCGAGCGGTTCGTACGCGTCGCAACTGCAAACGGCAATGTTCGCGTTACGGAAAGGGGCGACGTTTTCCCCTTCGAGCAAAACCGAAAGCGAGACTGAAATTCCGTTTTTAGGTTGGATCGACATATAAAAACCTCTCTGGTTTGTTCCGACGGGAGTCGGCAATAATTGCGTTTGCGCGCTTTCTACGCGCGCCTTTGTCGAAGTATGAGAAAATAACGCGTCGACGTCAAGATTGATTTCGCTGTTTATCGGAAATTTACGTCTCCGCGCTTGCGTTGCGACGACTCTCTCCTTTGCTGGCGGCGCCCTTCGATATATTGCATGGGAAAAAAAAGAACGTATAATATGGAACGTCGGCGGAACGCGAGCGTTCCGCGTTTATGTTCCCTGAAGTTTAGGACGTAGAGAGATGAGTTTTAACGTAGTGTTGCAGACGTCGATTCCCGGCATGACTCCCAAGCGCGGCAAAGTTCGCGACGTTTACGATTTCGGAGACAAAGTTCTCCTTGTGAGTTCCGACCGGATCAGCGCGTTTGACTGGATTCTTCCGACCGGAGTTCCCGACAAAGGCAAAGTCCTCAATCAGACTGCGGAGTTTTGGTTCGAGACTCTTGGCGTGCGCAATCACGTTATTACGACTGACGTCGCGAAAATTCCGTTCCCTGAAGGAACCGATTTGTCGATGTTTGAAGGGCGTTCCGTTTTTTGCGAAAAGACGAAGGTCGTTCCGATCGAATGCGTCGTGCGCGGCTATCTTTCCGGTTCCGGCTGGAAAGAATACCAAAAGTCGCAGACGGTTTGCGGTTTGAAATTGCCCGCCGGTCTGGTTGAAAGTTCCAAACTTGACGAGCCGATCTTCACGCCCTCGACGAAAGAAGAGACGGGCCACGATCAAAACATTTCGTTTGAAGAAACCGCCGAGCGCGTTGGGCTTGACGTCGCTGAAAAGCTTCGTTCCATGTCGCTGGATATTTTCAAACGCGGCAGCGAGTACGCGGCCAAGCGCGGCATTATCGTCGCCGACACGAAATTTGAATTTGGCGTAACCGCCGACGGCGAACTTATTTTGATCGACGAAGTGTTGACCCCGGATTCCTCGCGATTCTGGCCCGCCGACCTGTACGAACCCGGCAAAGGACAGCCGTCCTTCGACAAGCAGTTCGTTCGCGACTGGCTCCTGGCGTCCGGATGGGATCGCAATTCCACCCCTCCGAACCTTCCGGACGACGTCGTTCTCAAGACGCGCGAGAAGTATCTTGAAGCGTTTGAGCGACTTGCCGATCGCCCGTTGAAATTTAAGTCGAACCTTTGAGCGACGCGCCGAAGCGCTATTGGAAACGATTTGGAGACGATGACGACGGCTTTCCTTATTGCGGACGCGGTTCATCCCGGTCGCCACGCGTGCGGCGTTTTTGCGACGATCGTCGTCGCGACGGTCGCTTTTTTGATTTTCGCGTTGATTTTCGCCGTTCCCGTTTTGCGCGGCAAGGCGACGAAGCGACGTTGCGCGTGCGCCGCGTCCGAGGAGGCGTTGCGCGTGTTGGACGAGCGCGAGCGCGCGAAGAAAGAAGCGTCGCGCTATGATCCGGAAACCGTCGACGCGAGCGATTTGCCGACGGTTTCTCCCGAGTTGGCGGAATACGAGAGCAAACGCCGCGCGTAGATAATCGGAGGAGTTGTTGGACGACCGCGACCTGGAACAAGCGAACCGATCGCTCGACTCGATTCGTCGGTCGATCGTCGAAATGAAGGCGATCGAATCGGAACGCGCGACGATCGAGCCCGTTTCGAGCGTAAAACGTTCGAAGAGAGCGTCTTGGCGTGATTCCTGGGCGCGGCGGCCCTATTGGCTCGTCCCCCTTTTTTTGTACGTCTCGACATGGCTGACGACGACGTTTGTCGGCTTTTTGTGTTACGGAAGCGGTTCGTTTGCGTCCGGCCTGCTGTTTTCCGCGCCGTTGATGACGATCTTGACGTGCCACGAACTCGGGCACTTTTTGCAGAACAAGCGATACGGAATCGACACGACGCTTCCGTATTTCATTCCTTTGCCGATCCCGCCTCTTGGCACGTTTGGCGCGATCATCAAGATGAAAAGCGCGGTTCCGAGCCTGCGCGCGCTGTTCGACGTCGGCGTTTCCGGACCGCTCGCGGGGCTGGTTTTAACGCTCTTTTTTCTCGTCGTCGGCGTCGCAAACTCGTCGCTTGTTCCCATGTCGACGGAAACTCCTCCGGAGGGAACGTTAGTTTTTGGCGAACCGCTTATTTTTCAGTGGGTTGCGAAGCTGTTGTTAGGATACGATCCTTCGGTTCACTCGTTGTTGATGCATCCGATCGCAGTCGCCGCCTGGGTGGGAATATTGCTCACGACGCTTAACCTTTTTCCCATCGGGCAACTTGACGGAGGACACGTTTTTTACGCGTTGACGCGCAAATACGCCGCGATTTGTTCGTATGTTCTTTTCGGTTGCGCCGTCCTTGGCGTCGTGTTCTTTCGGCTTTGGAACTGGAGTTTGCTTTTAATACTGCTGTATTTCTTCGGACTGCGTCATCCCAGGACGATGAGAGACGAACAATCGTTAGGGTGGGGAAGAACGGTTTTAGGTTGGGCTACGCTCGCCTTTATTGTTATTGGATTTACCGCGCGGCCTCTGTCCGTGCAGTAGCGGGATATTTCCCATGTTGAAGAGGAAGGGCCCGAGATGAAGAAGAAAAAAGACGAAACGCAAGTATTACTCGGTCATAAACATTCGTGGACCGATACGGCGGGGCACGCGCATCGCGTCGTGTTTGACGAGAAAGCGTTGGAGAAACCAAAGACGACGTGGCTTGTGCTGACCGTCGTAACGATCGTCGCTCTTGCCGCGGGCGCGGTCGGCGTGTTTACCGCGCCGCGCCACAACGACGCCGTCTCTGCGTTTCACGTCGCGGATTCCGGCCCGACGTTCTCCTTTAAGAACACGATTAAACGCGCGGCGGAAACGCCGTGTTACTCGATCGCCGCCGGCTGGAACGACGAGTTTTTCGTCGCCGACGCGCGCGGCGTTTCTCTTTACGACGCCGAGGGGAACAAACTTGACGCCTGGCCTAACGAGCCGGAAGAAACGCCGACCGCCGTCGCGTTTGTTTCCGACGAAAACGCCGCCACAAACGGTTCGTTGCTGGTCGCTTACGGCGATAAAGTCAAATCGTTGCGTTTCTCCCTCGACAACGTCGTTCCCGGCGAGGGAGAATCGGTGATTTTTACCGCTCAAAACGGCGCTCTTGGCGGCCTGGAGCTTATTTTGACGATTCCCGGCGCCGATATTCGAGGGCTTGCTTCCTCGTCCGAACGCCTGTTTGTCGCCGATTTCCAGTCGGGCAGGGTGTGGAGATATTCCTGGAAGAAGATCGAATCGCTCAAACATGAACAAAAGAAGGAAGTCGCCCCCGATTGCGTAATTGGCGATTCGGACGTCGCCGCGGCGTATCCTGGGCTTAAGCCGGCGATTAAAGAGAACTTCTCAATTTCCTACTTGCCCGGCGAAAACGAATTGTTCGTCTCAAATTCCGGCCTGTTCCGCGTCGACGCGTTTAACGCGAGCGCCGGGACGGCGCGGGCGGATCATTCGTGGTCGCGTTCCGGCGAAATCAACGAGCCTTTTACCGGCGCGGCTAATCCGATCGCCGTCGCAGCGTCTCAGGAATGGCTTGCCGTCGCCGAGACCGGAAAGACTTCCTCGTCCGAGACCGACGAAAAGGCGTCTCCCATCCGTTTCTTTAATTTGAGCGGCGAACCGCTCGGTCGATTGCCGTACGCCGGACTCGAACGCGCGGAGGAAACGGTCGTTATTGGAATCGCCGTTTCTCCTGATTCCAGACGTATTTACGCGCTCAATTCGAACGGCGACGTCGACGTCTGGTCGTCGATTCCATAGTCCTTAAGCGCGTCCATTTTATCAAGAACGATATTCATGAAGACTTTTTTAACGAAATCCTCCTGTTGGCTTGTCGCTTTGTTTGCCGTTCTTTTTTCGAACGTCTTCGCGCAAGACGTTCGTTTAGAGCGCGACGACTGGGCTCCCGACGTCAAAAGAGCTCTCAACGATCTTATGACGACGTACGGAAAGAGTTCTCCCTCATATGATAAAAACTCTTACGCCGTCTTCGATTTCGACAACACAACCGCGATTTTTGACGTGGAAGAACAACTGATCGTCTATCAACTTGAGACGATGGCGTTTGCGATCGAGCCGAGCGCGCTCAAAGATATTTTGCTGACCGATTTGTCCAATCCCGACGCCGACCTTTCGAGCTACGGATATATGAACGGTTCCTACAACGATTTGTTTGACGACATTGTCGGCGCGTATTCCCAATTATGGGACAAATACGGTCCTTTCACGCCAAACGGCGTTCCTCAAGAAGCGTTTACGGAGCTTCATTCCGATCCGATCTGGCTTGAATTTGCCGCCAAAATGCGTCTCTCCTACGATTTAGTTTGCGACGTCGAAGATAATTCGATCGCGTACCCGTGGGTTGTCTATTGGTTCGCCGGAATGAGCGAACACGAAGTGTACGCGATGGCGCGACGCTCCTGCGAGAAATTTGGAGAGGTTGAGACGAGCAAAATTCTTTGGGAAAGCCCTAAGGAGATCGATTCAAAAGTCGGACAGGTTCGCGTCGAATGGACGTCGGGCGTGAGCGTTTCGGCGAATATGAAAGAGTTATGGAAAGCGCTTCAGGCGAACGGAATCGACGTTTGGGTCTGCTCCGCGTCGGCGACCGACGCGATTCTCGCCGCGATCGACGCGTGGGGAATGCACGACGACTGCAAAGGCGTCCTGGCGATGACCGTCGCTCTTGACGAACAGGGAAGATATTGCAACGTTTACGATTACGAAACGGGCTTCGGGTATTATTCCATGCCCAACGGCGAATGGAAGAAGATGACGCGTCCTGAAAGGACGCAGACCGAAGGCGAGGGAAAAGTCGTCGCGGTCGTCAACGCCGTCGCCCCGGAATACGGGGGGCAAGGCCCTCTTACGGGGTTCATGGATTCGAGCGGCGATTTCAATTTCTGCACCGAATTTAAGTCGTTGAAATTGGCGGTTTGTTTCAATCGGGCGACGCGTAAGCCGACGTGCGGTGGGGGACTGATCGCGGAAATAGCTCTCTATGAACGCGACGTTCTCGGTTACGACCTGGCCAAAGCGAACGCGGCGGGGGACGTCTTGTATCTTTTGCAGGGTCGCGACGAGAATCGGTTCCGTTCGTTCCGACCAAGTTCCGCGACAATGCGAATCGGCGCCGATCAGGAGACGCTTCTGGCGACCGACGCGAATCGCGCGCAGTTGGAATTGTTCGTTAAGGAAAAGACGACGGTTCGCGACGCGTTGAACGTCTACGCGCTCAAACGCAAAGCGGAAGACAACGTCTTCGGCGCGCCTTCCGGGTTCCTCAACGAATACTCGGGATACCGTTCGCGTTAAAAAGAACGCCGTTTTTCTATTTTAAAGTTAGTCTAAGCTAATCTTTTTTGGTATAAAAAATAATTTTTTATCGAAAAAGGGGCAAAAACGCCCGTGCCTTTTTTCGGCGTTTTTGCTATAATGAAACCGAAGCGTCGCGCGCCAAAAGGGCGTCGGGACTTTGTCTTCCGGCGACGCCCTAATTGAAACGCACGACGTTTTTGCTTTTCGTAAGAAGAGCGTGACGCCTTATCCGTAGTACGAACATCAAGGAAGTTCAACATGCAGGAGACTCTCGAAGCGACCAAAAAAATGGTCGATTATCTCGCGAAAGTAAACGAAATTTTGGAGAACAATCAGAACGATCCGTCGCGTTTGATCCCTATTCTTCAGCAGATTCAGGACGTTTATAAGTATCTCTCCAAGGACGTGATCAGCTACGTGGCCACCGCGCTTGACGTTCCGGTCGCTCACGTGTACGGCGTGGCGACGTTCTACGCGCACTTTTCTCTCAATCCCAAAGGCAAGCACATTTTCCGCCTTTGCGACGGCACCGCCTGTCACGTTAAGAAATCTCACGATCTTCTCGAAACGCTCTATTCCAAGTTGAACCTGAGCGACGAGAAAAGAACGAGCGACGATCTCATGTTCACCATCGAACTGGTCAGCTGCCTGGGCGCGTGCGGTCTCGCCCCCGTCATGGTCGTCGACGGCGAAGTTCACGGTCAATCGACTCCTAAGATTGCGGAAGAACTCGTTGACAAAGTTATCGCCGAAGAAGCCGCCGCAAAAGGAGTATGACAATGAGTTTGATTGATCTTGAAGCTATTGCCGCGTCGTATAACAAGAGCGTTTCAAAGTTGCATCGCCGCATTATCGTCTGCGGAGGAACCGGCTGTATTTCCAACGGTTCTCTGAAAGTCCTCGACGCGTTGCGCGCTGAAATTGAAAAGACTGGCGAAAAAGTCGTCCTGGAACTTAAACGAGAAGACGAACCTTCCGACGGCGTTTATATCTCCAAGAGCGGCTGTCAGGGCTTTTGCCAGCAGGGGCCGTTGGTTCGTATCGAGCCCGAAGGGATTTTCTACTGTCACGTTAAGCCCGAAGACGCGTCCGAAATTATCGAAGCGCTTGGCAAAGGCGAAATCGTCGAACGCCTGACGTATCTCGATCCTAAGACCAAAGAGCGTTGCAAACACGAAAACGAAGTTCCTTTCTATACAAAACAGACGCGCATCGTTCTCAAAAACTGCACGATCGAACCGGAAAACGTCGACGAATATATCGCCAAAGGCGGTTATCAGGGGTTGCGCAAAGCGTTGGCGATGACGCCCGAGGAAGTTTGCCAGGTCGCGCTTGACTCCGGTCTTCGCGGTCGCGGCGGCGCGGGGTTCCCGACCGGCCTTAAATGGAAATTCACGCTCCCGAATAAGAGCGATAAGAAATACGTCGTCTGCAACGGCGACGAAGGAGACCCCGGCGCCTTCATGGATCGTTCCGTGATGGAAGGCAATCCGCACTCCGTTCTCGAAGGAATGATGATCGCGGGCAAGGCGATCGGCGCCGACGAAGGCGTCGTGTACGTCCGCGCCGAATATCCGCTCGCCGTTAAACGCATGCGTCGCGCCGTCGAGGACGCCGAACGCGTCGGCATTCTTGGCGACGACATTCTTGGAACCGGCTTTAATTTCCATATTCGCATTATGGAAGGCGCCGGCGCGTTTGTATGCGGCGAAGAAACAGCGCTTCTGGCGTCCGTCGAAGGCAAGCGCGGCATGCCGTCTCCGAGACCTCCGTTCCCCGCTCAAAAAGGTCTTTACGGCAAACCGACCGTTATCAACAACGTCGAAACGCTCGCGTCCGTTCCGTATATCTTCCGGGAAGGCGCCGAGAAATATAAGGAAATCGGCACGCCGACTTCGGCCGGCGCGAAGACGTTCGCTCTCACCGGGCATGTTGCGAACACGGGGCTTATCGAGGTTCCGTTCGGCTCGACGTTGCGCGACATCATCTACGATATTGGCGGCGGCGTGTTGAACAACAAGGGCGAATTGACCGACGAAGACTTCAAAGCGGTGCAAATCGGCGGTCCGTCCGGCGGCTGCCTGACGCCCGAAGTTCTCGATCTGCCTTTGGATTACGACTCCATCAAAAAGACGGGCGCGATCGTCGGTTCCGGCGGTCTGGTCGTCATGAACAATCAGACGTGCATGGTTCGCATCGCGCGATTCTTCATGCAATTCACGCAAAACGAATCGTGCGGCAAGTGCGTTCCGTGTCGCGAAGGCACGAAGCAGATGCTCGCTCTTCTCGACGACATTATCGAGGGACGCGCGACGCTCGAAACGCTCGACCTTCTCGAAGAAACCGCCAAGGCCGTTCAACTTGGCTCTCTGTGCGCGCTTGGAAAGACGGCGCCAAATCCCGTCCTCTCGACGTTGCGTTATTTCCGCGACGAGTACGAAGCGCACGTCGTTAAGAAAATCTGTCCGACCGGCGAATGCAAGGCGCTTGCGCGTCCTGAGATCGATCCGGAAAAATGCAAGGGTTGCGGCATGTGCGCGAAAGGCTGTCCCGTCGGAGCGATTTCCGGCGAGATTAAGAAGCCGCACAAAATCGACGCGGATAAGTGCATTAAGTGCGGCGCTTGCAAAGCGAAATGCAAATTTGGCGCGGTGAAGGGTCTGTAATCGGAGGGAGGATAGAATAATGTCGGAAAAGAAAATTTTAACGGTCAACGGTCACGAAGTCGAATTTACCGACGAACGCAACCTGTTGGAAGTCATACGCAAAGCCGGCGTCGAAATCCCGACGTTCTGCTACCATTCCGAGCTGAGCATCTACGGCGCGTGCCGTCTGTGCCTCGTCGAAGTCGAGGGGACGGGCGGACGTCCGAACATGGTCATGGCGTCGTGCTCGACCGCTCCCGCTCCGGGAATGAAGGTGCGCACGGACACGAAAGAAATTCGCGCGATGCGCAAAGTCGCCGTCGAATTGTTGCTCGCCAACCACAATACCGAATGCCCGACGTGCGTTCGTAGCGCCGACTGTAAATTGCAGGCGGTCGCGCGTCAACTTGGCGTCGAGCAGATTCGCTACAAGAAGCTCGAAAAACTCGCTCCGATCGACTCGAGTTCGCCGTCGATTCAACGCGACCCGAACAAGTGCGTTCTTTGCGGCGACTGCGTGCGCGTCTGCGCCGAAGTCCAGGGAATCGGCGCGATTCACTTCGCCAACCGCGGCTCCAACGCGAAGGTCGTGCCCGCGTTTGGCGCGGGGCTCGGCGACGTCGAATGCGTTAACTGCGGACAGTGCGCCGCCGTGTGTCCGACCGGCGCGCTCACCCCGAAACAAGATCGCGACAAGGTCTGGAAGGCCCTTTACGACCCGACCAAAACGGTCGTCGTTCAGATCGCGCCCGCCGTTCGCGTGGCGGTCGGCGAAATGTTCGGCGCGCAGCCCGGCGAAAACTACGCGGGCAAACTTGTCGCCGCGCTTAAACTCATGGGGTTCAAGCACGTCTACGACACCTGCTTCTCCGCCGATATGACGATTTTCGAAGAAGCGACCGAATTCATCGAACGCTATACGAAAAAAGAGAATTTGCCGCTCTTTACGAGCTGCTGCCCCGCGTGGGTCAAATACTGCGAGACGTACTTCCCGGAGATGCTTCCGAACGTCTCCTCCTGCCGCTCTCCTCAGGCGATGTTCGGTTCTGTCGCCAAGAAAGTTTTGCCCGAACAACTCGGTTGCAAACGCGAAGATCTTGTCGTCGTGTCGATTATGCCTTGCACGGCCAAGAAATTCGAAGCTCAACTCGACAAATTCAAGGTCGACGGAATTCCGGAGACGGATATCGTCATTACGACGAGCGAAATTCAACGCATGATCAGCTCGCTGGGCATCAAGCTCAACGAACTTGAACCGGAAGCGTTCGACATGCCGCTCGGTTTTTCGACCGGCGCGGGCGTTATCTTCGGGACTTCCGGCGGCGTTATGGAAGCGGCGCTTCGTTACGTCGTCGAAAAGGTTTCCGGCGAAACGCTTACGAACGTCGATTTCAAGGCGGTTCGCGGTATGGACAAGGTCAAAGAAGCGACGTTGCAAACACCGGTCGGCGAAGTCAATATCGCCGTCGTTTACGGTCTTGCGAGCGCTAAGACCTTGATCGAAAAGATCAAGAAGGGCGAAGCGAAATACGATTTCGTCGAAGTCATGGCGTGCCCAGGCGGTTGCATTTCCGGCGGCGGTCAGCCGATCGGCGCGACCAACGCGATTCGCGCGCGTCGTCAGGCGGGCATGTACGTCGCCGACAAGGCGGCTCAGCTCCAAAAGTCGCAGGACAACTACCTCGTTTCCAAGTGCTACGAGGAACACCTTGGCGGCGGTCCAGGCAGCCACGAGGCGCACGAGCTTCTGCACACGACCTATCAGAACCGTAGTCAGGTCTTTGACGCGAAGATTCCCGCGATGCGCGGAACCGACGCGAAACGCGTTTCGATCACCGTCACCGTCTGCGCGGAAAACAACGCGGAACTTGGCGAAAAGTACGTTTCGGACATTTCCGACTACGTCAACGCCAAGGGCTACGTTTCCGCCGTCGACCTGGACGTCGCGTTCTCCGCGATGCATAACGAATGCGTCGTCGTCGGTTCGCAGTCGGTCGGCGATCTCGCCTGCGATTGCGCGATGAAGAAAATCCAGGCGGCGATCGACGAAGAAGTCGCCGCTATTCGCGCCTGAGCGTATTAAAATTCGTCGAGCTTTGGTTTGACGACAAATTAAAATCGCCGAAAGAGTTTTCGCAAAGCTCTTTCGGCGTTTGTTTTTGCAAAACCGCTAAAGAGACGTTTCAGGCGACTCGTCGTTTCACGCGGTTCTTTTTTGAGTTAGTCTTTTGCGTTCAGCGTTTTTGTCGTTTTCAGCCCTTGATAATCGTAGGCGGCAAACCAGCGGCGACTGCCTTCGCCGAGCGAGCGGACCGACAACGTCGCGGTTTCGCCGACGTTAAGCATATTGTTAGGAACCGTTAAATAGAAGACTCCAAAAAAGTCGGGGCCCGCTTCTTTCACGCGTCCGGGTTCGAATCTCAACACGGTTCCTAAGTTTCCTTTCCACTCGATTTTATCGCCGACTTTGGCGTCTTTTTGAGGCAGATCAAACTTTACGGCGGGCGTTCCATTAACGGCGAGAACAAACCCTTCCGTTTGCGGCTGACTCCAATATCCGAGCCCGCCGACAAAGGCGAAAGTCGTCGTTCCCGCGTCGCCAAGTCGCTCGACGGGCCTCGTTTCCCAAACGAGTTCGTTGTTTTTTGACGTCTGGTTGCAGCCGGGGCTAACGACGCTTTCCTCATAAAGCGTTTTCCAGGGCTGCGCGTCGACCTGGTTCGTCTTGACGAGTTTGCCAAATCCCCAGGTTACGTCCTCGGGCGCTTCGTAGAGGGAGATCTTCAACTCGTCGGTTTCCGATTGAAGATCGAATTCAGGACTTGCGACGTAGTCGAGCAGCGAGTCAAGCAACGCGGTCGCTTCCGGGACGTCTTGAGTTAAATCAAGCGCATAGGACGCAAGGATTTTGCTCTTGCCAAATTTCGTTTGTCCAAGATAAAGGTCGTAAGCGTCGCGACTTTCTCCAACGGCGAGAGGTTCAAAAGCCGCTCCCAACGGTTTAGAGACGAGGTTGGGCGCTCCGACGCGGATAAGTCGGAACCATAATTCGTCCATGTCTCTGGAATTGGGGAATTGGTCGAACGCTTTGGAATCGGCGAACGTCGTTCCTACCTGCGTTCCAATAGTCCACCAACCCAGCGAGACGTTGGGCTTTGGGGACGCGGGCGCGATCGCGAAGACGTCGCGACCCTGAGTCAGGGCGACGTAATACGCGTTTTCGTCGGGCGTGACAATCCAGACGTCGCCGTCGTCGACGCTCGCGTCCGTATCGATTCTTTTGACGTCGTCGTACTGTTTTTCAAATTGTTCGCACAGTCTGTCGGAAACGGCAAAACCTTTTAACGAACGCTTTTCGCGTTTAGGGAACAGCCAGAAATTCCAGTAGTTGGCGACGTCGGTTCCTTCAACGGCGACGTTGAACGTCAACGCGGTCGGTTTGTCGACGGCCTTTTCAGGTATCGCGACTTCGACCGTTCCGAGCAAACCGGCGTAACCGGCCGGGATTTCCCGAAGTTCCGGTTTTGGCAATTTGCCGCTTGCGATTACGCGGCTGTCTTGTCGCGACGTTAAGCTCCAAACGACGTCGTCGGTCGATAGAACGACGTCGTCGTAATTGGATATTCTGATATCCGCGTTGAATTTGTCGCCGTTGACAATAATCGGCGCGGGCAGGTCGGTTTCCAGAAGAAGCGCGGTCGGACCGTTAAAGAGATAGAAATCGTCGGGCGCGATTCCGTTGGAACGAAGTTCCCAGAACGGATTAAGATATCCTTGCGCGGAAACGCTGGAACCTTGCGGTATTACGGCGTCGACGAGCGACCAGAAGACGTATCCGTCGCACGCGGGGTCGATCCTCGCGGCTTCCAGACCTTTCTTCTGATAGATTCCCTGCAGTTTTTCTCCGGCTTTGAGACACGCGTCGCCCCATTTTTCGTCCAGTCCGGATTTTGCGAGTCTGTCTTTCCACGCTTTAACGCTCACCGGCGAGATTCTTGCGCCCGTAAAGCGAGATTCATATCGCGGATCCGTCTTAATGGTAAGATTGAGATACTCGTGCGCGACAAACGGAACGTCGAGAGCGTCGTGCGCGCCCGGTTTCCACGGATTGATAATGAACTCGCCGTTTGCTCCGCTGGTCGTGTAGTCCGCGGCGCCGACGTTGTTGCCCGTGCCGCCGTCTTGATGAAGAACCAGACGGTCGGGATCGTACGTTTTAACCCATTGGTATAGTTCCTTGTCGAGCGGCGATCCAAAATATCCCTCGTTTCCGTAGCAATAGGTCGCAAAGGAGACGTTGCGACGGTGCGCGCGGAAAAGCTCGTACATGTCGCGCTTGGGATTAAACGGGAAACCGTCGCAGGCAACGTCGTGATAATAAGGGAGTTCCGGCTGAAGGAGAATTCCCGTTTCGTCCGCGGCTTCATAGTATTCCGGGAACGGAGTATGCGTGTGGAAACGAACATAGTTGAACCCGGCGGCTTTGTAGAGGCTCAAGTGTTCGCGGAAACGTTCCCGATCGGCGGGTTCGGTCAAATTGATTTGATCGAGGTTAAATTCGCCGCCCCCCCGGAAGAAGTACGGCTTGCCGTTGAGATAGAACTTGTCGCCGACCGCTTTAAGTTCGCGTATGCCAAAACGTTCCGTCCAGCCGTGAATCGCGACTCCCGATTTGTCGAAAATCGTTACGTCGGCAAGATAGAGCGTCGGGGATTCCGGCGTCCAGAGTTGGCAGTTTGCAACGGGGATTTGAAAGCGGAACGGCTGAGGAAGGCCGTTTTCGCCGGGAATCAACGCGGCTTCTTTCTTTTGCCTTCCGACGTCGACGCCGTCGGTCGTTTTGACGACGACTTCAATCGAGCCAAGCGCGTCAATTTGACGGGGCGAAGCCGAAAACGAAACGCCGTTCGTCTGGACGCCGGCGAGCCAGTCGCGATCGTTTGGCGAAAGTTCGTCGTCGTAAAGAGGATACGTTTTGCCGTTTTCGTCAAACGCTTTGACGTAGACGCGAACGTCGGCGGATTTTGAGCCGACGTCGCCGCGCGCCCAGACGTCGTCGACGTAGACGTCCGGGGTCGCTTCCAGTTCCACGTCGCGGAGGATTCCTCCGAAATGCGCGCTGACGACAAGTTCTCCGAGTCGACCTGGAACGTCGTTTCGAACCAGAGCGGTAATCTCGTTTTCGCCGTCGAACGTCGCCAGGTCGGTAATTTCGTATTTTCTTGCGCCGCAGTACGCGTCGACGTAAGCGGCGCGCTCGCCGTTAATCCAGAGATACGCGTTGGCGCTCACGCCGCCGACTTTGAGCCAGATTCGTTTTCCGCGCCATTCTTTTGGAACGTCGAAAGTACGGCGATAGAGCGCTCGTCCCATGTAGACGTTGTTAAGATTCCATGTTCCGCAATCCCAGGTCGGATCCCAGTTTTTGCCGCGATTGGGCTCGCCGACGCCTTGTGCTTCCCACGCGCCCGGCACGTTGATCTTTCGCGCTTTCGACCAATCGTAGTCGAATTTTCCCCAAATACCGCGTCCGACGCTTAGCCGATAGAATTCGGCTTTATCGTTGAGAAATTTCCATTCCCCCGAAAGAGAAATCGTTTGAGACAACGGGGAACGGACCGCCGGGTTGACGACGGCGAAGGATTCGGGGGAGCCCCAGTCTTTTGCGTCGGAGGCGGAGACAAGCCGCGCGGCGGCGAAACAAACGTTCAGCGCGATTAGCGCGACGATTAGGCGGAATGTGTTTTTCATTAGTCGCTTTCCTGAGGGCGTTCCGGTTGTTAAAGAGTCTCTTCAGCAACCTAAAACTTCAAAAAGAAGTCGGGAGCGGATGAGGAGATCCGTTCGCGTCCTTTATTCTAACGGTTCGCGACGCCCGACGCCAGCGTTTCCGCGGTTATTGGCGCGCTTTTGCGGCCTTTTCGTCGGAACAAACGTTAAACGACGCGCGTAACCTGTTGCGAAACCTGCGTTTTGAGCGAGACGCGGATTCGTCGGGAACGATAGAAGAATGTCGAAAGAAAAAAAGCTCTGTCCACGTTTGAGAATACAACTCCGTCGCGCGCCGGTTCCATGTAGACATGATAAAACGCCGAAAGAGTTTTTGCAAAGCTCTTTCGGCGTTTTTAGTCGTCGACGATATCGACTGCTGGCGTCGACGCGCCGTCAATATGACGTCAATTAGTCAAGTCAAATTTCAGCGGTTCCGTTTTCTTCGTGATAGTCGCGGTAAGACCCGATTGTTCCGGGTCGGCGAACTTATCGGGGAATTTGTTCGTCGCTTTCGCCGTCAATATGGAATCGCCGGACGTTTCGATTTTGTAGACGGTAACTTTATAATCTGCCGGAACGCAACCTGGGTCGGAACCGGTGGTAACGGTGAAATGCCCCGACGAGTCGGTCGCGCCCGCCGCGGCCGCGCCGACGTTTCCGTCGACGGGAACAAAACATACGGTCGCTCCTTCGACGGGCTCGCCGTTTAAGGTCAGCGTTCCTTCGACGGGAACGAGCGTTTTTTTCTTCGCGCAACCGGTCGCGCCGACGCAGAACGCGAGCGCGACGACGAGAAGAATCGTAAAGTTTCTCTTCATATCTTTGTTTACCTGTTTGAAATCTGTGGATAAATCGGTTTCCTGAACGTCGACGGCGGTCGTCTCAAAGGACTTCAAAGAAAAAGACGTCCGACTTTGCCTGAAGCCGTCGAACGTCTCTGTTCTTCTGCCGAACGAGCGGAGCGTCGGACGTTATTTCAAGTCAAAGGTCGGCGATTCCATCGACGCGGACACGGTAACCGAAAAGCCCGAGTCGATAGGACGACAGTATTGCATGAGCAGTTGTTCCGTTCCTTCGACCTTGGAAAATCCGATGAAATATTCGCCCTCGGGGCATCCGTCCTTTTCGCCGGTTTTGATCGTAAATTTTCCTTCGGCGTCGGTCGTGCCCAGCGATTCTTCGAGCGTTCTGGGATCGACCTGCTTTGGACGAAACGTAACTTGCACGCCCGCGGCCGGTTCGCCGTTGATCGTAACGACGCCTTCGACGGGGACGAATTTCGCCTTGCCCGACGGACCCGATTTGGGACAGCCGACCGCCGCGATCAGAGCGCACGTCAACGCGCTCAATAACAGTAAGTTTCTCATATTGTTTGTCCTATGCGTTATCACGGAACGGAAACGGAATGACGGTCGCGGCGGTCGCCGAGGTATTGATACGTCTTCATGTCGATAGTGTCGGAGACGAAGCGCACCGCTCCGTCGCCGAGAACGAAGTTCGCGCCTCCGGCGTGATACGATTTGAACCCGTACGCCGCCGCCCAGGAGAAACGGCTTTCGCAACGCTGATCCTGCGCGCCCGTGCCCTGATATTCCGTCTGTTCTCTGCTGAGGTGATTGATCGGAATCGACGTGTACATAAATCCGTCGGGGTCGCTAAAGACCCAGCCGGACCACGCGAATCCGGTGCATTCCGGACGCATTTCGCCGTAGAAAATCGTGCTGGACAGTCCGTCGAGAATATCGCCGATATCGGTTTGGAAGCATTGAATTCCGAACGGACCCGCCGGTTGCGACGTCAGGTCGGTGTATTCAGACGTGTAGTTGTTGTACCACGTAACGGACGACGGGCACGCCGGTTGAGACAATCCTCCCCAACGCGTCGGGCCGGCGCTCGCGGCGTAGTTAGCGGCGTAAAACGCGGGCCAGCCCTGCGACGAAGACATCGACTGCGGGCTGTTTGTCATTGCGTCGGACGGGCAGGAAAAGGTCGGGATTTTATTCTCGGCGACCCATTTGCCGTTGGAGTCTTTCGCGGAGTTGACGCCGCTCATCAAGTATCCGCCGTTTGTCGTCCACTTGTCGGGATCTTCCGACGCCTGGATGAATTTTTTCGAGAGAATGTCGTAGAAAGCGGTTTGTTCAATATAAGGCAGAAGTCTGACGAGACTTGAACCGTAGTCAAACGTCGTGCCCATTCGCATTTGACCGGATGGAAACATCTCGTGCGCGTCGTAATAGTTCTGGAACGCCAGACCGATTTGTTTAAGGTTGTTGGTGCATTGCATTCTTCTCGCCGCTTCTCGAGCCGCCTGAACGGCGGGGAGAAGGAGCCCGATCAAAATGCCGATGATCGCGATCACGACAAGCAATTCGACCAACGTAAAGCCATGAGTACGTTTATTCATTGTTAGTATTTCTCCTAAGCTAAAAATTTGCCGTCAATTGTTCGTCGATCACTGTTGATTGGTTTGTCCGTCGTCGCGCGAGCACATGGCGCGGAAGACTTCCTCGCTCATCGATTCGGAAGCGAAGACCACGCTTCCGTCGATATGAAGCATATTGCACCCGCCGCCGTGTTTCGAGTCGAAGACGGTGTTGAGCGTGTACGACGCGTTGTTTTGTTCGCCGTTGGGACCAGCGCCTTCGAGACCCGCTCTGCGATAGTTCGGGCCCTTGTGGACGGTGGTAAGGCCCGCGCCGTACAAGTGCTCGCCGGGGACCATTTCGCTGAATTTCTTGCTTAAACTGCATCCCGCCCAGGCGCCTTCGTAGTTGGCGTTGTACGGACAGCCGTATTCGTTGACGCCCGCCTGTTCGCCGACGATAAACGTGTTGGAGGTTCCGTCGACGATCGCGCTCATCCCGCGCGAATCGTTGTAGGTCAAGGCTCCGTTGTCCGCCACGACCCCAAGGTCCATTCTCTTGATCTTGTCGGCGCGTCCGGCAGGGTCGGGAGAAGCGCCGACAATGCCCGTGTAGTTGGCGACTTGCGCCTCGTACATATCGAAGAACGCTTTAGCCTGCGCGTCTTTAATGATCTTCTTCCAGTACGCGCTCGGGCAGACGTACATATCGATCACGTGCTTTTTCAGAATCTCGTTGTTGGTGAACGAGCCGCCGATTTCGTAGGCGGAGTGCGTGACGACGCCGTCCCAACGAAGTTGAGAATAGAGAGATTCCTGTTCGGCGAACGGAAGAATGAACAGGCGCCAGTTGCGGCCGGAAAGCGTGCCGTAAGCGCCGTGATTGCCTTTAATTGCGCCAAAGGGGAAATTATTATGAACGTCGTGGTAGTTTTGGAAGGCCAACCCCATTTGTTTGAGGTTGTTGGTGCATTGCATACGTCGAGCCGCTTCGCGAGCCGCCTGAACGGCGGGGAGCAACAGGCCGATAAGAATGCCGATAATGGCGATGACGACGAGGAGTTCGACCAGCGTAAAACCGCCGCGCTTTACCCCTCCTCTCCAGTTTAACGTGTTGCGCATTTGCGAGCCTTTCTCATAAAAATGACAATAGTTGCCGACAATGTCTCTCAACGGCGTAAAGCGATAAAACTTTACACAATTGAGCAATAAAAACGATTACTGTATCATTATAGGAACGGTATAAAGAGAAGTCAACTTTAGCGAGAAAATATTTTTATCGTTTTTAAGCGAAACCTCGAGGCGGCGGCGCGCTTTTAGAAGTCGTTCGAGGAAATTGCGGTTGGATTGCGTTCGGTTCCGTTTTGCGTTTTGACGGCGCGTCAGGAATACGTTTTGATAATCTCTTTGGCGATTTCCAATTTGGGGACGCAGCGGTCCATCGCCTGTTTTTCGATATAACGGTGCGCGTCCGCCTCGTCCATGTTAAGTTCCTGAACGAGGAGAAGTTTAGCGCGATTGACGTATCGAATCGACTCGATTTTTTCTTCGAGCGAAAGAGTTTTCTTTTCGAATTTTCGGAGTCGTTCTCTCGCGCAGGTCATCCATTGCAGCGCGGTGGCCATCACGTCGGGCGCGATCGGCTTGGAAACGGCGAAAACGCCTCGTTCCGTCGCTTTATCGCACGTTTCGAGATAGAGGTCGGCGCGAACGAGAAGCGTCGCGATCGTCGTCGGGGTTTCGCTGACGTCGACGGCGAATTGAACGCCGGAATCGTCCGGGAGGGGCGAATTGACGACGACAAAGTCGAACGACTGCTCCGCGAACAATCTCTTTCCCTGCGCGACGTTGGAGGCGACGACGGCTTCAAATTTAGAACGCGGAAAGAGCGCCGTCGCGACGGCGTTGAAATCGGCCGCCGCCGAAACGATCAGAACTCGATAGGTTCGTTCTTTCAGGCTCATTTCCAGACTCTTATTGCAAACGCGTCATTTGCCGCAAAAACAGTCGACGACGTCGGCGGGAACATGCGCGCGGACAAATTCGCTTTCGTAGGCGATTTTCTTCGCTAATTCCAAATCGTTGGGCAATTTGCGAAACGCCGCGAGCGTTTCCGCGCTCGCGCGGTACATATTGACGTCGGCCTCTTCGCCGGGGTCGAGTCGCTTCTCTATTCCTTCGAGCGCCGCGTACACGAGGAGCGCGAACGTCAAATAGGGATTGGCGGTCGGGTCGGGGGAACGAAGTTCCAAACGCCTGAATTCTCCAAACGCGGCGGGGACGCGAATCAGTTGCGATCGGTTCTCGCGCGCCCAGGAGACGTAGCGCGGCGCCTGATTCTGCCCCAGTCTCTTATAAGAATCTTCCGTCGGGTTCAGAAACGCCGTAACGTCTTCGATTTTGGCGAGTATGCCCGCGAGCGCGTGTTGAAACGCGTTCGGAACGTTCGGGACGTCGACCGACATATTGATATGGAATCCGTTGCCGGGCTTCTTTTCAAGGGGTTTGGCGGAGAAATCTGCGCACAGTCCGTTGCGTCGCGCGACCGTTTTCGCGACGAATTGAAACGAGATCGTATTGTCCGCGGTCGTCAGAGGGTCGGCGAATCGGAAGTCGACTTCGTTTTGGCCGGGGCCCTGTTCGTGATGCGAGCTTTCCGGACGAAACCCCATTTGTTCAAGAGTCAGACAGATTTCGCGCCTGACGTTTTCCCCCTTGTCGGCGGGGTAGACGTCCATATAGCCCGCGTCGTCGTAAGGGATTTTGGTCGGCTTGCCGCGTTCGTCGAGTTCGAAAAGGTAGAATTCCTGTTCCGATCCAAAATAGAATCGACAGCCCTGCTTACGCGCGTCGTCGACCGCTTTTTTGAGCAAGTAGCGCGAATCGGCTTCGAAGGGGGAGCCGTCGGGGCGCCGAATTTCGCAAAACATGCGCACGACGCGTCCGTGTTCCGGCCGCCAGGGCAGGATTGTGAGCGTGTCCGGCTCGGGCACGAGAAAGAGATCGGAACGCCGTTCGTCGCCAAATCCGGCGATCGAGGACGCGTCGAACGAAATTCCGCACTCGAACGCGCGTTGCAGCTCGTCCGGCATGATCGCGATGTTTTTCAACGCGCCAAACACGTCGCAAAAGGCGAGACGCACGAATTTTACGTCTTCTTCGCGAACGAATTCCGACACTTCGTCTTTCGAGTATTTCATAGGCTTCTCCCGGCGCGAAAACGCGCGTTTGCCAGTCGACTAAGTCGTTTTCTAATTGGCGACGTACATTTGTTTATACGGATTGGCGACGTCGGGGGTTACGACGGTGAAGGGCGCGTCGAGTATTTCGTTCGGGTCGTCGCCGAACAACGCGCAGAACTCGTCGACGTAGCCTTTGAGTTCGTCGAGATCTTCCGCCGTCGCGCGGCGCGCCGTAACTTGTTTTGGGAATTCGATATCGGCGCAGTCGGAACGCAAAAACAACTTCCCGCCGTGCATTCCCGTGCAGGGAAAATCGCCGATAATCGGGCCTTTTTTCGAGGTCAGTCCCAGAACGACGATCACGCCCCCCGCCTGGTACTCGCCAAGAAAACTGCCCGTCTTGCCCCCGATCACGACGACCGGAATTTTGTCTTTGTACGCTTTCATGTGGACGCCGACGCGGTATCCGGCGTCTCCTTGCGCGTAAATTCTACCCCCGCGCATGGCGTATCCCGCCGCGTCCCCGATATTTCCGTAAACGGCGATCAGACCTTCGTTCATCGTGTCGCCGACCGCGTCCTGAGCGTTTCCACGCACGATGATCGTCGCCCCGTTTAAATACGCCCCGAGCGCGTTGCCGGGCGTTCCTTCGACGACGAGTTCTTTATCGGACGCCCCCGTCGCGATAAAACGCTGTCCAAGGCAGCCGACGAGCGCGCAGGAACGCTCCGCTTTGCGGAGTTCTTCGTTGATCGCCTGATGATCGAGCCCAATTGTGTTAATGGTCGTCATGTTACACCCTGTTCTGGAATGCGCAAACGGTTTATCTCGTTTTCAAGTTCAAAAAAGGGAATCACTCCCCGGCGTGGGACACGCCGAGTATTTCGAGTTCTTTTTCCGTCAGGCCGAGTCCGCGAAGCATCAGTCGGTTTCCGCGCAGCGCCTCGATCGAATTGATTCCCATGCCGCCCATCATTTCTTTGATTTCGTGGCGCCACGCGGTCATCAAATTGACGAGCCGTTTCGCGCCGTCGTTCGGATCGAGCCTTTTGACAAGTTCCGGACGTTGCGTCGCGATGCCCCAATTGCATTTTCCCTGCTGACACGAGCGGCAGAGCCTGCACCCGAGCGCGATAAGCGCGGCGGTCGCGACGTAGCACGCGTCGGCGCCCAAAGCGACCGCTTTGACGACGTCGGACGCGCTTCGAATCGAGCCGCCTACGACGAGCGAGACGTCGTTGCGGATTCCTTCGTCGCGCAGACGCTGATCGACGGCGGCGAGCGCGAGTTCAATCGGGATTCCGACGTTGTCGCGGATTCTCGTGGGCGCCGCGCCGGTGCCGCCGCGGTACCCGTCGATCGCGATAATATCGGCTCCGCTTCGGGCGACTCC
>JAFZNK010000245.1 GCA_017550965.1 Thermoguttaceae bacterium
ACCAAAAATTATTTCTTTTACCCTTCAAACGTGCTATAATATCTGTCGGTCAGGCGTCGATCTTTTTGCGATTACGCCTGACGCTTAGCGTTTACTGGGACATTAAGCTCGCCATACCCGAATTTCCAACGTTATCAAAGGAAAAGTTTATGAAACGCCTCCTGCACGCCGCCGCGCTCGTCGCGTTGCTCGCGATTTTCGCGATTCCGACGCAAGCGCGACAATTTCCCGGCAACGACAACGATCGTCCCGTAAATACGATCGAGTCGGTTCGCCGCGCTATCAACGACATGATCACGCAGTTCGGCGACGACTACGCCGACGGCGAAGCGTATCTTGAAGAACTTGCCGCGCTCGAAAAAGAAGAGCCGAAAGACGACGCCTGGCAAAAGAAATTCGCCGATTTCCGACGCAAAGCGCTCCTCGCGCTTCCGGAACTCGACGATTTGGAACTCCTCGTCGTCAGAACGTCGCGTCTTCCGGCGGTTGGCGACGACTTTATGACCATCGACAAAGTGTCGAAAGAAGGCTGGGACGCCGAACTTGGAATCCTCTCGGATCTTCGTTCAGAAAATCCTCAATTTAAAACGATTTACAAACCTGAAAACGGTCGTCCGATCCTCGAGCCGGAACTCAATTGGGACGGCGAGCGCGTCATGTTTTCGAGTATCTCCGAAGACAACAAACGTTGGGCGATTTTCGAAATCAACGTCGACGGCACGGGGCTTAAGACCCTTTCCCCGACCGACCAGCCCGACGTCGACTTCTTCGATTCGTGCTACACGCCCGAAGGTCAGGTCGTCGCGTGTTCCAACGCGGGCAAACAGGGGCTGCCGTGCATCAACGGCTCCGACCCGATGGCGAATATCTACCTGATCGATCCGGAAACGAAGAAAGTCCGTCAGCTGACCTTTGAACAAGACTCCGACTGGCACCCGACGCCGTTGAAAAACGGGCGGATCATGTATTTGCGTTGGGAATATTCGGACATCATGCACTATTACAGCCGCATTTTGTTCCATATGAATCCGGACGGCACGAATCAGGCGGAACTTTACGGTTCCGGCTCGTTCTTCCCGACCGCGTTTAAACACGCGCGCGAATTCCCCGATTCCTCGAAAATCGTCGGCATTTGCTCCGGACACCACGGACGCGGCGACACCGGTCGTCTCACGATTATCGATCCGACGATCGCGCGCAAATATCCGTTCCGCTTCCATCCGACGAGCCTCGAATGGGGGCCGGAAAACACGCAGTACGACTGCCATCCTGACGTCTTCCCGGCGGAACAAACCGGGTTTGTCGCCGAAATTCCCGGCTACGGCCGCGACGTCGTCGGCAACGTTCTCGACATGCAGTCGACGGGGCTACGTTACAACTTTACGTTCCCCTATCCGCTTTGCGAAAACTATATTCTCGTTAACTGCGAACTCGACGAACAGCCCGGCACGTACGGTCTGTACCTCGTCGACACGTTCGACAATATGACGCTCATCGCCGAGATCAAAGGGCAGGGGTATTTCTTCCCGACGCCTCTGGTCGAACGCGATCTGCCTCCGGTTTTGCCGAACCGCGTTGAAGAAGGCTCCAAAGAAGCGACCGTCTTCATTACCGACGTCTACAACGGCTTCGGCACGGAAAACGTTCCGCAGGGCGAAATCGTCGGCTTGAAAGTCTTCGCGTATCACTTCGCGTATCTGCACACCGGCGGACACGAATCGGTCGGCGTTCAAAGCAGTTGGGACATTAAGCGCCTGCTTGGTTACGTTCCGGTCGAAGAAGACGGCTCCGCCTTCTTCAAGATTCCCGCGAACACGCCCGTCGCGCTCCTGCCGGTCGACAAGAACGGCGCGTCCGTTCAGCTCTTCCGCAGCTGGTTTGTCGGCATGCCCGGCGAGAACGTCAGCTGCAACGGCTGCCACGAATCGCAACTTGACGCGACGCAATCGGTTTTGAAGATGGCCTCGCGCCGCGAACCGAGCGAAATTAAAGAATACCTCGGTCCGCCGCGTTCAATTACGTTTGAACTTGACCTTTATCACCGCGTCGTCAAGAAGTACTGCATTGGTTGTCACGACGGTTCCAAGCCGGATCGTCCGTCTTTCGCCGACGCGCAAACCGCGTACAACAATATTCATCCGTTCGTCCGTCGGCCCGGCCCGGAAACCGACATGGACGTTTTGCCTCCGTACGAGTATCACGCTTCTACAAGCGAACTCGTCCAAATGCTTGAAAAAGGACACTATAACGTCAAGCTCGACGACGAGGCGAAGCGTCTGATCGTCAACTGGATCGACTTCAACGCGCCGTGGCGCGGCAAGTGGGGGAACGAGCCCGAGGCGAAGCGCCGTCTGGAACTCTCCGACCTGTACGCCGACTCCGCCGCCGTCGACGTCGAAAACGAGTACGACCGACTCCTGATGGAAATGCGTGAAAAAGAAGCGCCCGAATTCGTCAAGCCGGAAAAATTCGAAAAGCCGACCGACAATCTCGGAAACGACTGGGCGTTTGACGAAAACGCCGCCAAAGAGATGCAAAAACAAGCTCTCGCCAACGGCGCGCCCACGAAGACGGTCAAACTCTCCGACGACGTCGCGATCGAATTCGTTCGCATTCCCGCGGGCAAATTCGTCATGGGCAGTCTCACGGGCTGCAACGACGAATATCCGCGCGCGGAAATCACGATCGACAAGCCGTTCTGGATGAGCAAGACGGAAGTAACCAACGAACAGTACGGCGTTTACGATCCCGAACACGACACGCGCTACATCGAAGAGCACGGCAAAGACCATATCGTGCCCGGCTATATTGCGAACCATCCGCAACAGCCGGTCGCGCGCGTGAGCTGGAACGAAGCGCAACGTTTTGTCGAATGGCTTAACGAAGAAAAGGGCGTCAAGGCGGCTCTGCCGACCGAAGCGCAGTGGGAATGGGCGGCGCGCTCCGGAAGCGCGGACCAGTTCTACTATGGAACCTGGGACGTCGACTTCTCGAAATACGCGAACCTTGCCGACGCCGATCGTCGACGCCTTTACACCACCTGGGAAAACGGCGCCACGATTCACGTTCGTCATAACTATCCGGAAAACAGCGTCTTCCCGCTTCGCGACGATCGTTTCACCGACCATTGGTTCATCGTCGATTACGTCGCCCAGAATCTCCCGAACGCGTGGGGGCTCTACGACATGATCGGCAACGTCGCCGAATGGACGCGCTCCGATTATAAAGCGTATCCGTACGACGGCGCCGACGGTCGCAACGACCTCGACGCCAAAGCGCGCAAAGTCGCGCGCGGCGCCTCCTGGGCCGATCGTCCGAAGATCGCCGGAAGCGCGTTCCGCCAGGCGTATTTGCCGTGGCAAAAAGTTCATAACGTCGGTATTCGTCTCATTATCGAAGACTGACCGAACGTCGCGTGAAGCGCTGTTTTTTAGACTAATGACAGCGACCAACGGGAGCGGTTCTTTCCGTTTCGCGCGGGTGCGCGAGCCGGGAGTCCGCCGTCGGACCGACCAACGGGAGCGGCGCTTTCAGTTCCGCGCGGTAGCGCGAGCCGGGAGTCCGCCGTCGGACCGACTGACGGGAGCGGTTCTTTCCGTTTCGCGCGGTAGCGCGAACCGGGAGCCCGCCGTCGGACCGCGGTTCTCTGGACCGCCGACTTGCCGCCGCGTTTACACGACTAAAGAGCCGGGGACATAACGATTCCCGGCTGAATTTCCGCAAGCGCCGAGTAACGAAACCCGGCGCTTGCGCTCTTCTCTGCAATGATTAAACTAACGTGTCGTCTCAGCATACGATTGAGAAACTATTGGGAAAGAATATTAGGGGAAGCAAATGAAAAACATCACGCAAAACGAATTTCGAGAACTTCTCGACAAACTTGAATTACTCCATAAAAAAATCGACGATCGCGCGCTGGTCGTTCCTTTTCCGGCGGACGAGGATTTTGATCGACCGATTAACATCGCGTTTGTCGTTGATAGGAAAAAACTGCAGGCGGGGTGTTCGGTTCCGGGGTACGGCGCCAATCTTAAACGCTCCGACGCGCTCGAATTCTGCAACGCCTGGAATCGCGAAAAGATCAGCCCAAAGGCGTATCTCGACGAATCCGGAGATTTTTTCACTGAAATAAGCTTATTTCACGACGAAGATATTTCCGCCGAGTACGTCCAAAACAATTTTATTCGGCTTACCGTCGCGGCAGTCGCGCAGTTTTTCAAGGAACTCAAACAATTTGTGGACGGAAAAAGCTCCGACGAGGGAAGCGTCTGAGGGAAATCGCCGTTTAAACGAGCGTGAACAGGGGGAAACAATATCATGACCAGAACAATCACCGTTAATAAGTTTCGCGAACTATTGGACGAGCTGTCTCTGACTCATAAAAAAGTCGGCGACCATACGTTTCGTATGCCCATTCCAATGGACGACGATTTTGAAGAGACGCTTGGAATCTCCTTTGAAGTCCGCGAGCAAAAAATTCAGGCGTGGGCGGCTATTCCGGGGTTTGGCGTCGAGAATCCGCGTTCCGATTCGTTGGAGTTTTGCAATCTCTGGAACAGAAAGAAAGTTTCGCCGAAAGTCTATGTCGACAAAGACGGGGATTTCATCGCCGAACAAACGATTTATATCGACGAAGAAGTCTCCGACGAGTTCATTAAAGAGAACTTTATCATGTTCTCCATCGTTACGATGAGGGAATTCTTTTCAACTCTCAGCAAACGACTAAACAACGGCGCTTCTTCGCTCGAGGAAAACGACGAGAATTTGACTCCGCGCGAAAAATTCGAACGATTAAACGAGGTTGTCGAGCAATTAAGATCGCTTGTCGAAGGCCCTGGCGACGACGAGGAAGACGAAGAAAAAACTCAGCGAAGAAAGACGACGTTGGATTTCGTCACTCGGTTTCTGGAAGAGCGACTTGGCTTTACAGACGACGAGGAGGACGAGGATGAAGACGACGACGAGGACGACGAAAGGTTCCGTTTTTTCGATCCGGAAGACGCCGAGGATTTTCCCTTCCATTTTCCCTTTTTATTGAGACGCAACGGTTTTTCAAACGACGACGAAGAAGAAAAAACTGAAGTCGAAGAACCGTCCGAAGAGGCGCTGAGGGCGTTGGAACAGCTCGTCGCCGAGCTGATTGACGAAGGAAAAAAAGGCAAAGGAAAAGACGGTAAAAACGAGAGAAAATGACAAGTCGCGTTTGTCTTTTCTTAGACGCCAAAACATAGTAGGTTACGCTAACGACGAGCGCCCGGCCGGCGCCGCGACGGAGACGGCCGGGCGTTTCAATCGTAGCTTTTTAATAACTGTCAACGATTTTTAACAATGCGACGCAAGTCGTTTATAAAGGAAAACCATGAACAAGATTACGCTCGTTTTCGCATTACTCGCCGCGTTTGTCGTCTCGACTTCCGTCAACGCGCAAGACTCCGAGAAAAAAGAACTTCCGAAATTCAAAAAAGATTCCGTTTCCCTTTGGCTAAGCCCGTCCAATCAGATTCATAACATCGGCTTCGGCGAGTACAAGTCGGAAATGCAGCGCATGAACGAAGTCGCGGACGTAGTCGAGCCGATTCTAAAAGAACACGGCGTCAAAGTTTATCGCAACGATCCGGAAGAGTCGATTCGCGATTATACGCGACGCGCCAACGAACTGAACGTCGATCTTTATTTCGCGATTCATTCGAACGCGTTCAACGGCAAGGCGCGCGGAACGGTCGTTTTCTGTCACAAGAAGGGCGGCGAGGGCGAACGGTTCGCCAAACGCATTAACGACGCGCTTATGGAGATTTACGAAGGGCCCAACCGCGGAATTCAGGAAGGGTATAAGTTCTATAACGGCAAGCCGATGTGGGAAACCAGCGACTCGCATATGCCCGCGTGTCTGGTCGAAGTCGCCTTCCACGACAACGAAGAGGATTCCAAGTGGATTCTCGCCAACATCAAGCCGATTGGGGAAGCGCTTGCAAAAGCCGTTCTCGAACATCTTGCCGCCGAACATCCGGACGCTGTCGAAAAGTAATTCTCACGGCGCCGACGTAGCGCGCTCCCTCAACACAGGAAGAAAAACGTCATGAAAAAAGCGTATCTTACCGCCGGCATTCCCAATATCAGTATGACGCTCTATTGGAAGATGCGATTCCTCGTCGGGGATCCCGCGGCGATTCTCGAATTCGACGAAACAATCGCGTTTCCCGAAGCGAAACCGACGGAAAACCCCGACGTCGTTTCGGCGCCGGGCAAAACGACCCTGCTCATTTTGCGCGATATTGAAAACGAACGCGCAAGAGCGAAGGCGAAAGCGGACCTGGTCGCGTGCCCCGCCGATTTCGCGCCCGAAGGGGGACTTTCCGGAGACCGCGAAGTAGCGACGGCGCAAAGCGTTGCGGAAGCGTTTCGACGCGCTGGCGTCACGCATGTCGTCTCCGATCGTTCGCTGCCGCTCATTTACGTTCACGAGCTTAAAAACGCGGGGATCGAGTGCGATTGCGACGTCGATCGCGGAGTCGTCGAACGACGCTCGAAAGACGCCTCGGAACTTGCGTTTATTCATGAAGCGCAACTCGCGACCGAAGAGGCGATTCGCAAGGCGTGCGTCCGAATCGCGACGGCGACGCCAGACGAGCAGGGCCGCTTAATCGCGACCGACGGCGTTATGTTGACGTCGGAAAACATGCGTTCGTTCATCGACAAAACGCTGCTCGACGCGGGTTATACGAATCCTCCGTCGATCGTCGCGGGCAAAAAAGACGGGGGCGACTGCCACAACTACGGTTCCGGACCTCTGTATACCGGCGAGCCAATCATTATAGACGTTTTTCCGATGAACAACGCGTCGCTCTATAACGGCGACTGCACGCGCACGGTCGTTAACGGCCAGATCGCGCCGATTTATCAGAAGATGCTCGACGCGGTTCGCGCGGCCAAAGCGGCCGCCACGGCGACGATTCGCGCCGGCGTCGACGGCGAGACCGTTCATCGCGCGACGATTAAAGCGCTCGAGGAACACGGGTTCGGTTACGCCGCGCCCGGCGACATGGAAGCGGAGACGGAGATTCGACTTACGCACGGCACGGGGCACGGACTTGGGCTTTCGATTCACGAGCCGCCGTTGACCGACTTCAAAGGTCCGAAGCTTGTCGTCGGGGACGTCGTGTCGGTCGAGCCGGGGCTTTACAGTAAGAAATACGGCGGGATACGCGTCGAAGATATCGTCGCCGTTACCGAAGACGGATGCGTCAATCTTGGCTCGCCCCTTCCGGAAAAGCTCGACTGGCTCGAATAATTCGCGTTGGGAGAATCGGCATGTTAAATCGTCGGCAATTTGTCGCGTCGTCGGTCGCGTTGGGACTTGGTTCTACGCTCGGTTTGGTTTCCGGAGCCGAAGAGTCAAAAACCGGGCGCTCCAAACCGATCGTCTTGCATCAGACGGATCTGTTTCATCCGCATATGGATCCGGACGACCATTTCGATCTGGCGACGATTTTCGCGCTCGCCGCGCTTGACGCCGTCGATTTGCGCGGGCTGATTCTGGACTATCCGCCCGACTTCCACCGCGCAAGTCCCGCGGTTGGAGCCGTCGCTCAAATGAGTCGAACGACAGGCGTCGCCGCGCCGATCGTCGTAGGCGGGAACGCGCGTTTCAGCAAGCGCGGAGACGCGTGTTCCGATCTTCCCAAATCGGAATCGCTTGCGGTCGATTTTATCGTCGATCAGTTGGAACGCGCGGAATCGCCGGTTCGCGTTATTATCGCGGGCTCGGCGACCGACGTCGCCGTCGCGTCGTCGCGCCGGCCCGAGCTCTTTCGAGAAAAATGCGCCGGCGTCTACCTTAACGCGGGGTCGGCTTTTCCCAAACCGGACGAGCCGGACAAGCTCGAATACAACGTCGAACTCAATCCGGCGGCGTACGCGACGATGTTCGACCTTCCGTGTCCTCTCTGTTGGTTTCCCTGCTGGCATAACGTTCTCGATTGGAAGTCGGGCGAGAATTCGTCGTTCTATTTCCTGGAACACGCCGACGCGTTTCGAGGCGTTTCCGACGCTCTTTGCGGCTTCTTCGCCTATATGTTCTCCGAAACCAACGACGTCGACTGGCTCAAAGGGCTCGAAAAACCGAGCGACGACGTCTGGAACGGCGTCCTTGCCGGAAGACGCGCCATGTGGTGCACGGCGAGTTTGCTACTTCTCGCCGACAAATCCGTCTCGAAAGACGGCGAAATCGTCGAACGAACCGACGAATTTGAACAAAGCGCCGACGCGCTGTTTAAAATGGAATATATCGACGTTTCCTGCGACAACGCCGGAAGAACGACGTGGAAATACGCCGATCGGGAAACGAATCGAAAGATCGTACGCGTCCTCAACGTCGACGCGTACCCCAAGGCGATGGCGAAAGCGATTAATACGCTGTTCCGCTCGATTTGAAAAAACGAGGTTTTCAAGTTTTTTTGAAAAATTTTGAAAAAAAGGTCTTGAACGTTTGAAAAAGCGCGTACAATACACGCTCACGTTTCGGGGGTATTAAAGGCTTGTCTTCGCGGGTGTTTTTTACGCAACGCCAATATTCAACAGGGCGCGGTCGTTTACGATCTGGATTCCAAGGCGACGAGAGTCGGTTTCCTTCGTAGAGAAGTTCGCAAAGAACGCGCTTCGCGGTTTTTTCGGTAATGCGAAAAAAGTCGTCGGACAATGCGAACTAAAAGCGCAAACAGCAAACAATTCCAACGTCAGACTCGAAATCTGGAGACACGGGTTCGAGTCCCGTCGGCGTTCGCGCCGTAGCTCAACTGGTAGAGCAGTGAAACGCGCTTTGTTTTTAGTTCGATAGCTCGACTAATCGAAGGATTCGCTTTTATATTCTTGGCAAATAATACAAAAGAGACATATTACACGAACAAAAAGCGCGTACAGCAAGTATTGGGATTGCTAATCCGCAGGTTACGGGTTCGAGTCCCGTCGGCGTTCGCGCCGTAGCTCAATTGGATAGAGCGGCTAAAACGCGCTTTGTTTTTTGGTTCGGCGTCTCGAGCAATCGAAGTTCGATTTTTAGATTTCCGGCAAACATTACGAAATAAACGGCGTATTACGCGAACAAAAAGCGCGTGCAGCAAGTGTTTGGATTCTTAATCCGTAGGTTGCGGGTTCGAGTCCCGTCGGCGTTCGCGTCGTAGCTCAAGTGGATAGAGCAACTAAAACGCGCTTTGTTTTTTGGTCTCGAGTAATCGAAGCCCGATTTTAGATTTCCTGCAAACGTTACGAAATAAACGGCATATTACGCAAACGAAAAGCGCGTACAGCGACGATGTTTCGGGGTAGATTCCTGTCGGCGACGTTTCGCCGAAGCCCAATGTTAGAGCGCGCTTTGTATTTTGGTTTGGCGGCTTGATTGATCGAACAGTTTGACGATAAAATTTTCTGGTAAGTTTTAAGTATTCAAAAAGAGACGAATTACGTTTCCAAAAGCGCTCGCGGCAATTTTACTGGATCGGCAAAATCCCAAAAAGCGCTTTGTATTTACTTTGACAGCTTAACGAATCGCGAGGTTTAACGTTCAAATCCTCGCGACCCGACGTACGCTTTCGCAACTTGAGAGATAGGATTGGCGAGCTTGACGTCCGCGCGTCCGGGGCTGAGTCCCGATAATTACGCGCGTCGTTTTACGGCTCGAGGGGGGCGCCGACGAAACGTCGGCGCTTATCTTGAAGACGCGAATTTGATTCTCGCGGGGGATCGATCTGTTTCGGGATTTTGCACGGTCGAATTGACAATTCGAAAGGGGGAGAACGTCATGGAGAGTTTTCTGAATCGTCTGAAGGACGCGGCGAACGAGACCTTCACCGAGAACGGCGCGGCAACGCCGCGCAGCTCGGGGTCCGACTGTCTGGATCTTTTCGCGACGATCGGCGCTTTACGCAGCCAGGACGCCGCGGAGATCGAGAATCGTTTTCTGCGAGCTTACGCTGAGAATCCGGATCTCGCGATGAAAATTCTTTTCTACGCGCGCGACGTTCGAGGCGGTCTTGGCGAGCGGCGGGTGTTTCGCGTACTCTTAAAGTGGCTGGCGGAGAACGAGGCGCCGACGTTGTCGCTGAATCTTCCTAACGTTCCCGAGTACGGTCGTTGGGACGACCTTCTCGTCCTGCTTGACGGTCCGGCGCGCGTCGAGGCGGAGAACGCGTTGCGCGCGCAATTTCAGAAGGATTTGCAGGCGTTGCAAGACGACGGGCAGATCTCTTTGCTCGGCAAGTGGCTGCCGTCCGTAAACGCTTCCAACGCGGAGGCCGTTCGATTGGCGAAGCGGCTCGCGCGCGCGTTTGGAATGAACGACGCGCGGTACCGTAAGGCTCTGTCCGCGCTCCGGGCGAAAATCCGCATTATCGAGAACAACCTGCGCGAACGCGACTATACTTTCGACTACGCCAAGCAGCCGTCCAGGGCGACGTTCAAGTACCGTCGAGCGTTCATGCGCAACGACCAGGCGCGTTATCAGGCGTTCTTGTCGCGCGTAAAGACCGGCGAGGCGACGCTTCACACCGACGCGTTGACGCCGTACGATATTGTCGCTTCCGCTTATAAGGCGCGCGAGGACGAGCGCGAGACGCTGGACGCGACCTGGAACGCGCTCGAGGACTTTACCAACGACGAGAACGCGCTCGTCGTGGCGGACGGTTCCTACTCGATGTATTGGGGCGGCAAACCTCTGCCGGCGGCGGTGGCTCAGTCGCTTGCGATTTACTTCGCGGAACGCAATCGCGGCGCGTTCCACAACTGTTTTGTCACGTTCTCGGCGACTCCGCAACTTGTGGAGATCAAGGGCGCGGACGTCGTTGAGAAGGTTCGGTACTGTCGTTCCTTTAACGAGGTCGCCAACACGGATCTCCAGGCGGTGTTTGATCTGATTCTGCGGACGGCGGTAGAGAACCATGCGCCGCAGGAAGAACTGCCGACGACGCTGTACGTTGTTTCCGACATGGAGTTTGACAGCTGCGCGGACAACGCTTCTCTCAGCAATTTTGAGAACGCGAAGGCGAAGTACCGCTCGAACGGCTACGAACTGCCAAACGTCGTGTTCTGGAACGTCCAGTCTCGTAATCGACAGCAGCCCGTGAAGATGAACGAGCAGGGCGTGGCGCTGGTTTCCGGCTGCACGCCCAGGATCTTCTCGCAAGTCATGAGCGGTCAAACGGATCCGTACGCCAATATGACGAACGTCGTCTGCGACGAGCGGTACGCGGCGATTAAGGCGGCCAGGCCGACCGAAACGTCCGCGCTCTGACGCCTGTTGGCGGAAAAGACTCTATTAAAGCGCCCCTCGGAACTCTTGAAGTTTTCGGGGGGCGTTTTTTATTTTCGAACAAGGGTAGTCAAACGCGAGGTTTTTTCGCTCCTCTTTGCAACGCGTCAGATTCCGTTGCGTTGCGAGGCTCTGACTTAGCGATAAATAATCTTCACGTCTTTCAGTCGTTCCTGCGGTTCGACGTTCAGCTCGACGACCTTCCCGTCGACGATTCGTCCTTGAACGATCGTCTTTTTGGGCGCGCGGAGTTTGAAATAGACGTCCCAATTCTTCGGAAGCGAAGGCGCCAGATAAATCGCGTCGCCGTCGACCTGCATCACGACGCTTTGCGTAACGTTCGCGACCATCGAGCCGTGATCGCCGTCGGGCGTCCAGTCGAAATTCGGGCCCCAAAACGCGGGGAAGCGCGAGTCTTTATCGACCATGCGAACGCGCTCGATCAGAATCTGACGCGTCGTCTCCGCGTCGCCGAGGAACGACGAGAGAATATCGTCTTGCGCCCAGCCGTACGACATATGATTGAGGCGCGCGTCGTAAGCGCGTCGCGCAAGTTCTAACCCCGGCTTTTCAAACGAATAGAGGCGGAACGGAAAGACCGAGTACAATTCGGGCGTTTCCACGTTATGTTTGCTTTCGTAACGCTCGGCGGCGGCGAGCATTTCTTCGCCCTTGTCGTTCTTACACGTCGGAAGCTCGGGCGTTTTGTCAAGCAGTTCTTGCCAATACTGTCGATCTTCTTGCGTCGTCAGGTTTTCCGGCAGCGCGAGCAATTTGCCGATCACGGCGCGTATTCCGGAAATCTCGGTCGCGGGGTTGTCGCAATCCCACCACGTTTCCGCCGCCTGAGACGGGCTCATCCATAACTTGCCCGTGTTGGGATCGACTTTGTAATAACCGTCGAAGAATTTCAGAATCGAATTTGCGGTCGGAATCGCGCGCTCTTTCAAAAACGTTTCGTCGAGCGTGTCTTCGTAGTACCGCAACGCCAGAAACGCCAGTTCCAGCCCGCCGACCCATTCGCGCATATGCCAGCCGGATTCCTGCAGCTTGTTCTCGCGTTCGTTCCACGGGGTCAGCCCGTACGTCTCCGGAAAGACTTCGCCCGTAAAGTAAATGCATTCGGGGAAATAAGCGCCGTCGATTCCAAAATATTTCTTCGCGCGGAACTCGCACAGGGGAACGAGCCCGCAATACATGTCGAACATCGGCTTCATGAGTTCGTAGTCGCCGCTCATGAGCGTCGCGTAGTACGGAAGACGCGTGTTTTGCCACCAGAAGCCGGGTCCCCAGCGACGGTAGTCGTGCGAGGAGACGTTGTTCGGGGGCGCGACGGTAAAGAGCCCGCCGTTGAACTTAATCGGGAAGTTTCCGCGCCCCTGACACGCCGTCATGAACCGATTCAGCGCGTATCCGCGCGAGAGTTCGAACGTTTCCGCCGCGACTTCGGCGCGTTCTTCTTCGGTAAGTTCCGCGCACGCTTTTTGGTTCGGCGAGAATTTGATCCAGCTGCGTTCGGCAAACGCGCGCCAGTAATCGAGCGTCGCCGCGCGGCGTTCGTCGATAGAAAGCGCCGCCGCGTCGTCAAGATACTTCGTCGTTTGAGCCAGCCAGGCGTCGAACGTTTCCGTTTGCGCCGCGTAGACGGAAATCTCAAATCGATGCGACTTGCCGGGCGTCGTCGCGAGCGTTTCCTTGTCTTCCCAGACGGCGGTCGTTCCGCCGACGACCAGACCGAACGTTCGATCGACGTAAGGATCTTTCATGCCGGGGAAATCTTCAAGTCCCTGCGTTTTAATATTTTCGTCGAAATATTTCTGCTTGAGATTGCGCTGATAAATACAAATTCGATTCTGTTCTTTAAGCGCCGGAGAATCAAGAATGACGTCGGGACGAACGTGGACCTGATCTCCTTCGTTCGAACGCCAGAACACGTCGCTAACTTCCGGAGCGGGGATTGTTACGCCTTCTCCGTAGCGCCAATAGCGCAGTCGGGCGCGCGGCGAGACGTCCAATTCTGAATCGACCTCGACGACCGCGACGGGACGATTGACGTCGACCCAGAGCTTAACGCGCGTCTCTTTTCCTTCGGGGCCGAACGCGACGTCGATCGTTCCGGTCGTCGCGTCGAACGTCTGCTTAAAGGGCGTCGCGAGCGAAGGATCGAAGTCTTTGCCAAGGAAACTAACCTCGACGGCGCCGACTTTTGCGAGTCGACCGAATTCGTCCCAGGAATCGGTTCGACCAAATATAAGTTGAACGCGAGCCTGCGCTTCAAACCACGCGTTTACGCTGACCTCGCCGTTTCCAAGAGGCATGGTTCCGCCCAACGTTTCCGACGGAGCGTCCCAGACGACGCGATACGGCGACGCGTCGGATTCCTGTCCGAAACTCGCGCCCGCCGTCAGGAAGACTAACGCGCAACACGCGCAAACCAATACGTTAATTCGACTAAACGTTGACATTTTATTTCTCCGACGTCTTTGGGAAAAGAAGACGCGACGCGCGCCTCTCGCGTCATAGGATAACCGACGCGAGAGCGAAAATCAAGTCGGCCGTCCAAAAAGTCCCAAAAGAGAACGACGACGCGAATTGTCGGGAAAATCCTTGTTCCAAGCGCTTGATTTTCGTTTTTCAATCGATTATCCTTGTGAAAAAGCGTTTGAATCGTTCGGACGTTCGTTTTTTACCCCTAATGTTCCGAGGCGTTTTGTCATGAATCGCAGTTATAGAATTTCCTTGTCGTCGGCGCTTTTAGCGGCGTTTTTGTGGGCGTTTGCGACGTTCGCGCAATCGGCGGAGCCGCGATATATCGGGCTTCTTTTAGACGAACCCGCCGTCGCGCCGCCGCGCGTCGAATCGGATATTCTCGCGGAGATAACGCGCGGAATCGTCGCCGATTTTAACAAGGCGAACGCCGACGGTTTATTTGCGTTGCGACTTTTGGCGACGTCCGACGGCGGAATCGTCGACCGAATGGGCGCGCGCCCCGACATGAACAATTTCGAGAGTTTGCTCGTCTATCAGGGGGACGTCATCGCGCAGAACACGGCGCTTTTCAACGAGAAAGTCGTCGGCGATCTGACCGAATATCTCAACTCGGATCCGCGACACAGCGTCGTCTTACTTGGGGGCGCCGCCGCGCTCTTTGAAAAACTCGGGTTTGGCGCTAATCTCAAAACGACCGCGCTTACGTTTGGCGAAGACCGCGCGCAAAACGGAATCATTCCGACCAATTCCGGGTCGAAAATCTTCGACGGCGTCGACCTTGATCGCGGAATCGCGTGGATCACCAACGCCGCGTTCCCCGCGTTCAATACCTTCTCTATGGAAGGCGACGACGTCTCCACGTTGGCGGAAGCGCCCGCTGAAGGACATTTAAATCCGTTCCTGGTCGGACTTCGGGAAGTCGACGGTCAGCCCGTCGCCAAAGCGTTTGTTTTTGCCTGGCGCGTCAATCCGATCTACGACTCCGCGCCGGAAACGTACAAAGCGAATTTCGAACGACTCCTGACGAACATGATCGAACAAGTCGGCAAGCCGATCGATCCAAACGATTGCGTCAAGCCGCGTTATATCGCTCCGGATTTCGACGCGATTCAACGCGCGCTCGAAGGCTATGAGGACGACGTCGACGAAACGAGCGTTCCGCGACTCGAAGATCATTTCGCGCGACTTGCGAATTTGCGCGAACGCTCGCAGGCGCTCGAAGATGCGATCGCAAACGGCGAGGAAGACGGCGTCGACGAAAAAATCGCCGCGATTCAAACCGACTACGATTCGCTTCAAAGCGACGTCATGTTCAGTTATCCCGACCTGGATTTCGTCTCGTTCCTGTACGTGCGCCGCAATCCCAAACAACTGGGCTTGCCGGAAAACTACAACAGCAATTCCGTTCTTCCCAAGACGGGCTACGACGACGAACTTCGCCGCTACGATTTCCGCGCCGGCGAGAACAAGCTCGTCTATAAGCCGGAAAAAGGCGAATTCGTCGGCGATCTGGAACTCTACTACGACGCGTCGAAAGTGATGTTCTCGTCCCCCGACCTCAATTCGAATCGCTGGCGGTTATGGGAACTTGCGCTCGACGAAAACGGAGACGCCGCGCAGGACAAGCCCGAGCTTGCCCCGCTCATTAACGACCCCGACGTCGACAATTACGACGGCTGCTATCTCCCCGACGACCGCGTTATTTTCTGCTCGACCGCGAGCATGACGGGCGTGCCGTGCATCAACGGCAGCGGACACGTCTGCAACCTCTATATCAAGGAGCTCGACGGCTCGATTCGACAGCTCACCATCGAACAGGACCACGACTGGAACCCGGTCGTTATGAACAACGGGCGCGTCATGTACCTGCGCTGGGAATACGTCGACCTGCCGCACTGCTTCTCGCGCATTATGTTCCATATGAATCCGGACGGCACCAATCAGGCGGAACTTTACGGCTCCGGCTCTTACTGGCCGAATTCCTGCTTCGCCGCGCGGCCGCTTCCCGGCGATTCTTCAAAATTCGTCGGCGTCGTCACCGGACATCATGAACTCAATCGTATGGGCGACATGGTGATTTTCGACCCGGCTCAGGGACGAAAGGAAACGACCGGGGCCGTCCAGCGCATACCCGGCTACGGCAAAAAAGTCGAGCCGATTGCGTGCGACCTGCCGATCGCCCAGAACTGGCCGAAGTTCCTGCACCCGTTCCCGATTTCCGACAGACTTTTTATCGTTTCGTGCAAGCGTTCCGCGCAGACCCCGTGGGAAATTTGCCTCGCCGATATTTACGACAATATCGTTCCGATTCTGACCGATCCGGACGCCGCGTTGCTGGAGCCGATTCCTTTGCGTGAAACCGAACGTCAGCCGATCATCGCCGACCGCGTCGATCTTGACTCGCCGACCGCCGACGTCTTTATCGCGGACGTCTACGAAGGGGAAGGGCTCAAAGGGGTTCCTCGCGGCGAAGTCAAAGCTCTGCGCGTCTTTAGTTACCAGTTCGCGTATCAGGGTATGGGCGCGGAACCGTACAGCGTCGGGCTCGACGGACCGTGGGATCCAAGACGCATTATCGGAACCGTGCCCGTTCTCGAAGACGGTTCCGCCGCGTTTAAAATTCCCGCCTACGTCCCGATCGCGCTCCAGCCGCTCGACAAAGACGGAAACGCGCTCCAAATCATGCGCAGCTGGATCACCGCGCAGCCGGGCGAGTCGGTCTCCTGCATCGGCTGCCACGAGCCGCAAAATTCCACGGGCACGACCAATCCGCGTTCGCTCGCCTCTCAAATCGACCCTGTGGAAATCACGCCGTTCTACGGCGAGACGCGCGGATTTGGATTCGAACGCGAGATTCAGCCGATTCTCAATCGATACTGCGTCGAATGTCATCAGCCGGACTCCGCCAAAGTCGCCGAACTTATTAAAAACGGCGACGTTTCCGAAGACGTTTTGAAAGCGACGAAACGCGAACACGAAACGTTTGAAGACACGCTCCTGCCCGACTTCCGCAAGTCGGATCCGAAATGCGTGCTCGACAACGGCAACTACATCGCGACGAAATCGCCGATTTCCAATTCGTACTATCAGTTGCGCCGTTACGTCCGAACCGTTACCAAGGAAAGCCAGATGCCGACGCATCCGGCGTACGACTTCCACGCCGACGCGTCGCTTTTGGTCCAACTCCTGCAACGCGGCCATTTCGGCGTCGAACTCGACCCGGAATCGTGGGATAAGATCGTTACTTGGATCGACTTAAATTGCCCGTACAACGGCAGTTGGGGCGAAATGATCCGCGACAATCCCGCGCTCGTCAAGAGCCAGTATTCGCGGCGCGAAGAACTTCGAAAACTCTATGCGCCCAGTTCCGAACAGCTCGACGACGACCCGAACGACCCGGCGATTGTCAATCCCGAGCCGAACTCGCCTTTGCGTCTCCGATTTTCTTCGGAAGTTAAAGAAGAACAGCCCGTCAAATTCGCCAAACCGCGCGGGGACACGGTTTCCGTGCCGTTGTCGAACGACGTTCGCATGGATTTCGTGAAAATGCCGAACTCGAAGATCAGCGTCGGCAAATTCGAAGTGACCAACGAGCAGTACAAAATCTTCGATCCGACTTACGACACGGGAATCGAATACGGCGACTTCATTCAGTTCAGCCCCGGCGAACGCGGCTGGCTTCTGTCGCGCGCCAAACAGCCCGTCGCGCGCGTTTCCTATAAAGACGCGGAAGCGTTTTGCGCGTGGCTTTCGGAAAAGACCGGGGACGAATATCGACTTCCGACCTACGCCGAATGGCGCGCGTTTGCCGACGAAGCGTCGTTGCAAGGGGACTACGGCGCTCGCGAGAACCTCGCCGATTCGACCCACGCGTATATCTCGCCGTTCGGCTGGACGGGCCGCGTCGAAACGCTTCCGGCATGGCGGCCCGTCGACTGGGCGGTAAACGACCATAGCCGCGTTTCCGCGCCGGTCGGGTCGTATAAGAAAAACGCTTACGGACTATACGACGTTTTGGGCAACGTCGCCGAGTGGACGAGCGGCGAGCGCGTCGACAAGCGCGAAGTCGTCGACGTCGAGACGGGCGAAAAAGTTAGCGAAAGCGTTTCCGCCAAGAGAATCGCCGCCGGCGGATCCTGGACCACGCCCGCTCGATTTGCGACCCCGGAAACCGTCCGCGCCTTCCCGGAATCCTTCAAGACCCGCGACGTCGGTTTCCGCGTCGTTCGCGTGGAGAAGTAAGTCCGAAGCGTCGCCGCCAAGGGCCGCAAGCGGCTCGAAGCGTAAATATCCGCTCTCGTTGGTCGGTCCGAAGCCGGACGGGCGGTTCGCGCTCCCGCGCGGAGGTAAACGAACCGCTCCCGTTGGTCGCTTGCGTATAAG
>JAFZNK010000246.1 GCA_017550965.1 Thermoguttaceae bacterium
GAAAACTTTTGGGGGTGGGCTAAAATTAGACTCACGAAGTTCAGAGGAATATCCAAAAAGACCTTCTATTTGCATTTGAAAGAATGCGAATTTCGATTCAATCATAGAAACGAAGATCTATATAAAATACTCCTCAAAGAAATACGAAAATCTCCATTAAAGTTGTCTTGAACCTTTTTTTTTTGATATAATAGTCGCAGAGCGCAATGTTGACGCAAACGGCGCCGCCGGAAAATGTTCCGTGTTGAGCTGAGTTTTTTTAATATTTTTTGCGACAGAAAAACTCGCCGGCGGCAACAATAATAAAGGGAACTTTGCTCCCGCCCGTAAGACTGAAAACTCCATAAGCCGACAAGGAGATAGATAATGAAACTTAACACGAGGCGATTATGCGTTTTAAAGTCGAATTTGTTAACGGCGTTTGGCGTCGCGATAGCGGTAAGCTTGGCGTTTTGGGGGAACGTTGCGTCCGCTCAATCGATTATTTCGGAAGACGGCAGATATCAGCTTAGCAAAGACGGCAAAAATTTCGAAAGGTATCTCGAACATGATTCCACGCTTGCGGAGTTTGTCGTGCCGGACGGCGTTGAAACGATTATGCCGGACGCGTTTCGCGAGGTCCGAAAATTGAAAAGAATAGTCCTGCCCGCAAGCGTCGGCGAGATTGGGAAGGACGCGTTTATTTGTCCGGATTTGGACGCGATCGACGTCGCGGAAGACAATCCTATTTTCTGTTCGATCAACGACGTTCTTTTCTCCAAAGACGGCAAAACGCTTATCCGACGCCCGATGGGGAAACAGACCGATTGTTATTATGTTCCCAAGGGAGTCGAAACAATTGGCGCGGGGGCGCTTCAATATTGCTTCTTTCTTAGAACCGTCGTTATTCCAAACGGCGTAAAGACTATTGGAGACAATGCGATAAGCGGCGGTTTCCTGTCGACGATTTCTTTGCCGGCGAGCGTCGAACATATCGGAGACGGAGCGTTTGAAAATTATACCCACATCAAGTCCATTTACGTGGCGGAAGACAATCCGTTCTTCCGTTCGATCGACGGCGTTCTTTATTCCAAAGACGGCAAGACGCTTCTGTTTTACCCGCGGGGAAAGGAAGAGATTCGACATGAATTGCCGGAAACTGTCGACAGCTTTAAAAACGGCTCGTTTCCGTCGATCGAGACGCTTCAGTCGATTGAAACGAGCCCCAATTCCGCCAGTTTTCGTTCGATCGACGGCGTTCTTTTCTCCAAAGACGGAACGGTTCTCGTCAAGTGTCCTTCAGGAAAAATACTGGGAACGTACGTGGTTCCCGCCGGGGTTAAGGAAATCGCGAATCAGGCGTTTATGAACAATAAAACGTTGACGTCGGTCGAGATCGCCGACGGCGTCGAAACAATTGGAGCCAACGCGTTTCTCGGTTGTTCTTCGCTCACGAGGATTCTCGTCCCGAAAAGCGTCAAAAGAATCGGGAACTACGCGTTTAATAACCCCGCTTCTTCGTTGACGATCAGAGGTTATAACGCTTCCTACGCCGGTTATTATGCGAAAACGTCCGGGATCAAGTTTGAGCCGATCGATCCCGACGAACGGGTCGAGTCGTACGCCGAATTTATTCCGGACGAACCCGCCCCGACTTCCGCCAAAGATTTTCCGGACGATCCGAATCCGCAATATATGTTTGCCAACGACGGAAAGACGTTGCTCGCCTACGTTGAAAACGGTCGGAAACTTGTTGTTCCGGACGGCGTGGAGATCGTCGATCTTGACCCCTTTGCCTTCCTGATTACTTCGAAGACTCAGAACGATCCCAACCTCCGGCCGTGCCGTTTCACCTTGCAAGCGATTGTTATTCCGGCAAGCGTTAACGAGATTCGAACCAGATATTTGGGGCAATACGACGCGTTGGAGTCGATCGACGTCGCGGAGAATAATCCGAACTATTGTTCCGTCGGGGGCGTTCTTTACTCCAAAGACAAGAAGACGCTTCTTTGCGTTCCGACCAGGCGAAAGAAGGGACCGTTCGTCGTTCCCGACGGCGTTGAAACAATAGGCGCGCAAGCGTTTAGCGGTTGCTCTTCCCTAACGGAAATCTTTCTTCCCAAAACCGTCAAATCCATTGGAGAGGGCGCGTTTAACTGGTGTTCTTCGTTGCAGACGCTTAGAATTCCCGAATCGGTTGAAATAATTGGAGCTAACGCTTTTTTTTCCTGCCGGGCGTTGCAATCGCTCAACGTGGCTGAAAGCAATTCGAACTATCGTTCAACCGACGGGACGCTTCTCTCCTGTGACGAAAAGATTCTTCTCAACGTGCTTGCCGGAACGGGTAAAGGCGCCTTCAACGTCCCGGAAGGAGTTGTTCGTATAGATCAGGGGGCTTTTTCCAGTTGCTTTTGGTTGACGGAAGTTGTCGTTCCAGAGGGCGTCAAAGAAATTGCGGACGGCGCGTTTACAAATTGTCAGAACTTGAAGACGATCGTATTGCCGCGAAGCCTTGAGAAATTTGGATATCACCCTTTGCTTTCCGGAAGTTCTCCAACGATACGCGCTCCCAAAGGCTCTTACGCCGAAGAATTTGCCAAAAAACAAAAGATTAACTTCGAGCCGCTTAACTAAGCGTCGACAAATGTCAGAAAATGGAGACGACAACAATGATTTCTACGAACAACACTTTTTATAAAATCGTTTTCGCGTCGACGCTTATGGCGTTTGCTGTTTGTTTTGCTTACGTCTCGACAGTTCGCGCAGCCGACGTTCAAATTTCCGACGACGGCAAGACGTTGATCAAATACCCCGAGGCGAAAGCGGACGAGGTCTATTATGTTCCGGACGGAGTCGAAACGATCGCGTCGGAAGCGTTTATGAATTGCGCGTCGATTAGATCGATCGTTATTCCGGAAGGCGTGACGACTATTGGGGACAAAGCGTTTTACGGGTGTCGCAAGTTGGAGACGATCTCTCTTCCGTCGAGTCTTACGAGTCTCGGCGAACAGGCAATTTATGAAAACGATTCGTTGACGGGGATTTACGTCGACTATAATTCCGCCTTTAGTTCGATTGGAGGGGTTCTGTGTTCCAAAGACGGCAAAACGCTGATTAAATGCCCCGAGGCTCTGCCTAATATTGAGTATTACGGCGTTCCCAAAGGCGTTGAACGCATTGAAAAACAAGCGTTTGCAAATTGTCGTGAACTCAAGGATCTTGGATTGTCCGAAAAAACGAATGAAATCGATCCCGAGGCCTTTTTGGGTTGCGTCAATTTGCGGCGTTTAAGCGTCCCTCGCGGCAATGAGTTTTTCAGGTCAGACTCCGCGCTTTTTTCCAAAGATCGAACTGTTCTTGTTAAATATCCTCCCGCGTTAAAGGGCGTGAAATACGTCGTTCCCAAAGGCGTTACGGAGGTCGCCGCCGACGCTTTCGACGGGTGTTCGCAATTGGAAACAATCGAACTTCCCGAAACGCTTGAAAAAATCGGCGCGCGAGCGTTCGCGGGCTGTTCCCAACTCAAAACGCTGACGATCCCCGAGAGCGTAACGTCTATTTCCGACGGCGCTTTCGAGGCTCCTTTTGCCGTTAAAGCGCATAAAGGATCCTACGCCGAGAGGTATGCGAAAGAAAAGAACATCAAATTTGAAACGATTAGTGAAGAAGAGGACGTCGCCTCGACGTTTCGGCTCAGCGACGACGGAAAAATCGTTTACAGATACGTTGGAAAAGGCAGAAAAGCGACGATTCCGGACGGAGTCGAGGTTATACAAGGGGCTGTCTTCAATCCTCCGCCTTCGGGAAGTCGTCCACAGGAAGGCGTTTCTTTACTGAAGACCATCGTCATTCCGAAAAGCGTCAAAGAGATTCAAGGCGTCCGTTTCTTTGAGGCTTGCTGTTCGCTGGAAAAGATTGAAGTGGCCGAGGACAATCCTTACTTTCGTTCGATCGACGGCGTTCTTTTCTCAAAAGACGGTAAGACGCTTATCAGCGTTCCTGCAAAACTTGGAAAAGACGTCTATGTCGCGCCCGACGGGGTAGAAACGATAGGTCCTTTCGCGTTCGAATACTCCCCAATGTCCAACGACTCTTCCCTGTCTTCTGTCGTTCTTCCTAAAAGCGTTAAGAAGATTGGAAACGGCGCGTTTTACGGCTGTTCTTCTTTGACTTCGATCGTCCTGCCGGAAGGCGTTCTGGAGATTGGAGGTTCCGCTTTTGCGTATTGTAAGTCGTTGACGACGTTCGCCGTTCCCAAGTCGGTGAAAACAATTGGCGACGGCGCTTTTATGCATTGCTCCTCGCTGAAAACGTTCGACGTTCCGGAAACGGTTGAAGAACTCGGGGAAGGGGCGTTCACCGGCTGTTCGTCGTTGACGGCGATTAACGTAGACGAGAACAATCCCAACTACCGAACAATCGACGGATTTCTTTGCACTAAAGACGGCAAAACGCTGATAGGCTTTCCTTTGGGAATCGACGAGGATTCTTTACGTATTCCCGAGGGCGTCGTTCGCATAGGATCGTCCGCGTTTTGCGGTTGCGCGTCGCTCAAGACGGTCGTTCTTCCCGATTCCGTCGAAGAGATCGGTTTCAACGCGTTTAATTTTTGCGCCGCGCTGGAAACGATCAAGCTGTCGAAAAATATTGAAACAATTGGACATAGCGCGTTTGCTAACTGCGCCTCGTTGAAAAAAATCGACCTGCCCGAGAGTTGTTCCTCTCTTGGGAGCGCCGTTTTTATGGGGTGTAAATCACTGAACTCGATTGTGGTTCCAAACGGCGTCAAAAGAATCGAAAGTTTCGCGTTCTCTAATTGCGACTCGTTGACGCTGCTCGAACTTCCCGAAAGCATAGAATGGATAGAATACAGCGCGTTCCCTCTCAACGATTCGCTGACAGTTCGCGCGCCGGAGGGGTCGTACGCCGAACAAACAATCAAAGAGCGCCGGGAAGAACGTAAAAAGGACGACGCGCGACGATTCGGTTATGATATCAGTTCCGACGGGAAGGTTTTTCAGCGGTTAACTAAAAACCACTATACGCTTTCTATTCCCGACGGCGTCGAAACAATCGCCGCGCGAGCGATTAGCGGTCAGGGGACGTTGACAAAGATCGACATTCCCGCGAGCGTTGCCGAGATTGGAGAGGACGCGTTCGAAAATTGCCCGCAGACGAAGTCGATCGACGTCGCTGAAAACAACGCGAACTTCCGATCGATCGACGGCGTTCTTTTTACCAAAGACGGCAAGGAACTTGTAAAGTTTCCCGGCGGACATGCCAATAGAGAATACGTCGTTCCGGACGGCGTGGAAACAATCAGAAAAGGCGCGTTTTGCTATTGTCCTTTCGTTAAATCGATCGTTATTCCCGCAAGCGTTCAATCAATCGACGTCGGCGAATTTCAATTTGACAGCTCGCTCGGAACCGTCGACGTCGCTGAAGACAACGCGAACTACCGCTCAATCGACGGGGTTCTTTTCTCCAAAGACGGCAAGACGTTGATTCGATATCCTCAAAGGAGAAACAATCCGAGTTATGCGATTCCGTCCGGAATCGTTTCCGTCGACGGTCCTGGGTTTTCGGGAACCGACGAGCTTAAGACGGTCGTTGTTCCGGAAAGCGTCGAAAAGATCGAGGCCGCTCAATTCCTTAATTGCCGATCGTTGACGTCGATTTTCGTTGCGGAAAACAACGCGAACTACCGTTCGATTGACGGGTCGCTTTTTTCGAAAGACGGCAAAACGCTGATCAAATGCCCCTGCGGAACTGAAAGCGATAGCTTTGCTATTCCGCAGGGCGTTGAAACGATTGGAAAACAGGCGTTTGCGTCTTGTCATTGGATTCAAGCGATCGTTCTTCCCGACGGTTGCAAAAAGATAGAAGCCGACGCGTTTTACAATTGCTCGAAATTGACGAAGATCGTTATTCCGGGAAGCGTCGAATCTATCGAGGAAGAAGCGTTGACCAACGTAAAAAATCGTCCGACGATTTGCGCCCGCGCGGGATCCCATGCGGAACAGATCGCCAAACAGTCTAACCTTGATTTTGAGCCGCTCGACTGATCGACGACGCGTCTAAACTGACTCCGCGTCGCGATGAAGCGCAACGCGGAGTCAGAACGATAATAGAAAGACAGCGTTATGAAGCCAAGACTTGCGAGCCGTCCTGGATTGCTATGACGTCGGCGGCGGGTTATTCGTTCTCGTCGTCGACGATTTCCTTGAGCATAATCTCTTTGACGATCTCAAAATCGTCGGTCAGGTCCATGGACGCGGACAAATCCCAGACGCACGCGTTCCCGACGCGCATACTGACGCCGCCGCCGAGCCACGCCAGCGTCCAGCCGGTTTCGGTCGTCCAGACGCCCCATTCGAGGTCTCCGTCCGAGCCGTAGGTCTCCCACTTGTCGTAGTCGAACGCCCGGAACCAAACGCCGTTAAATTCGGGATATACGTCGGAAACCTGCTGCGTTTTGACGACAAAATCGGTCAGTTTTCGCAAGTACGTTTCGTATTCTTTTCGATTTGTTTCGTCGGACGTCGCGCGCGCCGCTTCGTTTAATCCAAGTAGCGCGAACGGCTGCGTATAGAGGTTGTCCACGCACGGATCTCCGTTGTTCTGAATAATCGGTCCTTCGGCGCCGCCGTAAGCCGCGTTGGATTTGAAACTTCCGAAAAGCCCACGACCTTCGCCAAGGCGTTCCTGAATTCCGCCGTTCTCCTGCTGGAACGTCATGACGTCGCCGACGATACGACGGAGCCATTCTTCATGTTGTTCCGTCGGTTCCAATCTGACCAGCCATGCCAGCGGAAGAATCATTTTCGCTCGTTCCTGCTGCAAGCCGTTGGTCCAGCGCCATTGTCCTTTTTCGTACGCGTCCATCATGAGCGCGATTCCGGTTTTGGTTCGCCGCAGCAGCGGCTCCCAGCGCGTATGTTCGTACGCCCATAAATAGCACGCCCACAACATCGCTTCGAAGTGCGGGGCGAAGTTGGTTATTTCTCGGTCGTAATAATATTTCCAACCGCGCGCGTCCAGATCTTTCGCGTGGATATTGTTTCCGCGAAATCCGTTTTTACCGGTCGTTCTGAAGTTCGCGAGAACGAGTTCCAAAAGCCGTTGTTGGAACTGTTCGCCGTCCTCGCCAAGTACGGAGATCGCTTCGATTAAACCGAGAATAGCTCTGGCGGCGTCGTCTCCGTAATATTGTTCGGGCGTCGTTGGACCGTCGTCCCAATCCAGGAACCCGTATTGCGGACTCCCGACGTCCGCGCGCGGCCCGCCCGACAGCGACGATTCGCGCAGGAGCCAGTCGACGAGATTGTACGCCGCGTCCCGATATCGCCCGTCCCCCGTCGCGCGATACGCCAAAGCGAGCGCGCCCGCCGTTTCCGCGTTGCAATCCGCTCTTTTCAGGAACCTGATTTTTTGCGACCCGTCCGGTTTAAACCGAGTTCCCGAGGAGAACGTCTCGATCACGCCGTTTCGCCCGTCGCACGTTTCGTCGGGACGAAGCGAGTATTCCCGACTTTCGCGCCGCGTTCGATACGCTTCTTCGTCGGCGTCGCTAAGCAAAAAGCCGGAATTGAAAAACCAGTCGGCGTTTCTTCTTACCGCGTCGACGTAGTCCTCTTCCGTAAGAACGGCGTCCCTTGAACGCGCGGGGGAGACCGCCGGCTCGTAGTTCGGCTTGGGAACGGGCGCGCCGCCGTCGAGCCATGTCAACACGGACGCCCAGAACGTTTGGTATCGCTCGTAGGGCGCGTATCGGGCGGAAATCCACTGACTGAATTTCGTCGCCGCCGTCAAAACGCGTCCGTTTTCTTCAAGCAGAACGAACGGCGCGGCGCCGCTGAGCGCGTACTCGGCGACGTCGTAGCCCGCGACCTTCGCGCAGACCAGCCAGGCGGAATTGTCTTTCGCGCCGACCTTTTCGGCGTCAAAAGGCTTCGCCGCAAAGAGCGCGCCGTTGACGTACAGCAGACTGTATAGAGGCGTTTGCAATTTGTCGGCGTCGACGACGACGCCCCGACGGTTGCTCATTGCTTCGACGCCGTCGTAGCCCGCGATTCCCAACGCGTCGTTGTTTTCCGGATATTCGACGTAGATCCGGACGTCGGACGCGAGGAGCGCTTCGGCCTGTTCGGACGAAACGCGCGTTCTTTGATCCGGATAATTGTCGGCCAGGATCATCACGCCTTTGACGTCGTCTCGCAACGCGACGGCTTCGTCGAGCGTTTTGCACAAACGAACGCCGTCGAAATTGGCGGTCAGCGTCTTATACAGGTCGTTGGACGGATCCGCCGTAACCACGGCGACAGGCAACGTTTGCCTTTCGCCGGCAACCTGACCGATCGCCGTCGAAACGCGTCCGGCGACGGTAATGAAAACGATCGCCGCGGCAATAATAAACGAGCTTTTTTTCATAACGAGTTTCTCTTGCCGGCCGCGTCGGCCGGGATGGAACAAACAAACGAGCGGCGAACGCGAACAAAAGGCGCCGCGTCGTTCTACTTAATCGCTTTAAATCTTTTTTTGCGCTCTTTCGCGTACTCTTCCGCGCAGGAGCCTTTGGGAGCGCGAATCGTCGGAGCGTCGCAAGTTTTGAAGTCCTGAAACGGCGGTAGTTTCGTCGCGCTTCCGGGAATAACGAGCGTTTTCAATTCGGAACAGCCCGCGAACGCGCCTTTTCCTACTTTTTCTCCTTTCCCGTTCCCTTTATTCCCAATACGCACAGTCTTACGACGGGAACGCGTCTGAAGATTTCAAACAAAATAAACGAACCCGCAAAGGCCGAAACGGCGACCGCGAGATAAATCAGCGCCGGGGGAACGTCGAGCGACGAATTGGTAAGACGCCAGCCTACGGCCGCAATGGGCAAATAATGGAAAACGTAGAGTCCCCAGGACCGCTTGCCCATCCATTTTGAAAATCCGTTGGAAAAGTTTCCCCATTTCTTCATGAAGGAAAGCGCCCCGAGACTTCCAAACCACGCGAAGACGTTGCACATGAACGTGTCCAGAACCTCGTGGTCCGTAAAGGGCTCTCCCCAATACATGACGACGAACGCAACGCAGGAAATCAGCCCCAAAGCGGCAAACAAGCCCCAATATTTTTCAAGGCGCGCCATGACTTCGTCGTGAGAAAAAACAAAATATCCCAGGAAGAAGGCCGTTCCGTAAATGCCGAATCGGTATACTACAACAATGGGGGTATTCAAGATTTGGGCCGCTCCAAAGACCGCAAAAACAAGCGAGATCAACACGACGACGTTTGTTTTTGCGCATAGGCGGCAGAGTCTGTCCTTTTCTATTTTCCCTATGGGAATGAGAAGGACGGAGAATATCCAAAGCGTCTGAATATACCAAAGAGGCCCCGTGCCGCTGACGCACATGATCAAAAATAACAACGGGGCCGGGACGTGTCTCAACTCGTCGAAGGTATGCCCAATGAGCATATTGTAATAGCCGGTAGCCCAGCCGAAAACCAGGAGTCCGACGGTGGAGGGAACGAGGAATTTTCTCGTCCTGTTTCGGATAAATTCCCTGACGCTCCTAACGCCTAATTCAAATCGAGCCGTCATCCCCGACGCCAGAAACAAAAGGAACATGAACCAGGGATAGACGACGTACTGATAGACGTCCTGAGGTTGACAATCGCTGAAAGGCCCGATAACGCCGGCGGTTTGCTCTCCGTTAAACATATAGATCACATGGAAAAACACTACCAATACCACGGTTGTCCAGCGTATGTTGTCGACGTAGGTCTTTCTCATAACGACGCCTTGTTCATTGGCACCTTTGATTTTCGTTCGCGTTTTTTCGCCCGGTTCGCGGTTTTGGACTTGTTTTTCGGTCGACGCCCGCCTCGCCGTTCCAGAGCGCCATTCCAGAGTGCCATTGGCGCTCTGGAATGGCGCTCTGGAATGGCGCTCTGGCGCTCTGAAAGGCGTTTTCCTATTCCACGTCCGACGGGTCTTTTCCAAGCAGTTGCCGAACAAAAAACGTTTCCGGAAGAGGCGTTTCCAATTCGATCATACTATCCGGCGGGACGTCGCACAACGCGAGGTAATGGGTTCGTCGCTTGTGTTGGAAATCATAGGTCCCGTTTCCGCCGTATGGCGATTCGACCAGAACTGTTACCGTCGCTTCGCCAAAAAACCAATGGGATTTTCGGGGAACGAACGTTCGAAGATAGATTTTAAACATTTTTCCGTCGCGAAGAAGGTAGTCGTTTTTATTTCCGACAAATTCGCATTCGTCGCGAACCGATTCCCGCGTCGATTTCCACGATTCCAGTTCTGAAATATCGGTCGGATAGACAAACCCGTTGCGCGCGTAGTAGTTGTTGAATTCTTTTTTGACGTCATGCAGCGTCGATACGCCGGCTCGTTCGAACTCCTCGTAAATAAACTTTTGGATAATCAGCCGTCCGCCTGCGACGACGCACAGGACGAGGAATAAGACGTTGAGAAGGACGGCGGGAGTCTTCTGTGTCATTTTTGACGTTCCTGTCGAAATGCGAAGCAATCCGGACGGAGCCGACGGCCCGCCCCGATAACGACGCCGATAGCGCGATCTCCGCCTTTTTGCCGACGTCGGGCAAATTAGCGCCGCGTTATAATTCGTCGCTTTTCTCCCTGAATTTGATCGTCGTTCGCTTTTTTTCGCTCGGTTCCGACGTTTCGACTTGTTCTTCGGTCGACGCCCGCCTCGCCGTTTTGATATCCGTCAAGTTCCCTCTTTGACGATTTCCCAGCGCCCGTTTCTTCCTCCTCCGGTAAAACGAACGTCTGGCATGGCGTTTAACAACCGTTGAACGGAACGTTTGCCAATGTTTAATTCGCTTGCCATTTGCTCTCTCGTGATTTTGGGATTTTGTACAATTAGTTCTCTCAATCGCCTCTCTTTGTCGTCAACGTTTTTCAGAGCTCCATCCAGAGCGCCATTCAGAGTGCCATCCAGAGTGCCATCCAGGGTGCCATCCAGAGCGCCATCCAGAGCGCCATTGGCGCTCTGAGAAGAATCTTTGTTCTTCTGATAATCATAGAAATTTTTCCGGATAAACAACCGGGTGATGAAATAATCGTGAGCCTCGTCGGTTTCAAATTCTGGCATGGGCGAGCCGTTTCGACTCAACGCCGCAAGAATCTTTCGGAACCCCGTGTTTCTACCTTCCGTTAAATGAAGTTCTTTCAGAAATTCGCCGATGCGTCGATTGCGATAGCGGCGGCTCCGAACCTTGAACGCGCGAAGCCCTTCGAGCGTAACGGAACGATCCGGACCGGGGTGGCTAATGATTTCGATCATATCCCTTTCAACGCGAACCTCGATCGGCTCGCGTTCGTCGTAGGCTTTGTGATAGACCGCGTTGGAAAGCGCTTCTTCTATAGCCTCGTAAGGATAGTTGAAGAAACGATCCGCTTCCGCCCTATCGGGACGTTTTACAACTTGTTCCGTAATAATTGCGTTCTTTATATAACGCAAAGCGGTTCGAAGTTGCTCGTGAAGCGGCCCGGTGAAGATTTGTTCGATAATCTTGTCGCCGCCCTCTCCTTCCGGAAATTGCACGACGTCAATTTGCGCGCAGGGAAAGTATTTTTCCGGCTCCGAATTGAAAAACATCAGCGCGACGTTTTTGGGTTTTACATACTCCGGAAGATCGCTGACAATGTTCATGTCCTTGCACAGGGTTTCAAAATCCGTCTCGTCCGCCGTCGCGTATAACGAGCTGCCGATCTCCTTCAGGTATGACTTGATTAAGGCGTAGTTTAGATCGGACAGTTCCGCCGCGTGGTTTGCGCGGTCGTCGAAAGGCGTCTTATTGGCGAGGGAAAACAACTCCTTCAACTCGTCGTCGTTCGGGAACGCCGTGACGGATCCTTTTCGGATAAAGTAAGATCGCTCCTTATCGTTTTTAGCCATTGTCTTGGGACAAGAGTAAGGTCGCGCGTCCCCGCCGGGACACCAGACGATAAGAAAGGTTTTTCCGTCAAGCTCGTCTTTGCCGATAATGGGCGTATAGCCGGGACGGATCAGCTTGCACTTCTCGAAAATATCTTTTTGCCATGCGTCGACTTTATTCAGGGGAACGCCTGCGTAGGGTTTTACCGGAAGGCCGTTTTTTTCTTCCACCCCAAGCACGATATACCCGCCGCCCCAGTTGTCCAGGTCGTTGGCAAACGCGACGATTGTTTTTAGAGACGCCTCCGGATCCCAGGTCGTCTTAAACTCAATTCTGGCCCATTCCACGACGGCGCCGCAGAGAAGCGTGCGTATGTTGGTCGGTATTGCCATAACGCTTGAGATCCTTCCTATGGGTTCCCTCTAATTTCAAGTTGGGGACAATCGCTTTTTTGCGCGTCTGTTAATGCGTTTCGCCGTATCGGAATACCACGTCAACGCGCCGCTGGATATTCCCTGAATTTAATCGTCGTTCGCTTTTTTTCGCTCGGTTCCGACGTTTCGACTTGTTCTTCGTCCGGGGGAGGCGTTTGAACATCGGGCGGCGTCTCCGCGGGCTCGGCGTCGATTTTGGCGTCGACTTGCGGCTCGGCCGGTTCTTGAGGGGATTCGGGCGCGACGACCGCCGGCTCCGCGTTTGGATTCGGCGTCGGGACGGGTTTGGGCGTCGCGATCGCTTTGATCGCCAGAACGACGCTCAATACGGGCAGAAGAAGGAGCCCCAGTCCGAACGTAACGCCAAGGGACGACCAGAACATGCCGATCGTTTTCGGACGGCGCGGCGCGGTTTCCGGACGGGGTTCCGGCGCGGGCCCGACGCGTTCGGCGTTCGGCGATTCTTCTTCCGGGGCCGACGACGGAGAGTTGAGCGAGTCGTCCGAAAGCCGCTCGGAGAGTTCGGCGAAGAACCGTTCCGTCTTCTCGGCGAGCGCGCGTTCGATCTCGATCTCCTGACGCGTGTTTTTCAGGTAGAAGCGTAATTTCCCGTCGACAAGCCGTTCGTCGACGTCCTTCACAAACCCCGGAACGCCGTCGATCCACACGCGATCTTGCGCGGAAATCTCGCCGAACGCGGTCTTGTCGAAAAACCGCGTCGTTTCGATTTCGGTTCTTTGACCGTCGATTTCAATTTCAAAGGTTTGCATTTTGCTGGACAATTCGGCTTGGAAACGCGCCGAGCCTTTCGCGCTTTTCGGTCGACGCTAATTCTATTCTAGAATCGTTTTTTCTCGCGTCAAGATCGCGCGAATTCTTTTCGGGCGCGTTCTTTTGACGAGGACGCCGGGCGTTTTCCGGCGCTTGTCTTTTCGCGGGAAATCGTGTATACTTAATGGGTAATTTTGGCGCGGGAGTCCGACGTGTCGTCTTTCGCGTCAAACCCGGCGAAAAACGGTTTTTCGTCGGGCGCGTACCGTTGCGCCAAGCCTGGAATAGAGAGAGCCTTCATGCCGTCTTCCGACCAACAACTTTCTTTTGAAAAGCCGATTTACGAGATGGAAGCGCGTCTTGAGTCGTTGCGACAAAGCGCCAACTCTCCTGAGATTCGCGAAGAAATACAGCGTTTGCGGCACGGGCTTGTCGAATTGACGCGCAAAATCTACGCGGGTCTTTCCGCGTGGGAGACGGTTCAGGTGGCGCGTCATCCGGACCGGCCCCAAACGGTCGACTACCTCGACCTGGTCTTCGACGAGTTCGTCGAGCTTCACGGCGACAAGACGTTCGGCGACGACCGCGCGATTCGAACGGGCTGGGCGAAACTCGACGAATTCAAAGTGATGGTCGTCGGGCACCAAAAAGGGCGCGATCTCAAAGAGCGCCAACTCTGCCATTTCGGCTGCGCTCATCCGGAAGGGTACCGCAAAGCGATTTCAAAGATGAAAATGGCGGCGAAGTTCGGGCTGCCGATCGTGTGTTTTGTGGACACGCCGGGCGCGTTTCCGGGCGTGGCGTCGGAGGAACGCGGGGTCGCTCAGGCGATCGCGGAGTCGATGTTCGTCGCGTCGACGCTTCGCACGCCGATCGTGTGCGTGGTGATCGGCGAGGGAGGAAGCGGAGGCGCGATCGGCGTCTGCGTCGGGGACCGCGTCGCGATGCTCGAATTCTCGTATTACAGCGTCATCAGCCCCGAGGGGTGCGCGGGAATTCTCTGGAAAAGTTCCGAATACAAAGACGTCGCCGCCGAAGCGTTGCGCTTCACCTCCAAAGACCTGCTTAAATTCGGGGTCGTCGACGACGTGATCGAAGAGCCCGTCGGGGGCGCGCATCGCGACCACCGCCTCATGGCGTTGCGCGTCAAGCAGTATCTTCGCGCGCAACTTCGCGAATTGACGAAGATTCCTATCGACGAACTGGTGGAAAAGCGTTATCGGCGGTTCCGAAAATTCGGCGTTTTCCAGACCGAATCGCTCGAGGCCGCGTTGGATCAGGCTTCGGAGGCCGAATCGTCCGATTCTCCGTCCGAACAGCCTTCGGAGACTAAATCGCCCGAATCTTCGGCGGAACAGTCTTCGGAGACCTGACGTCGCGCGAACGTCGACTTTCGATTTCTTTTCTTTTTACCGCGAGCAAAGCGTAAAGAACCATGTTTACGAAATTAAAGACGTTTTCGCTTCAAGGCGCGTCCGCTTTTCCTGTCGCCGTCGAGGTTTCGTTCACTTATCGCGAAGAAGGTTCCCTCACGACGATCGTCGGGCTGGCCGAAGCGGTTGTTCGCGAGAGTATTCACCGCGTTAAGACGGCGATTTCCAGTTCCGGCTACTATCCTCCGGTCGGCGATCTGATCGTCAATCTCGCGCCCGCCGAGCTTCCGAAACAGGCCGCGTCGTTCGATCTGCCCATCTCGCTCGGTCAGCTTGTGGCGTCCGGCCAGGCGGATCTGAATTTCGACGATTACGCGATCGTCGGGGAACTTGCGCTCGACGGCTCCATCCGTCCCGTTCGGGGCGTGTTGTCCTTTGCGCGCAAGGCGCGCGAACTTGGGCTTAAAGGGATCGTCGTGCCCGCCGAGAACGCCAAAGAGGCGGCGCTCGTCGACGAGATCGAGGCGATACCCGTCTCCACGCTCACGCAGGCGGTTCATTTTCTTTGCGGCGATTTGGAAATCGAGCCCGCGCCGGGGCTGATGATGGACGAATATCGTCGCCTGTCCGAATACGACGTCGATTTCTCCGAGGTGCACGGGCAGGAGAGCGCCAAGCGCGCGATGACCATCGCCGCGGCGGGCGCGCACAACGTGCTGATGTTCGGCCCTCCGGGCACGGGCAAGACGATGCTCGCCAAACGCCTGGCGACGATTCTTCCTCCGCCGACGCTCGACGAAGCGCTCGAGACGACGGAGATTTACAGCGCGGTCGGCAAAGTAACGTCGGAAACGCCGTTGATCGCGACGCGTCCTTTTCGCGAGCCGCACCATTCGATCAGCGAGCCGGGGCTAATAGGGGGCGGCGCGCATCCGATGCCCGGCGAGATCAGCCTCGCGCACAACGGCGTGCTGTTTCTCGACGAACTGCCCGAATTCAATCGCAAGACGCTCGAAGCGTTGCGTCAGCCCCTTGAAGACGGCAAAGCGACCATTA
>JAFZNK010000032.1 GCA_017550965.1 Thermoguttaceae bacterium
CCCTTTGTTATGCAAGTTGACGATCAGTTCCTTGAACTTTCTTCGAGTCTCGACACAGACGTGCTTTAAATTTGTAGTTTCCATGCTCTCAGCATAGCAATTCTCTTTCAGATTGTCGATATCAAATGGCCGAAGTAATAGCAACCCTGTCGAAATCAACTTTGCGCCCAGCCTTATGGGGGGCGAGATTAAGCTCTCTGCAGAAAACGGTCCGCTGACAATTTCTAACAAAAATATTACGATCAACGCGTGGACGATTCAGGATCAGACGCCGGGACATGGAATCGTAAATATTGATCAGAACTCCGGAGAAGTTTCAGGGACTTGGGCAACAGACGTTGTTACGGGCTCCGGACAGTTCGCCGCACAGCCCTTGGGCGGCGTTTACGCGGTCAAAGGCGTGGTTGTCGACGGCGCGAATATTAACTATAGCGCAAACGGCAACCAGCCGATTATTGACGTCGGGGAATATTCCAACGTCGTGTTTACGGGGTTGACGATCGTCAATTCTAAAAACGATCTTGGAGACGGCGCCGGCGGATTCGACGGAGCGGCTCTGATCGTCGAACAGAGTTCGTTGGTCGATATTCGCAACTGCTCGATTCGCAAGTTGAACTATTATCAGGGCGGAGCCATCGTCGTTCAGGACACCAACTCCTTCACGATGACCAACGTCCTGATCGCCGACAACGTCGCTATCGGCAGCGGAAGCGGCGCGTACAGCTCCGGCGTGGACGCCATTGGCGTTTCCAATATTAACTTCTTCAACTGCACGATCGTCAACAATCACAGCGCCAACTCGTCGCTTCCAGATTACGGAGTCGCTATCCACGAGGCGGAAATTACGTCCCATTTTGCGCTAATCAACTCAATTTTGGTGGAAAACACAAACAGGGACGATTTTAACGAGTCTTCTGAAATTTACGCGCGTAGCGCGAACGAGAATAAAACGGCGTATCTTTTCGCCGCTGATTCCGTTATTGGCGAGCTTTACAACAGCGACAACGCCAGTAAATTCCACTATTCCACTCACGACGGAGGCGTTGGACAAGTCGACAGCTCGGGATACAAAAACTTCTGGAAAGGCGATCGCGGCACGCTGATTCACTATACTCAGGACACAGATCTCTTCGCTGACTTCGCCGCAGGCGATTATTCGCTTTCTGAAGGAAGCGTCGCGCTTGACGAAGGTTACGCGGGAATAATCACCGAAGGCCAGGCGACGTGGGACGGAACTACCTACGTTGGAGGCTACAACGGTTACGATCTCGTTGGAAACGACCGTCTTAACAAGCCGAATCAGACGGTCGATATCGGCGCTTACTGCGGCGAGTCGTCCACCACGCCTTACGAAATTGTGGTGACTAATCCCGGATATATAGACGAAAATAACGACGGTGAGATATCTGCCGACGAATACATCATCGGCGTCGATCATAGTGACGACTTTAACACCAACGGATCGCCCAATATCATTACCCTGCAAGATTATTACGATTACATCGACTACTGCTTCACCGCCGGCGACCTCAATCCAACAGAGGCGAACAAGACGCAACTTGGTTCCGGTTGGAAACCTGCCGACGAGGTCGGCGGAGTTCCTCTAAAGCAAATTCGATACCGCGACGACGTTTTCGAAAGCGTGCTTTTTGAAACGATTAACAGCTCTAAAGAGTACACGATCATCGGCGTCCCCGGCGGCGAAAACGGTATTCATGGCGTAAGCGTCGTTGTGCGCAGTCAGAGTATCACGCTGAATGATCCTGAAACGGGCGATCCTAAAACGCTCGGTCCTGTCCAACTTTTTAACATTACCGATAAAACGGTTACCGCCGACCACCTTATTTTGCAAGACGGGTTCTCCTCGACCAACGGCGGCGCTGTCAATATTGGCAACGGCGGCGGCTACGTCGCGCGAGGCGGCGCGTTCCTAAGCAATACTGCGACGGAAAACGGCGGAGCGATTTACGTCGCCGCCGGCGGATCGTTCAAAGCCGTCGAACTCGCCTATGCTAAAGAGGGAGTTTTGCCCGACACGGTTGAATTCGTCGGCAACAGCGCGACCAACGGCGGCGCGATTTACAGCTCTGGAAACGTTACGGTTAAAGACAAGACGTTGTTTGAAGACAATTATGCGATCACGGGCGGCGGCGCGATTTACGTCGCCGGCGGCGAGTTTGCCGACGTAGACGGATCTTATGAAGGCAACGTAGCGACTCTTTACGGCGGCGCGGCGTACGTCGACGCCTCCGGTAGGTTTAGCGCCGAAGGAACGCTGTTCAAGAGCAACGAGGCGACGCGCGGCGGCGCGATCGCGAACTTCGGGAACGATATTGTTGTGATCCCCGACGATCCTGAAAC
>JAFZNK010000247.1 GCA_017550965.1 Thermoguttaceae bacterium
CATTGACGTCATCGCGTGAAAGACTCTTTGACGAAATGTACGACGTTAGTTTTAGAATCGATCCAACGCAATTTGCAGACCCGTCGGCAATTACGTCGATAGAAGAAAGAAATTTTAGTTGTCGCTTTATGTTTTCCGTGAAAAAGGAGGTCTTTTTAATGGGGATGACCAGTGAAAGTTGCGCGCCTCCCATAATGGTTCTTTCTTTATACAAGATCGACGACGGTCCGGGGGACGAATGTTACGTAGCGGCTGGTTCGAAACAGTTCCGCAGAAGCCCAACAACGATAAATGATCCTTTGAAAGACGTCGTTGTCCTCTTCTTTCGCAATAATGTCGCCGTTCAAATAAATAGCGTTAGTAGCGTTGGATGTATGGACTTGGCTTATCGTATTGACGACTATCTCAAGGAACGATTGGAACGCAAAAGGAAACAATCTCAAAAGGCGAGTCCAACCGATGAAGCTTTGACGTCTCCTTAGCGTCCGCTTCTGAATGATGGCTTTGCCTTTGAATTATCGGAAACGCTAGTCGTCGGATAGGTCGAGCGAAACTCCCCCGTCTTCTTTCGCCCAACGCTCGAGTTTTTTCGCCTGACACGCTTTAACCGCGTCGCGCTCCTCCTGCGAATTCTTGTCGAACCGTTCTCCGTCGTACGTCGCGCCGACGTCGTCTCGCGGACGCGAGTAGTCGCCCCATTTGACGATCTGGCCCTCGCGCGTCGACAGAAAGAAGATCGGCTCTTTGGCGCCGAGGGTTTTGAGCGTGTGAATTTGGGAAATTTTGTATTGCTTCACGGCTCCCGTCGTAACGAGAAATTCGGCAAATTGCGCGGCTTGGGGTATATATTCGCGTCGCGGGCCGTACGTCATGATCGTGGGAAACTGCAGTTTGGCGACGGGCCGTTCGTCGAAGTAGTCGGTTTTGAGTTCGCGTCCAAACGCGTCGACGAGCTGTTCGTCGACGTTTCTCGTTTCGCGCGTCGGCGCGTCGAGCGAATTTTCAAACGCCAGGGTCTTTACGAACTCGTCGTCGGGAAATCTCTGTTCGAGCAGTTCGAGCAACTCTTGAAACCCCTGAGAAGAAGCGTCGACGAAAGCGACCGGTTTTCGGAACTCGACGATCAAGTCGATTCTCGCGGGGTACGACGCGATCGCCGACTCGACTTTTTCGACCCAGGGGCAGTCGGAAAACGCGCGAACGACCGCGTCGACGAGCCTGGGGTCGAGCGCGTTGAGCTCGTCCGTCTTGATTTCGGGGGGCAGATTGTCGAGCGCCTCCCGGACGAGATCGCGCGGAACCCACGCCGGAGGATTCCAGACGCGCACGTTTTGCGGCTCGAGTTTATAGACGTCCTGGTCGACGATTTTGGCGCGAAGAGAAAACCATAAGCTCGCGACGCCTCCGCATAAGAGGAAGAATATCGCGAACTGGCCGATGAAAAGACGCTGTTTGCGACCGCCGAAACAGGATTTTAGCGCGTTCCACACGCTCATGGCGCGGTCTCCGATCGGCTCGCGACAAATCGCTCTTGCCTCGTCAGGCGGAAATAATTACGATACGGCAAGTTTGCGCCGACGCGCGTCGGCCGGTTTGCCAGGAAGGAAATCGTCATGAATTCGTCCAGTCGCTCCTACGCGTTTTTCTCGCGCCGTTCGTTTTTGGGCGCGTGTCTTGTCGGGCTGAGCGTCGCGCCCGGTTGCGTTTCGTTGGTCGGCTCCAGGAAGATCGGGCCGGCGGTTTACGAGCCCGCCGTCGAGAAGACGACGCGTCAGGTCGGCGAGGAAATCACGCGCGTCTCCGTTCTCAATCAGGGGAAGAAGCCGAAAATTTGTTTCATCGGGGTTCTCGGCGACAGCGCGTCCGACATATCCGCCGCGACGCGCGCGAAACTCGAAAAATCGAAAGATTTCAACGTCGTCGACGAGAAAAAAATGCAGGCGGCGTTCAAGAAGTCGAAAATCAGTCGATCCGACGTCTTCCGACCTCAATCTCGCGAAAAATTTGCCGACGCCCTCGGGGAATCGTTCGACTATATCCTCGCCGGTTATGTCGAAGACCGCGAAGAACGCGTCGATCCCAACGACGAAGAGAGCAAAACGATCCCGAAAACGGTCTATCGGCTCTCGCTCTTCAACCTGGAAACAAACGCGAAATCGGATTTTGTCGCCGAATTGTAGGCGTTCGCGTTTCGTCGAGTCTCTTTCAAAGCGCCGAGGTCGATTCCCCCCGGCGTTTTATTTTGTCTATTTCGCGTTCCAACTCGTCGCACAGTTCTTTCCGCGTCTTGCCGTCCGCGCAAATTCGCCGCGCGCCCTGATTGGTCAGCGATCGGAACCACGTCTCCTGGCGTTTCGCGAAATTGCGCGTGAGCCGTTTGATTCTCTCGACCGCTTCCTCGAGCGAAAGCTCGCCCTGAAGGACGGCGTGAAGCTCGCGATACCCCACGGCCCTGGACGCCGTCGGGCCGGGTTTGAGCTTGCCTTCGAACAGCGCGCGCGTCTCTTCCAAAAAGCCCTGTTCGAGCATCGCGTCGACGCGGCGCTCGATTCTCGCGTATAATTCCGGACGCTCCCAGGTCAAAATAAAGATTCTTTCCGGCTCAAAGAGCGGCGGGGCGGAAAACTGCGTCTGTAGGTCGGAGATCGGCTTGCCGGTCAACTGAAAGACTTCCAGAGCCCTTATCACGCGTTTTACGTCGTTGGGGTGCAATTTCTCCGCCGCTTTGGGATCGACGGCTCTCAGACGCTCCCAGAGCGCGTCGGCGCCGTCCTTCGCCGCGATCGCGCGCAATTCGTCGCGAAGCTCCGGATCGCCGCCGGGCGCGTCGAAAACGCCGAAGAGGATCGTTTTCAAATACAGAGGCGTTCCGCCGACAAAGAGCGCGGTCCCGCCTCGAGATTCGATCTCGCCGACGACGCGCGCCGCCTGACGCATATACTCGACGACCGAATATTCTTCACTCGGGTCGACGACGTCGATCATATGGTGGGGGACGCCGCGGCGCTCGTCGAGCGTCGGCTTGGCCGTGCCGACGTCCATGTCGCGATAGATCGCCATCGAGTCGAGCGAAACGATTTCCGCGCCGATTCTTCGCGCCAGCTCGACGCCCAGCGAGGTCTTTCCGCTTGCGGTCGCTCCGGTCAGGAAAAAAGAGGAGGCGAACGGCGAGCGTTCGGGTTTGCGCGCAGACGACATAGCGGGACGAATCTCCTGAAAAACGACTGGAAACCGGGGTTCGAAAACGCGACGCTCTCGCGGGCCGTTTTTACCCCCTCTTTCGGGCGGTTTCTGGCGCTCGAGCCGACCGTCGGATTCGAGCGGATTTTTTTACGCAAAAAAACGCAAAAATATCGGAAAAAAACGAGCGTAAAGAGCTCTTCAACCCTTGAAAAATTCAACGATTTCGCTATAATAATCCGCGACGTCGGGGGAGCGAAAACGAGCGTCGTTTTTCGTTTTTCGCGCCGGGCGTTTTTTCGTCGATTTTTTGCGCGCGCAACGTAACCAGTATAATGAAGAAACCAGGAACCCCCAATAACCCCGACGCGCAAAAACGCGCAAAAAAAGCGAATTCGCGAAGCGCGAGGAACGCGGATCCTTTCGCAATTCCTCCTCATCCGCTGGGATACCGGTTTCTCAGCGAGGAGCGGCCTCTTCGCGCGACGAAATTCAACGCGATCCTTCCTTCGGTTATTTCGAGGTACGGGCTTGGCCGCAAACTGGTCGTCGAGCGTTTTCAAAACGCGTGGCGCAAGGCGCTGGAAGTCGTCTTCGCCGACGACTCCTACGCGCAATACGATTTTTCCGATCCGTACGAAGAGCGGGGCGTCAGTAAGTTAGACTTCTACCTCCGGCACGCTCGTCTCGTTTCCTTTCGAGGGGGAACGGCCTACGTCGAGATCGCTTCAAATCTGCTTTATCAGGAGCTGCAGTTTTACCTCGGCTCGATCCTGAACGAGCTGCGCCGACTCCTTCCCGAAGACAAAATCGAGAAGATCAAGTTGGTCGTACGATAAGAACTCAATTCGAGTCGCGAGCGTTTTTCGCGCCTCGCCAATCGCGTCGGACCCGCGCGGCTTTGGAACCGCGGCGAACCGATTGTCCGACGCGCCCTTTTTAAGTTATGGAGCAATTATGTCCAGCGACGATTCCAACGTCAATTTGGGCGGGAACCCCGAATTGGAACAAGCGCAAAACTCTCAACAAGTCGATTCAAACGCGCAAGCGTTGGAGCCGGAAGTGGAGTTCGTCGCGATCGACGACGGTTTCCGCGACGAACGTCAGGTCAAGGAGTCGTACAATTCCGAAGACATCATCGGTCTTTCGGACCTTGAACACGTTCGCCTCCGTCCTTCGATGTACATCGGCGACGTCGCGTCGCAGGGGCTTCACCACCTTGTGAACGAAGTCGTCGACAACTCGCTCGACGAAGCGCTCGCCGGATTTGCGACCGAAATCTCCGTTACCGTCAATCGCAACGGCTCCGTCACCGTGCAGGACGACGGGCGCGGGATTCCCGTCGATATTCACCCCGAGCTTCAGGTTTCGACGCTCGAAGGCGTCATGACGAAGCTGAAGTTCGGCGGCAAGTTCAACAAAGGCGCGTATCAGACGTCCGGCGGTCTCCACGGCGTGGGCGTCACCGTCGTGAACTTCCTGTCCGAATGGTGCAACGTCGAAGTTTGCCGCGACGGTTTTCAGTTCTTCCAGGAGTACGAGCGCGGCGTTCCGCTCGCGCCGGTCGCCAAAGGCGTCAAGTCTGACAAACACGGCACCAAAACGACGTTCAAGCCGGATCCGGAAATCTTCCCCGACACGAAATTCGTTTACAGCGTTCTGTACAACCGTCTGCGCGACCTGGCGTTTTTGAATCCTAATATTCGCATCAAGTTCTTCGACGAGCGCGACGGTCGCGGCGAAGAATTCCATTGCGAAAACGGCGTCGTCGACTTCGTTCGGTTCCTGAACAAGTCGTATCAGGCGATTCACAGCGACGTGATCTACGTCCGCGGCGGGCGCGACGACGTAACCGTCGAAATCGCGCTCCAATATACCGACAGCGACGCCGAGACGATTCGCACGTACGTCAACAACGTCCACACGCACGAAGGGGGCACGCACGTGGCGGGGTTCCGCGCCGCGCTCACCAAGTCGCTCAACGCTTACGGCGTCGCGCAAAACCTCTTTGGCAAAACGATTCCGAGCGGCGACGATTTCCGCGAAGGATTGACGGTCGTCGTTTCCTGCCGCGTCCCCGAGCCGAAATTTGAAGGTCAGACGAAAACGAAACTTGGCAACACCGAAGTCGCGGGGATCGTTCAAGGCGTCTTTGGCGACGCGATGTCGCGATATTTAGACGAACACCCCGCCAACGCCCGACAAATCGTCAAACGCGCCGTCCTGGCGCTGGAAGCTCGGGAAGCGGCCAAACGCGCGCGCCAATTGGTGAAGGATCGTAAAAACGTCCTCAACGGCGGCGGCATGCCCGGCAAATTGCGCGACTGCACGAGCCGCGACGTCGATCGGTGCGAATTGTATCTCGTCGAGGGGAACTCGGCGGGCGGTTCCGCCGAGGGGGGGCGTATTCGCGAATTCCAGGCGATTCTTCCGTTGCGCGGCAAAGTCATCAACGCCTATAAGGCGCAAGACGTTCGCGTGTTGAAAAACGAAGAAGTGCGCAGCATGATCGTGGCGTTTGGGTGCGGGTTCGGCGGCGAAGGCAGCATGGATCTCACGAAACGCCGTTACGGCAAGATCGTCATCATGACGGACGCCGACGTCGACGGTTCGCACATCAGGACGCTGCTCCTGACGTTCTTCTACCGTCAAATGTACGACATGGTTCGCGCCGGTTTTGTGTACGTTGCTCAGCCGCCTCTCTTCCGCGTGCGCAAGAAGGGCGGAAAGGGCCCCGCGCGATACGTTCAAACCGAAGACGAAATGAAGCGCGAGCTTCTCGAAACCGGTATCAAAAACGCCCAGCTCGATCCTCGCGACGGCCGATTGATCAAAGACGAGGAAATGGAAGGGCTTTGCCGACTCCTGAGCCGCATGGAAGAGTCGATTCAGGCGCTCGAAAAACGCGGGTACAACCTGCGCGAACTCGCCGAACGTCAAGACCCCGAAACCGCAAGACTTCCGATCTATCACGTGATTTGGCGCAAGCAGGAAAACTGGTTCTTCGACCGAACCGAACTCAACGCGTATCTCACGACCCTCGAAAACGAGACGGGCAAGACGGTCGACGAACTCAAAGGCTCGATCGCCGACGCGCTCAACGGCGCGAACAATCGGATCTTCGAAGAGGGCGATCAAATCGACGAAAAACTCCGCGTCGACGAACTTGACGAACTGCGTTCTCTGAACAAGCAACTCGCCGAACTTCGCTCGAAATACGGATTTGAGATCGACGCGCTCTATTCGATTCAGCGCACCGGCGTCGAAGGCGCGCGTTACGGGATCCTTCGCGGCGAAAACGAGACGGGCGTCGAAGACCTGCGCGAAATGCTCGGCGCGATTCGAGAGGCCGGCGAAAAAGGCTGGCAAATCACCCGATTTAAAGGGTTGGGCGAAATGGACCCCGAGGAGTTGCGAGAAACGACTCTCGATCCGAACAACCGAACCCTCGTTCAGGTTACCATGGACGACGTCGAAGCGGCGGACGATTTGTTCCGCGTGTTGATGGGCGAGCAAGTCGAGCCGCGTCGGGAATTTATTGAGAAATTCGCGCTCGACGTCAAGAATCTCGACGTCTGATCGAAACGTCTTTTTTCGGCGCGCGCGGCGGGAGCGTCGCGCGCGCCCGCGTTCTTTTTTATTGAAAACGTTCTTCAACTCGTTTGGCGAAGGATCTTTGCCTTTTTCGTTCGAGTTGACTTTGCCGCCGTTAGCTCCCCTTGATCGTCAGGAGTTCCAACATGTCCGGCCAATCTGAGAATCGCAAAACCAAGTCGGCGAAAGTCTCGCTCGACGCGTCGAAGAACAAGCGAGAACTTGCCGAAACGATGTGCGCGTCCGCGCGCGAAGCGTTTGAAGAAGGCGAGTTTGACGACGCTTTTGAAAAATTCAAACGCGCCCTCAAACTCGACCCCGACATGGTCGACGCCGTAATTGGGATCGGAAAGCTCTGGCTCGAATTTGGCGAGTACGACCGCGCTTACGAAGAGGCGGTTCGAGCCGTTAAGTTAAACGCCAATCGCGCCGACGCTTACGAACTGCGCGGACACGCCGAACGACTGCGCGAACATTACAAAAAAGCGCTCGACGATTATTCCAAAGCGCTTCGTCTCGATCCTAAGGCGTACGTCGCTTTGTACGGCCGCGCCGTCGCTTACGACATGCTTGGCGAGACAAACGCCGCGCTGAACGATTTTCGCGACTGTCTGGCGCTCGCGCCGGAATTTGTCAGCGCGTATTACGATCGCGGGGTTCTTCTGGCGAACGAACGACGGCTTCGCGAAGCGATCGACGACTATACAAAAGCGCTCGACCGAGACCCCGAATTCGCGCACTGTTACGTCGCGCGCGGGGAGGCGTACGCCGAACTGGGGGATCCCAAACGCGCGCTGCAGGATTTCAACGCGGCGATCGAACTCGATCCGGACAGCCCCGACGCGTACTATTACCGTTCCGTCGCCTATCGGCAACTTGGCGACCGACGCGCCGCGGCGCTCGATCTTAAGATCGCGCGCGACCTTGGATTCGACGAAGAAAACGACGCGTAACTTATTACTTTTCAACGTTAGACAATAACGCGCGCGACGACGCGCGCGGAGACCAGGAGCGTCCGAAATGAAGATCATGGCGCCCGCCGGAGATCGGGAACGTCTTGAAGCCGCGATTAAAGCGGGAGCCGACGAAGTCTATATGGGCGTCGCGGGGTTTGGCGCGCGGCGCTTCGCGAAGAATTTCAGCGTCGACGAATACGTCGCCGCGATCGATCTTGCGCATCGCTCGAACGTTTCCGTTCATCTGACGTTCAACACGATCCTTTCGGACGCGGAACTTAACCTCGTTTATCCCGACCTTAAAAGACTTTACGAAGCGGGGCTCGACGAAGTCATCGTTCAGGATTTCGGCGTCGCGTCCTGGCTGCGCGAGTCGTTTCCGGAACTTCCGCTGTGCGCGTCGACGCAACTGTCGCCGGGAAACGCGATCGAGCTTAACTGGTTCGAAAAACAGGGGTTTAAACGCGCCGTTTTAGCCAGAGAGCTTTCGCTCGACGAGATTCGTTCGATTCGCAAGCAGACGACGATCGAACTGGAAGTCTTCGCGTCGGGCGCGTTGTGCTTAGGTTGCTCCGGAAAGTGCTATTTGTCAAGTTTTATCGGGGGACGAAGCGGGAATCGCGGGATGTGCGCCCAGCCTTGCCGGCAATACTACAAAGCGCGGCGCGTGAGCGCGAACGGCGAAGAATCCCCGAACGCCGAGTACGGATACTTCCTGTCGCTGAAAGACCAGCTTCAGGGAAGCGCCGAAATCGCCGAACTTATGAAAATCGGCGTCGATTCCATTAAGATCGAAGGGCGGATGAAGTCGCCCGTCTACGTGTACGAAGTCGTGCGCTACTATCGCGATCTTGTCGACCAAATCGCGGGCGTTCCGCAAGAAATCTCCGAAAAACGACTGTCGATCAAACGCTCGTCGGACGCCGCGCCCAAAGCGTTTGACGAAGAGGCGCGTCGAACCGACGTCGCGAGCGTGTTCAATCGCGGATACGATCGCGGTTATTATTACGAACACGATCCGAATATCGTCAACGAGTTCTATTCGTCGAATTTCGGCGTCGAAGTCGGGCGCGTAAGACGCGACGCCGTGCGCCTTTCGCAGCCGTTGCGCAACGGCGACGGCGTGGTCTTTCTCGACGACACGGCGCGCAAACTCGGCGGGTTGAACGTGAGCGGAATCACGTTGGTCGATCCGACGAATCCGCGCCGAAGTCGCATTGTCGAAAGCGCGGAGCCAAACGACCTGATTCGATTCGACGATCCGATTCCCGAGGGCGCGGTTACGCTGTATCGAACGTATAATTATCGACTTAACAAAGAGGCGGAGAACGCGCTTCAACAGACGCGTCGACGCGAGCCGATCGACGCGTCGCTGATCGCTAAAGTCGGGCGCCCGCTTCAATTGACGCTTAAAAACGAGCGCGTTTCCGCGACGGTCGCCGCTTCGCAACCCGTTGAAAAAGCGCAGAAAAAAGGCGTCGACGCCGCGTCGCTACTCGCGTCGCTCGATCGATTTGGCGAGACGCCGTTCTATCTTGGCGCCTTCAAGCCGACGTTTGACCCCGACGCGTTCGCGCCCAGGTCGTTGCTCAATCAGCTTCGTCAGGAAGCGGTCGACGCGCTTGAAAAGAAGACGGTTGAATCGTATCGACGCGTCGCGCCCGAGCGTCCGGAACTTGTCGGCGAGATCAAGCCGAATCATATATGGTCAAGCGACCTGAAAGAAGCGATCGATCCGACGTCATATCTGGCCGCCGTCGTTCGAACGCGCGCGCAATACGACGCGTGTCAAAAATTCGGCGTTCCAAAGATTTACGCGGAGACGCGGCCCGTCCAGTTCGAGTCGAGGCTTCGCCTTCAGTCGCCGCCCGAATTCGCGCCGTCGGCGGGAACCGTCGCGCAGGCGGTCGTTTTGGAAGACAAGGGCGAGCCGTTTGCGTTAGACTGGTTCTTCAACGTCGGCAACGCGCGCGCCGTCAGGTATTTGTCCGATCGGTTCCCGCACGCCGACTCGATTTGCCTGTCCCCCGAGATTTCCGACCGCGCCGTCGCGGCGATTGTCGCGAACGTCGATCAAGTCGTTAAAGATCGGGGAGTTAAACTCGCATTGCCCGTCTACGGACGCCTTCTTGCGATGTTTACGCAAAAGACACTTTTCGACGCGCCGACGGTAAAGATAACAAACGCCGACGATCGCGAGATTCTCGTTGAAAAGAACGCCGATCGCTTCGGCGTTTCAGACGACGGCTCGGAGCCGGTTACGGGCAGTTCGCTCTATCTCCGCGAACCGCTTGATCTTATCGACGCGATTCCCTGGATTCTCAAGTCGGGGGTTCAGGAACTGCGCCTGGAATTTACGACCGAGCGTTTCGCCCAGGTCGAGGAGATTCTCCGGCGCGTTAAAAACGTAAGTTCCTCAGGACGTTATTCGACGTATTCCTATGGGTTTACGCGCGACGGCGTCTTCTAATTGGAAGCGCTTTCTTCAGAACGCGCGTAGACGGGCGACCAGCGATATTGATCCCAGTTTCGACTTGCGTTGAGCTCCGCGCTCTTGTCGACGACGGTTCCGCATTCGACGGCGGCGCTTAACGCGCCTCGCGCTATCCATAGCGACTGTCCGTTTTTAGGACGCTCGGCGCCGAAAACGACCGTCGCGTCGCCGTTTTTCGAATCGACGTACCCGACCCATTCGTAAGTCCCTTTAATCGGGGCGATCGCTTTGGCAAATTCCGCCGCCGCGTCGTCGAGTTTCTTGTCGACCGAACCGAAATTGTCGAGCAGCTTAGTCGCGTTTTCACGTTGTTCTTTAGACTCGCCGATTTTGTAAAAGTTTGCGTTTAAAACAGAAGCGAATTCTTCGCGCTCGTCTTCAAAGCGCGCGTTGACGTAATCGAGGCCGGGACAGTCTTTGCACGCCTTTAACAACTCGCTAAGCAGTTGCGCTTTAAGCAGAGGATCGAGCTTGTCTTCCGGGGCGGCGCCGACGCGGCGAATCAGCGAAACGATCTCGTCGACGAGCGCCTGGGGATCGTCGGCAAAACTCTTTTGTTTCACCTCCTGATAGAGCGTATATTGAAACGCTTCGCTTATGCTCTTAATGTCGTCTTCGGAGAGTTTGGATGCGTCGTATTTCTTTGGGCCTTCTCCGAATTCCCTCATAACGTCCTGCGAATCGGGGCTTTCCGGCTTCGACGTTAAGTAGGCGTATTCGCCTTTTTGAGAATCGCGATAGAGCCACAGGGGCGTCGCGTAGGGCTCCCAGACTTTTTCAAAGGCGCCGAGGAGCGTTTCAAATCCGCCGGCCTCGCCAAACGCGCGCCACGTCTCGACTTTGGTCGCGAGCTCTTCGTATTCGGGCGCGAACGAGAGCGCGTCTTTCGCGCCCGAGGTTTTGGCGGCGACTTTTTCAAACGCGGCGGCGTTTTTCGTCCAGTTCAGAGGCGAGGACGCGTCGGCGATAAAGTTGTTCCAGACTTTGGCGCGGCTGACGTTATCGACGTCCTGCGTCGCAAGATCGGCGAGTTTGGAGTCCGCTTCGTCGAGCGTTTGCTGAAGCGTCGCGAGCGATTCGTTGTATTTGGAAACCACGCCGATTTGGTCTTTTAACTCGCCGATAAGCTCGTTGTTTTTCTGCTCCTGTTTGAGCTGCCCGGCCATTGCGTCGAGTTTCTCCTCCAGCGCGTCAAGTTGCTGAATAAACAGCTCTTCCTGCGGCTCGCCGGACACGGGCGCTTTGTACAGCGCGATCTTCTGCTTCAGCTCGTAAACGGCGGCGCGTCGCTTCGCGATCGGAAGATCCTGCGCTTCGCGGTACTTCTCCTCGAGCGCGTCGAGAAGCTCCTGATTTTTTTCGTCGCGGTCGTCGTTGTACGCCGCCAGGACTTCCAAATAAAGCTTCGAGAGCGCCGCGTAACGTTCGCGTTCCTCGACGGTTCGCGCTTTCGTCTTAAGAAAATCGGGCGTTCTGGGATACCCGTCGTTGAGAAAACGTTCGACGTCGTCGGCGTCTTCCTTGAAGCTGAACGCGCGCTGCTCTTCGTCGTGCGCGATTTTCTTAACGCGCGCGACCGCCTCGTGATACGACGAAACCGAATTGAATTTCGGCTTGCGTTTTTCGTAGTCTTCGGCTTTTTTCCTCGCTTCTTCAAGGGACGCGTCGTATCCCTTCTCAATAAATTCGTCGAGTTGCGCGTTGATTTCTTTCGCCGCCTGATCGGCGTCTTTTTGGAATTGAGCGCGATGAATCGAAAAGAGAATCGCCGCGCTGAACGTCAGGATCAACACGGCGGCCGTTCCGACGAGCATGGTCGAACGGCGCGACTTTTGAAGCTGGAGCGTCTCGATGCGTTTCTCGACTTCGTCGGCGACGCGTTTGTCGACGTAGCTCTCGGCGTTTTCCGCCGTAAGTTCCGCCGCCGCTTTGAGATTCGTCAACTGATCGACGTCGTGCGACGTTTTGGCGGCGCGCGCGAGTTCGGTCGTCTTGCGCTTAAGTTCCGCGCTCGCGGCGCGTTTGCGTTCGATCGTTTTGGCTTCGCGGCACAACGCGTCGATCGCTTCGCGTTCGTCGGACGTGAGCGCGCCGAGCAACGCGGCGCAATCGCTCGACTTATAGCGCGAGTAACACTCGAGGACCTTGTTTTCGTCCTCGCGCGATTTACGATCGTCGTAATTGAGTTTCGCCTGCGCCCAGGTTACGATAAATTGACGCAACGCCGCGACGTTCGCCTGGTTGCGCGTGTAACCGACCCACGCGCGGAGCGACTGCAGCATCTGCTCCGGGGCGGGCTTGATTCTGACGGGATTCTCCAGTTCGGCGAGCGCCGTTTCCAGAAACTCTTTCGGCGGAGTGTTGGAATCGACCTGTTTGAGTCGTTCGGAAATCTCGTCGATCCGTTCGTCTTCGAGCGCTTCGATCGATCGCGCTATCGTTTGCGCTTTCGGGAACTTAGCGCGCAACTGATAGAGCAGGTCGAGTCGCTCTCCGGCGGGCCCGACTTCAAGGGAAAGGCGCCGGTATTTCTTAAAGACGTCTTTGACCTCGTCGTATTTCAGGACGAAGAGCTGAAGTTCCGTCGCCGCGTCGACGGAGACCTGGGCCGTAACGTCGCAGCCGGCGCCGCGGCACACGTCGCGCCAAAGCGAATCTTCTTCAAAAGAAAGGTTTTGCAGTTCGGCGACGAGCTTGCCGTCGCGCTCGATACGCTCCGCCTCGCAAAGTTGGCCCGAACGAACGCACGCGACCGCGCGGTCGAGTTTCGCGTTGAGTCGCCGACAACGCGACGCGTATTCCGAAGCGAGCGTTTCGAGTTGAGAGCGCGTCAACCCCTCCGGATCGGCGATAACTCGTTTGATCTTTTCGATTAATTCTTCGGTCGTCATTGCTGTTATCGTTTTCTGGGATAAGGCGTAAATTCGGTTCCGCGCGCGATTTCGATCGTTCCGAGCAGAACGCGTTTTTCCTGCGCGGTGCCGTCGACGGAGGAGCCGTCCGGGTCGTTTGTCGGGGCGAGATAAAGTTCGAATCGGCGGGGCGAGTCGCGGAAATCGCGCGTCTGTTCGACGGCGCGCGCGACGCTTTGTCGGACGGCTTTCTCCACGACGTCCGGCTCGGCGAGGCGAAGAGGCTCCCCTTCTATGCCGCTCTTGCGATCAAGTTGCGCTTGAATTCGTCCGTAGTAGTAATCGTTTAATTTGAGTTCTAACTCGTCTTTATCGTAGAATTTCTGAATTTCAAGGAATCGCGCGTTTTTGCTCTTGGCGAATCGGATCGTCATGAATTCGATCGTGTCGGAGTAAGGCGTGTCAAGCGAATAGGCAAAATCGACCGTTTTCGCTTTGCTCGCGTCGCTTTCGACAAAGTTTTCGTCGCCCTTGTCCGGCTTGATCACAATCGCGTATTTCTTTTTGGGATTGGCGAGCGACTCTTCGTCGACGATGTTCGGCTGGCTCTCGCCAAGTTCCGACGCCAATTGATAATAAGGCGTCAGGAAGACGGAGTCGCGATCTTTAAACGCGCGCGGTTTAAGGAGCTGCGTCTCTTTCGATTCGAAGACGCGCGGGCGTTTGCCGCCGTCGAGCGTCGGTATTGTCAGCGTCCATTTCAACTTCGCGACGCTCAGGAAATAGTCGCGCGCGCTTTCGCTCGACGCTTCGATCGTCAGGAGCCCGGCGTAGTCGTCGGAGTCGTTGAACTGGAACGTTAGCGTTTCGACGTTCTCAACGTTTTTAGCGGAAACGACTTCGAAGGTCAGCGTTTCGTCGCCGTCGCGCCGTTTTGCGAAATCGATCTCCCGAGTCTCGACGCGGCCGGACGCTTTGTCTTTAAAGCGACGCGTCTGATAGACGTCCGCCTCGATATCGCACGAGACGGCGATCTTTCCGCGGCGTTCCTTGCAGAACAGCCACGCGTTTTTCATCGCCTCTTTAACGTCGCCGGTCAGGTCGTAACGCTTTTCGGAAGAACCGTTAGGAGACATGATATTGAAGTCGGCGCGAATCTCGCCCGCGTCGACAAGCTCGATTAAGTCGAGCGGCGCTTTAAACTCCCGCGCGTCGACGGCGTCGACGCGCTCTTTTCTGATCGGTTCGAAGCCGCCGAACGCGTCGTCTTTTTCGACGTTAGATTCGTCGTCCGGCTCGTCCCAGCCTTTGGGAATAAACGAGTCGTCGTTCTTCTTCGTCGGCGTCTTGCCCGAATCGTCGTTCTTCTTGGTCGACGTCTTACCCGAGCCGTCGTTCTTTTTGGTCGGCGTTTTTTCCGAGTCGTCGTCAAAAGCAAACGGATCGAAGTCGTCGTTTTGACGCGCGTTTCGGGAGGAACCGCCGCGTTTTGGCGCGTCGTCGTCCGGGGAGTCGAAAATGTCGGGCAAGTCTTCGCCGATTCCGTCGTCGCCGTCCGATACGACGCTTTGAGGCGCGACGGGCGGTTTTTGCGCGATCGGCTCGGATTCGGGCCGAACGAGACCTTTGAGAGGTCCTTTTCCGTAACTTGCCATGACGACGAGCATTGCGGCAAACGCGAGGATCGCGCCAAGCGCCAGCCATAAGAGGGAACGCGCCGCCGTCTGCATGATCGGCGCGCGGTCGTCTTCGTCGCTCGTCTGATTCAATTCGATTCTGGCGTCCGGCTTTTTGACGCCTCCGACCGGAAGGACCGGCGGGGGCGAAATCGGGGGCGGCTCAAATCCCGACGGCTCGTCGATATAGCGAATCGTCGGGGGCGCTTGCGGCGTCGCCGCGTCGTCGACGCGAGGGGCGATCGGCGTCGGTAAAGGAGGGGGCGCCGCGGGCTCCGGCGCGCGCGCCGATTCGTCGGATCGCGCCAGGGCGAGGAGCCGTCGTTCGATTTCCGTTTTGGCGATCAAGTCGGGCGACGGCAATTTGTCCGGATTGGTCAAATCGAGGATCAGCGCGTTTCTCAGCGAGCGCAGCGTCGATTCTTCGGGGGAGCCTTCGAGGGCGGCTTTCCACTGACATTGGACGCCGGGAAGCGTTTTAGTGTAGTACGTGGAGAACGTTACGTTCCAGCGTCGGTCGACGGGTATGAGGTCGAACGCTTCCTGATACAGGCGCAACACGTTATGAGTCGGACTGACGATAAGACAGACCTGCCAGCCGGTGTAAGAGGTCGACGCGAGGATTCCCGCCCAGCCGGAATCGCCGGCGACGCGGCGCCATTCTTCGCGCGGCAGAGGCGAGCAACCTGGAGACGGCAGACGAATCTCGTTTTCGAAATACCTCGGCTGTTCGTTCCAACTTTCGACGAACAGACCTTTTTCCGCGCAGACTCTCGCCGGCCCCGCCGCGCCCATGTCGTTGGATTCCAATACGAAATGACACGCGATCTTATTGGTTCGACCGGAGTAGTCGACGCCCGCGTCGCCGACGCGCGACAACACGCGGCGCGCGGGGCCGCCGTCTTCGACGAAAAGATACGAGTAAACGACGGGATTAATCCCTTTAGGATCGGACGAAGCGCGACGGTACCCGGAGAGTTTTTCGAGCGTCGAGATCGTCATGTCGGGCAATTTCCGCGAGCAGGCGACGGTGCAAAAACCGTAGGTCCCCGGTTTAAGTCCTTTGGGAACCGAGGTGTAAACAAGTTCCAAAGCCATATGAGCGCCTTCTCCTATATTGTCGTGTTCCGAATCGCGTCCAAACGAGTTTCCCCTTCGTCGACGCGCTTATTGACTTTCCCCCGAACGCGCCGGCACAAGTCCCTGCGTGAGGCGCGACAACGCGTAGAGCATAGGCGTCGCGATCCAAACGGGCTTGACGTCTTTCGATCGGAACCCGCGCCGATTGGTGACGGGGTCGATTTGCGGCGAGACGCCCGTCGCGCTGACCGGAATGTAAACGACTTCCTTGGCGAAATTTTCCGCCGCCGAAACGAACTCGGGCGCGCGTTTCATGAGCATTCCCCTCACTCGCGAACTCACGAGCGCGACGCGGTCCGCCTGCAGACGCCAATACTCCTGACCGTTGTACGAAGCGCGCTCGATCGGGTCTTTTTGGAATTCGTTGGAAGGGAGCAAGTCGCGCCAGACGTCCAGTTTCGTCACAATCACGACGAACAGCCCCTCGTAACGGTCGTTGGCGTACATCTTACGCGCCGATCGAACGCGCTTGATCGTCTCCGCGAGGATCGTTTCCTGACGGATGGGGGAGCGTCGAAATTCCTGTTGGTCGTTGGTTTCGGCAAGTTGAGGATCGTCGGAGTACTCGCGACACGCGGCGCGAAAACGATTGTCCTGAATCGGGTCGAACAAAAAGAAGACGCATTCGCTTTGTCCGAGGTGCCGTGTCACCGGGAAAGAAAAGGAGTCGGCGTCGCGCGTGGGGAGATAGCTTTCGCCGGCGTTGTCGTACAGGCAGATCGTTCTGGCGAGTTTCGCGATTTTGTTTCTGTTGGGATGTTCGATCGCCGGGGCGACCGAAAACACAAACGGCTGAGGGTAGACGACGACCTGATCGTCGTATTGAACGGAGTTGTACAAGTCGCCCTGTTCTTCCGTTTTCGAGAGTTCCACGAGCTGATTTTCGTCGCTGAGAAACTGGAGCGCTTCGTATTCCTGAACGCGCCGGTTCATCTCCGGATCGGCGTCGGAAAAATCCAGCTTGAATTTCTGGGGCAAAATCTTCCGCAGAAACCAAGTCGACGACGCGAGGTAATACGACTTGCCCGACGCCGGCGCTCCGACGATCGACATGAAGACGGTCGGCGCTTCCAGAAACGAAAGCGGAATCGGCAGATGGCAACGCGGACACGCGCATTCGCGACATTCGTGCCCCTGCGCGTCGACGGCGAACCCTTGCGCGTTGTATTCGGTCGGCAGGAAACGTTCGCGTTCCGTTTCTCCGAGCTTCATGTCGCCTGTGAGCGTAGGGGATTCCGCGATCCAGAGGACGTCTTCCGGAGGAAACGACGTCCAGCAGTGCGGACAGACGACTTTGTCCAGCAAGCGGCGCTTGCCGAGCGTCGGCGATTTCGACATTTCAACGCTCCCGTTGTGTTGGGGTAGGCGCGCAACGCGCGTCAAAAATAAAAAGTGAGCGGCTTGGCGGAATTGACGTTCGCGCGATTGAGACGTTCGCCGCTTTCTTTGGCGACTTTTAACGACTCCGAAAGAGTTTGACGAAATTCCTCCGCTTTCGTTCCTTTCCCGTCGACGCCGAGGCGGTCGTATTTTTGCGTCTCGATCGTTTTGACGACGGCGTTCGCCTCCCGATACGCTTTGAGAAGCTCTCCCTTATTCAGGGCCGTCTTGGCCTCCTGCAAGTCTTCTTTGACGCGTTCGAGCGGATCGGAGCTTCTCGGCTTGGCGGGCGGAGGGGGCGGGGGAGCCGTCTTAGGCGCGGGTTTCGCGGGCGCGCCGGGGGCGGGATCCGCCTGAGGATTCGCCTTCGACGGCTTGGCGGGTTTCGCGGGCTGTTGTTTCGCCGCTTCCCGCGCTTTCGCGTCTTCGGTCGACTTGCGCAGTCCGCCGTCCTGACGCGGCTGGCGCGCAAACGCGACGCTCAGCGCGACGAGCGCGACAAGAACGACCGCGACGGCGCGGAACAACGGGGAAAACGATAATTGGGATCGCATGATTAAACTCGCAACGGACGCGACGCGCGTCCTTCTATAGATATTATTTCGGAAATCTCGGCGAAAAACAAGAGCGCCGCGCGACTTTTCCGGAAAAGATCGGCGTTATTGCGCTTTGGAGTTCGTTCCCCCGCGGTCGGCGACGTTGGTGCCCGGCTTTCCGGTGATCGGACGAATATCGAACCCTTCTCGTTTGAGGAAATCGCGAACAATCGAGTATTCTTCGTAAGAGTCGCCCGCGACGACCACGACGATTTTCTCTTTGGCTTTGTCGCATTTGGCGAACGCTTCTTTTAACGCCGCGTCGACGTCGGGGGCGGAGAGATCGATCCCCGCCCACGGCTTGGGCTCCGTTTTAATTTCCGTCTTCGTTTCTTCGACGGCGACGAAATCGTCGTCGTTGAGTTCCTGAAGCCATTCGCGACCGTCGTGTTTATGCCAAAAATAGAGTCTGCCGTATTTTAAGACGACGCCGATCTCCAACTTGAACGAGGCGCGCATCTGAGGCGCGGCGGTCTGGCGCGAGCGCGCGACTTTGGCGTCCCGCGCGTTTTCCTGCGCGACTTTCGCCTCTTCGCGACGTTCGTCGAGCTCTTTTTCGAGCTTCCTGCGCTCGTCGTCGAGCGACTTGACGCGTTCTTTGACGCGTTCGAGCTCTTCGGCGGCCTGAGCGTTGTTTTCGATCGTTTGGCGAAGCTCTTCCGTCTTTTGGAGCGTTTCTTCGTAGACGCGCGCTATTTCCGGGTCGTTGAGTTTTTCGGCGAAGCGCTTCGCGTCGCGGACGTTCTTTTCGAGCGTCTCCTGTCGGTGCCGCAAGTTGTCGAGCGACGTTTCCATCGCCTGAAGTTCGACGGCGGAGACGGCGCCCTCTTCCTGCCTCATGCGTTCGACCGCCGCGTCGCGCGTCGCGCGAATCGACACGACCACGAAGAGCATAATGAAGATGAACCCGCCGAACATATTGCAGATCGCGTCGAGAAAGAGTTCCAGGCTGTCCGTTTGGGCGCGTTTTCGACTCATCGCGACGCCCCCTTTCCGCGAACCGCCATGAATTCCAACTTGCGGTTCTCGCCGACCAGGTCGATTCCGATTTTGAATCCGACGTCTTCAAGCTCCATCGACACGACGTCGTTGAACGCCGCGCCGCTGGGCCGAACGATCAAGACGAAATATTCCCTGTTTCTCGAGCGGCGCTTCGCCCACTTGAGGAACTCTTCGTCGGACGCAAATTCCTGCGTCGTCTCTCCTTCCGCCGTCGGATGAGCGACGATTGCGGAGCCGGAAATATCGACGAACCACGGCTTTTCTTTCGCCGATTCCGAATAGGAGAACAACACGACGTTTTCGTCGATCGGCTCGTTCGACTTCGCTTCGATCGCTTTCAATTCGTCTTGCGTCAGTCGATTCTTCTCGCGCAGCTCGTCGATTTTCTTACGGACGTCGGAGTCGGGCCCTTCGAGTTTTTTCGCGTCGTCGATCTCCTGCCGCAGCCGCGCGCTCTCCTGTCGCGCCGATTCGAGCCGTGACTCGACGCGTTCTTTTCGCGCTTCGAGGTCGGACGCGGAAAGCGCCGCGACGTCTCTGTCGACGTCCGAAAGAACCTGCGTCTCTTCGAGCGTCTTAATCGCCTGGCGCCGTTCCTCCGCTTCCCGACGTATCTCCTGAACGCGCCGAGCGTTCGATTCGACGTTCAGTTCTTCCTCGTCGATCGCGCGCGTCGTCAGTTGCACGGCGAGCAAAAGCGTGATCAACACGACCACCCCGCAAACCGAAGTGATCGCGTCCTGAAACGCGAAAAGGGAAAATGGAGCGGAGCCTTTCTTTCTGCTCATCGTCGTTTCCTACCGCGCGTCCTCTTCGGATTTTTCCTGCGGCGCGACGGGCAACCCCTTGTCGACGCGAATTTTCGAGACGATGTTGACCGCGCAGTAATCGGAGACGTCGTCGAGAAGCTCTTCTTCCGACTTGCGCACAAACGTCGAGAACAGCTGGAGCGCGAGCGCGACCGACAGCGCGACGAGCGTCGTTTCAAACGCCGTCGACAAACCGGCGGTAACGTCTTTGAGCGCGGGGGTTAGTTCCGACATGTCCGCCGACGCGTTGAGCACGCCGGTGAAGTTGCCGATAGCCGAAGAAAGCCCGACGACGGTGCCGATAAACCCGAGGATCGGAATCGCCCAGAGGAACCCGGAGATGAGCGAATAGGTCGTTTCCATCGCGTTTTCGTCCTGCTCCGCCTGCGAGCGAAAGAGCGCGTCGACGTCGGCGACTTGTCCGAGGTTGCGCAGGTTCGAGAGGGTTTGAACGATGCGTCGATAGACGATAAAGTCTTTGGGGGAGTCGGCGTTTTGCGCGATCTTGTTCGTTACGGCGTCGACGGTTCGCACCGTCAGCACGAAGTCGGGATCGTCGGGTAAAATCGCGAGTTTCAACGGTTTGCGCTGCAATTTGATCTTGCGCGTTTTGATCCAGAGCAGAAAGAACGTCCAGAACCCCAGCCCGACGACCGCGTATTGCGTCCAGCCGCGATTGGTGAACATCTCCTTAAACGCGCTGTCGGGCAGGTAAAGCAGGACGACGTAAAAGAGGACCGTGCAAATCGCGCCCATCAGGCACGACGGAATCGCGCCGACTTTGAGATACTTTCCTCCTTCGAACCCGAACCGTCGCTCGAAATCGTCTCGTCGCCACGATAATTTGCCTTGCGCTATCTTGTTTTTCATTAGCGCTCCTTTTTAAACGCTGATAAAGGACGTGTTGTTTGTCAGTAAACGCGTTGGAATGAGCGTGGCGCTCACGACTAGTCAAGTCCTATGTTGTTGGTTCTCTTGAACTTATTTTCGGAATACGAATCGACTTCGCAGGGAACGTCGTTGTTTTCGAACGCGCACTTGGCCAGACTGCCGGTTCCGTCCGTTTTCGCTTGCACGCCGACGCCGTTGCGCGTAAACGACGAGTCGGAAACGTTGAGCTCCGCGCCGTTGGCGACGGTCGCGCCGCGCGCGTTTTCTTCGAACGCGCAGCCGTTTGCGACGGTTGACGTCGACGAGTTGAACGCGTAAACGCCGTCGTCGAAGCCTTTAAACGTCGTGCTTTCCAACGTCGCCGAAGAGCCGATTCCGTTGACGTAGACGCCTCTGCCGCCTTTCGCGTCCGACGCGTCGAAAACGCAATTGGTTACGTTCGCTTCTCCTTTGGCGTCGACGGAGACAAGCGCGAATTCTTCGGAACAAGGCGCGTTGCGTTTAATTGTGACGCCTTCAAGCGTCAATTTGCCGCCGGAGACTGCCAACGCGCCTGAGCGCGGCGTCGATTCCGGGACGACGAGAATCGTCGCGTCGGCGGGATCGTCTGATTCTCCTTTAATGGTAATCGTCCCTTCGATCGTCGCCGTTTTTTTGAGTTCGTAAGGCGCAGAATTGGGCTTTAAAACAACGGTTCGCGACTTGCCTTCAAGTTTAGCGAGAGCCTGTTCCAATTGTTTTGGGGAGTTGATTGTAACCGTCGATGGAGTTTTGTCTTTTCTCGCGTCGTTTGAAAAGAATTCGGCAAAGATTTTGTCGTGATCGACGACGAGCAAAGGCGCGGCGCTCGTCGGTTCCTCGACGCTTTGTTTGGGAAGAGCGGGGTTGGATTGATACGTCGGTTCCGTTTCGATTTCTTCCTCGTCTTCTTCGTCCCAATTAACGTTGAAAACGGACTTTGCTTTGAAGAAGTCGGGGTTTTCTTCGTTCTCTTTATCTTTCGTCGTTTGAGGTCCCGACGTCGATTTGGAGGAGTCGTCTTGATTATTTTGGTCTGTTTTTTGACCGATATACTTTTCGACGTCAAAAGACCATGAGTCGGCGTCGTTAGTTTTGCCGTTTACGCTTTTGTCAGTCGTTCCCTGTTTTGGGCGATCCAAAGAACGCGTTTGACTGTCGGACGTTTCCTGTTTGCGCGACATGGCAAACGCAGAAACCAGAATTAACAAAGCGACTCCTGCGGAAACAAGCGTAATTTTTAAGTTTTTACTCTTTGAACGGGAAGGGGCTTTCTCGTTTTTCGCGTCAGACTTCGGCGATTCTTTTGGAGAAGTCTGCGGGGACGGAAATTTTACGTTATCGTCTTCCGCGAAGGGATCGACCAACGGACTTACGGCGCCGGGCGGCGTAAGCGTCGACGCGCCGCTTGTAAGCTGGTCGCGGACGTCGCTAATGACGCAAGCGGCGCCGTTAATCGTCAACGGCGAGTCGATGGCGACGTAGTTTTTTTCAACTAAGTCGCGTAATTGATCGACAGTTACGTTCTTTTTCTTTCCGAAGACTTCTACGACGATGTGTTGCATGGCGACGCGCCGCGATAAGCGGCGTACCTTTTACAAACGACGGTAACGTTGAACGGTTATTTGTTGACGACGTTCGTTTTTTTATCGAATTCCACGGAACTCCGACTTTTATAGTCGGCGTTCCAGGCGTTTTCATTGGCGTCAAAAAGGCACGATTTCACTCGTCCTCCGCCGTTTTCTTGCGCGTCAAATCCGACGTCGTTATTTGAAAAGAAGCAGGCTGACGAGTCGATCGTTCCTTTAGAGTCCGCTTTAACGCCAGTTTTGTTGCCGGAAAACTCGCAGTAAGCGGCAGTTCCGCTTCCTTCGTTTTGCGCGACGACGCCGGCGTCTCCAAAGTCTTTAAAGGCGCAGTTCCAGAATTTTGCGTTTCCTTCGTCGATCAAAACGCCGGAAGATTCAATAGAGCGATTCCCCAGGAAAGCGCAGTCGATAAAAAGGACGTTTCCCAGCAAATCGACTTTTACTATTGGTTCTAAGGATTGTTCGTTTGAATCGACGTCGACTTCAAACGTAACCCCTTTAAAGAAAACGTTGGACGATTGTATCGTGAGAACTTCGTCCGGCGCGACGACGACAATCGCGTCTTGGGGGTCGCCCGTTTCTCCGGCGATCGCGACGGCGTTGGCAAGAGCCGCAGACGCGTCGAGTTTAATTCGCGTTCCCTTCGCAATTTGAACGACGGAGCCTTTTGCCGCGTTTTGGAGCGCGTCTGCCAAATTTGGGGTCTCGGAGTCGACGATAACCGCGGGTTCTTTCTTTTCCCAGCTTTGCGGCTTGAGTTGTTTTCGACCTGCCAGGATTTCCTCCCAAGCGTCCTCAATCGACGGAATTGAGGACGTTACCTTGGCTGAACTTGAGGTCGTTGATTGGTTATCGGCGTTTTGTCCTTGTGGTCCGGCAGCGGAACGTTTTTGTTCTCTTTTGATCTTTCGGTAGAACTTCATCGGCGTGTCAAGCGTCGTATCGCCGAGGGCGCGATTCGTTCCATTTTCGAGTTCAAAGGATGTGTATTTTACGACAACTTCTCCTGTTTCGATGTTGTAGATCCAGAATTGAACATTATTTAAAGGTATTCCCGGTTGGGAACTTATCGTCTTTATTTCTTCCTTAAATTGTTCATTGTCATATGGGAATAACTGTCCAACGAAGAGACCTCTTAGTTTATTTAGATTCTTTTCGGCGTATTCCGGATCAACTTCGCCAGTAAAAACACTAAATTCATTTATGACTTTCGCCTTAAGAGTTCGTTCGAAATAGAATCCAACGTCATAGAGCCCCAGTGAATTGTCAATTCCTGTTCGCAAGAGGGGAAGGAAGAATAAAGACTTTGAGTAATTCCAAGTACGTTTACGTGAAACTTTCAGCGTTCGGGAATCGGCGTCGTAGATAAATTCGGCTGGATAATCAATTTTATAGGAAACTATTTTTTTGCTATCTCGATTAGAATTCATGGGAAACGCGACGTAATCTCCCATCTTAAGTTCGCCATAATCAATGCTGTCGTTTGCCTTCGTAATTGTTTCACGAACGCGTTGTTTATAATCTGCCGTCGTTTCAAATTCGCTTTTTTTCAAATTAAGTAGTTTATCAACCGCTTTGTATAAGTCAACAATATTGTGCCCTTTGAAATTTGGGTCAATTTTTGTTGTATTGACGTTAAACGATTTGAGAGAAAAACCTTGGGAGTCGACAGACGCGTTCGTTCCTTGCGCGTCGACTTGTGAGGAAAGGCAAAGCGTCAATAGTTGAATTAGCAAGACGAAAAGGACTCGACGCCACGATAAGTTACCTTGCGCTATTATAGTTTTCATCGGTTTGTCTTTTATTAAACGTTGGAATCGTCCAGTTTATTTTCTTCAGGTTTCGACTAATTCTACTCCTCGTTTCCCCTCTCCAAAATTTCCTGGAGATAGTCGAACGCTTCTTCTCCTTCTTCCGTGCTTTCCGGCGCGCCTTCAAAGTGATAGGACACATATCGGGAGTTGGCGCCTTCGAGTCGACTGTAGAAATAGCATGCGTTTTTGACTTCCGCCGGCGAGTTCTTCAATAAGAAGAACGGGGGGAGTTCAAAGGCGTCGTTTGTGTCGACGACATGGATATACAGCTTGTCTTCGTCTAACGCGTCCCCCACGATCTCGTCTTTGTTGAAGATCGGATTGGACCCCGTGAGGGACTCCACGGTGTTGATAAACTCGCCGTGAGCGCGTTTGAGGCGGATCGGTCTCACGAGCCGGATTTTATCGTAGAGATTTTTCGAGCGTTCCCGAAGTTTTAAAAGATAGCCGTGAAGGGTTCGCACATGGTCGCTGTATCGCGCGTCGTTTGTTATGCCCGAATGTCCCTTCCAGGAGTTTCGGTAATTGCTCGCGCTTTGCAAGATGGAATATGTTTCTTCCTCGCAAAGCAAATTGACCAGCGACGCGTCCTCCGTATGAAAAGCGCTTCGCGTCGAATAGGTTTGTTCCCGATTGCCGACGCGCGTTCTTATTTCTTTGGCCAGCGCGACGTCCAACATGACCCACGAGCCAAAAGAGGATTTTTTGAAGTATTCCAATTCGACGTCCGGAACGACGGCGTCCCGGAAAAACGGGGCGCGAAACGCCGCGGACAAGATCGCGGCGGCAAAAATCGAATACGCTTCAAAGAAGAAGAAAAGAGTTTCCTGACGGTGTTGATCGTCGTCCGAGGCGGCGTATCGCTTCAAAATCGTCGCGAGCGGATAGGGCAGGGACTCGATCCATCGCTCGAATTTGTCGCCCCGATCGTTGATTTCCTTAATCGCTTCCGTCACCTGCGCGTAGGAAGAGGGCGTTTCCCTCAGCAGGTTCTTTAATCGCGAGGCTTCAAGCTCTATTTGATTGAGCTCGTCGTAGACGTTCAGGATTTTTCGCTGAGTCTCCAGCGAAGGAACGGGTATTTCGATCTTTTTGATATGCTCGACCGTCAACTCGCAAGCGACTCCGACCGACGAAAGGACGCAGATTTCCGCGCCCTTGTCCGTGTTAAAAAAGAATTTCAGAAACTCGGGCAGGACTTTTTCCTGATTCGCGAGAATCTGAACGTAATTTTCCGGCGCGAGGCGAAGTTCGTTAAGATTAGTCGCCGCCTCAAATTTTCCGTGTTTGAGGAGATAGACGTCGTTTTCCGCTTCGTCGAAAGGCGTTCCCGTCGGGCGCGCCTCGACGACCGCGTCGCTGATTTCGGAAATGGGGAGAATCGTTCCGTCGTACGCGCGCTCGAGCTTTTTCGCAATGCGTCTTCGCCTGCGCTCGTTTTCCGAGGAAATGAATCTGGGAAACGCTTCGCGTTTGACCCAACGCCCCAAAGCGTCCGAGTCGGAACTGCTCGTTCCCGACAAAAAATTGTCGACGATCGCCGAGACGTCCGCTCCTTTTTCCAATTTGGCCAGAAAGACGGAGTCGCGTTCCTTTCTGGTAAAAATCAGCGCCCTGGCGCCAATAGGCGTCGTCGCTTCGTACAGGCCGTCCGTTAAATCGAGGATCGCCGATACGAAGACGCCCTGTTTCGCCTGCGCTTCGAGCATTTCTTTAGCCGTCTCCCAATAGACGATTTTATCCGCGAAGATAAAAACGGCCAGACCGTTTGGACCCAGTCGACTTAAGCTTTTCTCCACGAGCTGCTTTTGAGCGCTGTAATTGCAAATGTCGTTGAGCGCGAAATCGGAATAAACGACGTCGTATTGAGAACTTTCGACGACTTCTTCGGGGACGGGAGCGATCCCGGTTTTTTCCGAGACCAGTTCGCGAAAGGCGGCCGATCGGACGGACGAGCGAATCGTCGGGACGACGTAATCGAGCTCGGAGACGACGGATCGGAATTCGTCGACGTCGACGCCGAAGGCAAACGGAATAAAGAGCCGCTGGGAGCCGCTTTTTTCGACGAGCGTTCGAACGAATTCGAGCGCTATTTTCGGCGTGATCGAGTGGTTCGCGGGATCCAGTTTTTGCGCGACCAGAAGAATCTCTCTGATCGAAGCGTCGGGCTTGATCGAACGCGCCAAATCGGTCGCCCTTTTGGATCCAAGCGTCTCCGCTTCGTCGCTGACGAGCGCTTTAAATATTTCGCTCAACCGTTCTTTATTCATCACAAACCTCTGAAACTACTTGCAATCGACGTCGCGACGCCCTTTATTCTTCGATAACGACCCGATACCCCTCCGGCGCGTCGAGCGTACGTTCGATCTTGCCGTCTTTCTTTTCCCACCGCAATTTGACGGCGCCGCCGGGAACGGGCGCCGCGCCCGACGCCCAGTCGAGCGACTCGAGCGATCCGATTTTAATCGCGATCGTCTTATTGACCGCGTCGACTTTTCGAATCCCTAAAACGTCGCGATAGAAGACGTGCGCGATATGCGACGCGAACCCGTGGTTGCAACTTGCGCTCGCGCCGGCGTTTTCCCAAAGCGTGCCGGTTCGATCCGCCATGTATTCGTTGTACGCGACCGACTCGGCGAGAATCTGATCGACGCGCCCCGCCTGCGACAAAAGCTCCATGCGCACGACGTTGCCGACGAACGAATTGGCTTTATGAACTTCGGGGAACCCTTTTTCTTTCTCGCGATTCGGCCCGAACTTGTCGAGGAGCGTCGCCCACAGCTCGGGGAACGTTTCCGGAGTCGCGGTTTTGAAGAAGAACGCGAAATACTGGCACACTTCCGAGCGGTCGCGCAGAATTTCGAGCGAGCCGTCGTCGCCGCGCTTGGCGTGGTCGACGAAGAACTGCCCGTCAAACGACTGCTTACGAATAACGTCGCGCATCTTTTCCGCCTGGTCGCGCCATTGCGGAACGTCGTAGAGCCGACTCGCCGCGTCGAGCGCCGCCGCGTAGAGCATGTTCGTCGGGTAGTTTACGTCCTGCAGGAACTTGTTCGCGTCCGACCATTCGACAAAGACGCGGTTCGGAAGCTTTTCGAGCAGACCGTCTTCGTTTTCATATTGCGCGAAGAATTTGACGAGTTTGTCGACGCGCGGCCGGAGAAGGTCGATTGTTCGTCGGTCCCCCGAGCGCGCCAGGTATTCTTCGAGTTCGACGACAAACCACATCATCCAGTTCGGGATGAATTGTCCGTGCCACGTGTCGGAAGGATAGCACATCGGGAGCGCGCCGTCGGGCAAGTTCGGAAAGCTTTCCGGAAGTCGGTAGTTTTCGTAAGTCGCCTGTTCGATATTCGTCCGGCCCGTGAGGTCGAACGCGGCGCGCGCGGTGAAGAAGGAGTCGCACATCCAGCCCGCGCGTTCGCGATGAGGACAGTCGGAGAAGACGTCGACCGCGTTCGAGCGGAACGTAAGAACCGCAGCGTTATAGACTTTGACGATATGTTCGTCGGAGCAGTCGAACGACGCCTCGCGAGTATGCGGGTGCGCGTATTCGCGCATGTAGAACTTATTGAGTTTGAACGAGCCGCGTAGACAGTGGATTTTCACGTAACGCCCCGCTTGCGGGTCGAACGTTTCGCACGCGATCGGCTTGTCGGAAGCGGGAAGCGTCCATTTGACGGCGTTGCACGTCGAGAAGCGCAGGAAATTGACGTCGCCCTGCGCGGTGAGGATTTCGTCGAACGTGATCGCAAGTTCCGTCTCTTCGGTCGTTTCGACTTCGAAACCCCAGAATCCGGCGTAGTCGGCGCCGAAATCGACGATTTGCGCGTCTCCTTCGCGATACGTCGAGCCGAACTCAAGGGGCGCGTCGGCGACGAATCGGGTTTTGAATTTGCCGATTTCGTCGGTGAGGACGAGTTCGAGCTCGTTCTCTTTGTATCCGTTGAATTTGTCGTTGATTCCGATGATCGCGGAGCCGCGCCAGGGCTTGAAGTCGTCGCGCAATTCGAGAACGCCGCGTTTGCCCCAGCCGACGACCGGGAGAACGTCGAGTTCCGGGTACGGAACGCGGCGCGGCAGAAGTTGGACGTCCGGCTGAAGCGCGAGCTCGACCTCGGCGCAGTCTTTTTCCTTGCGCAAGTCGTACGCTTCAATAAAGGTTCGATGATATCCGTGTCGCTGGACTTTTTGGATTCGGACGCCGGTTCGATCGAGCGCCTCGAACGAAGCGACGTCGACGCGCTCGTTCGCGCCGGTCGCCGCGAGAACTTTGCCCGCGCCGTCGACAAGTTCCGCCTGCAGAAACGCGGGCTGGTCGAGCAGATAATAACTGACGCTGTTGTATCCGGCGATTTCGACGCGGATTGTGTTGAGGCCGCGTCGCAGGAACTTGCCGACGTCCCATTCGTCGACGCGGAACCAGCCCCTTGGGCCGCGCGCCGGCCCGTAGCACGCGTATTCGCCGTTGATAGTAACGCGCATGATCGAGGAGCCGGTCGCGCGAAAGATCGCGCCGATAAGCTCGGCGGAGCCGGTCGCGCGAAAGATCGCGCCGATAAGCTCGGCGGAGTCGTCGAGCGAAACGTCGGCGGAGAAGAGAAGCGTCACGTTCATCTCGCGCTCGCGACCTTGCGCCCAGACGGGCCTGGCGACGGAGAAGCGCGGCGTCGCGGACGCGTCGGGAAGCGCGTCTTGCGCGTCGACGAGATCAAAAGGCAGGAAGGACGACGCGCCAAGGAGCGCGGTCGTTTTGACAAAGGAGCGTCGCGTTTGTTTCATGGGAACGGTCCGTCGGGGAACAGCGTCGCGGGCAAACGCCCGGCGAATTAATAACGTCACGACGCATTATACCCCAAACGCCGACGCGAAACAAGTCGACACTTTCCGAAGCCGGACGGGCGGTTCGCGGTCCGATGCCGGACGGGCGGTTCGCGGTCCGAGCCGGACGGGCGGTTCGCGCTTCCGCGCGGAACTGTAAGAACCGCTCCCGTTGGTCGCTTGCGAGCAACGGGCCGCGACGATTTATAAGAGCCGCAAGCAGAAGCGCGCTTTGTCGCGCGTATGCCGCAGGCAAACGAGGCTACGCGTTACTTTTTCAGCGCCGCCAACGCCTCTTGCAGATTGTCGCATTCGGAAATCTTGATGGTTAGCGCGTCAAGTTCGTCGCTGGAACGATTTTCCGCCCAATTTTCTGGCAATACGGCGTCTGCGCCAAATCTGCCGTTGAAAATACTGACGAACAACTTTTTTGTCGTTCTCGGTATAGACGTCGCTCTTCTTCGCGTTTGCGTTCGGCTTCCTCGCGTCCGCGTTCGGCTTCTTCGCGTTCGCGTTCGGCTTCCTCGCGTCCGCGCCGTTCTTCCTCGCGTCTTCGTTCGGCTTCGTCGCGTTGTCGTTCGGCTTCACAACGCGCCTTATGTTCTTCTTCGTAAGAGCTTTCCCGAATGTCCTCGGCCCATGAATCTAATTCTCGTTGCGCAAAAAACACTTTCTTCCCCTCCTCCGTTCCGAAATAATACTTGATTCTTTGTTCAAGTTCGTCGAACCCCTTCGTCGATTTGACAAGTTCCGTCTTCTCTTCGTCCGTCAAGTTGGAATACGAAGACAAAATTTTGACCCAATAGGCAAGTTGGCCCCGGTATGTGTCTGGCGGCGACAATTCGTTATCGGCTACGCGCGGAAGACGAATGAAAATATTCGTC
>JAFZNK010000248.1 GCA_017550965.1 Thermoguttaceae bacterium
ACGATCTCGACTTCCCCAGCGGGAGCGCGGGCTGGCGCCTCAAAGAGCAATTCCCCGAAGCGACGATGAAACGGCTCGACAAAGTCGAGTGGACGGTCAAAGGCCCCGCGAAATTCGCCGAAAAGTCTCCGATCCCGTTTGGCGACAAAGTCCTTTACGGCAAGCCCGAAGGCGTTCTTCAAGCGGCCGTCGCGATGAACCTCGACACGTTAGAGCGCGTCAATATCCGCGACTGCGTCGACGCCGAAGGAAACGTCGCCTGGGACGTCCCCGAGGGAAACTGGAAAGTCTTCCTGTTCCTGTGCGTTACCGACCCCAAAGGAATCGTCGACTATATGTCCCCCGACGCCGTTAAGAAATTCTTCTCGCTCACCTACGACGTCTTCTACGAACGATTTAAGAAGAACTTCGGCACGACGATCACTTCGATTTTCTTCGACGACGTCACCAACACGCAGACGCAAGGCTCGCGCAACTGGGCGCTTGAATTCAACGACAAATACCGAACTCTGTTTGGCAAGGACCCCGACCTTGATTATCCCGCGCTCTTCTACCCGATCGGAGACGAAACGCCCTCCGCGCGATTCCGACTCTGGACGACGCGCAACCGCCTCTTTGGCGACGGCTACCCCGGCATGGTCAAGAAATGGCGCGAGGAACACGGGCTCGACGTCGTCGCGACCGGCCACCCGCAAGGTCCCTACGTCATTCAGCCAGTCGACATGTCTTCGGACGCCATGGCGGCGCATCGCGGCTCCGACGCCGTCCTGTTCGATTCGATCCACTACTACGGACACGGTCGCGACGGGTTCAAAGTCCCGACGTCGGCGGCGTTTAACTACGACTTCCCGTTCTGCTTCGTCGAAATCTACGGCAACTATCGCGACAACACGTTCGATTCGTCGATGATGCTTCGCAGCGCGATGGAGATCTTCGCGCGCGGCGGCAACGTCCTCCTTCCGCACGGAACCTGGACCGACCCCGCGACCGTCTATATTCCGCCCGAGATTTCCTGGCGCAATCCGAAACTCGAAGGATTCCTCCCGACCTACGGCGAATTCGTCTCGCGCAACAGCCTGCTCATGCAGGGCGGTCGACACGTCGCCGATTTCGGAATTCTCTACCCCGTCGACAACCTTAAAGCGTTCTTCCACTTCCAGTTCAACTTCATTTCCGGCGATTATCCGTACGGGGTTCTTCTTCCTCGCGAAACGGACTATATGGCCGTTGGAAGTCAGCTGACGACGCGTATTTGGCGCGACTTTACGTTTGTTCATCCGGATATCGTCGACGAGAAACTTCAGGTCGAAAAGAAAGACGGTCAAACGCTTCTCAAACTTGACAACGCGTCGAACTGGGAAGAGTATCAATGCTTCGTTCTGCCGGGCGCGGACGTGATCTCATGGAAGAATCTCGAAAAGATCGCCGCGTTCTACGACGCCGGGGGCAAATTGCTTGCGACGACAAGACTTCCGTCGATCGCCTCCGAGGGCGTCGAATATAACGCGAAAGTTCGGGAGACGATCGAGCGAATCTTCGGCGTCGACCCGTTGACGCAGGCGCCGCGCGACGCGATCGCGACCGGTCAGGAAGACATTGTCCTTCCGGAAAGCTTCATTAAGTGCCGCGAAATCAACAAAGAGGGCGAATACGTCCAAAAACTCGCCGACGAAACGGTCGCGTACGAAGACACGATCTATCGCGACAGAGCCGTCTTCGCGCCCAGGCCGACGACGGAGAACCTCAAAGCCGCGTGCGACTATCTCGTTCCCGTCCCCGACGTTAAAATCGAGCCGCTCGACGGCGCGGAAATCCCGACCCTAAACGTCGTGCCCAGATGGGATTACCCTATCGACGGCATGTTCCAGTATATGCATAAGGTCAAAAACGGGCTCGACGTCTACTTCTTCGCCAACTCGTCGAACAGCCCCGCGAAGTTCGCCGCGACGTTGCGAGGCCAATTTGACGCGCTGGAGACGTGGAACCCGCTCACCGGCGAGATCAAGTCGATCGAGTCGACGTTCGACCCCGAAAAAGGAACGACGACCGTGAAACTTGAACTCAACCCGATCGAGTGCGTTTACGTGGTCGGGGCCGCGCGGTAGCGCGACCACGTCCCGCGCGGAGCGCGTAATGCCGCCGTTTCGAAACGGCGGGAAATCGGCTTGAAAGAGCCGAGTCGATTTACAAGAGCCGCAAGCGGTAGCGCGCTTCTTGGAACCGCCTCCCGTTGGTCGGCTCTGTCGCGCGGACGCTGCAGGCATGCAGGGCGACGCCAAAACACACGATTCCCCAATCGACGCGTCGCCAAACCGCAACGCTGTCCGGGGACTGACGTCCCCGGCTTGTGCGGCGGCGGCAACGTCGCCGCCGGCTCGATAATTATTCGTAAAAGCTCTACTTGACGCCCAAATTTTTCCCATACTATAGTATTAGGGGTAGAGAACAAGGAGAGATGATGACTTCCCAGGAAACGACAAATCGGCGTTCTAAAGACAGCGTCTTTGTTAAATTATTTAGCGACAAGTCGTATGTTCTTCAGCTATATAAGGATCTTCATCCAGAAGACAAGGACGTTACAATTCAGGACGTCAACGTGCGAACGCTCAATTCCGTCGTCGTCAACACGCTGTCCAACGACCTTGGATTCACAGTCGGGGACAAATTTATTATCTTAGTCGAAGCGCAAAGCGTATGGAACAACAACATATCGTTGCGCATGTTGTTCTACTACTCGGAAACGTGCAAACGATACCTTGCGGAAACGAAGCAGAGCGAACATACCGAATCTCTAGTGAAACTTCCGAAGCCGGAGTTTTACGTCGTATACACTGGCAATAAAGAGGTTCCCGACGCCGTTTCGTTTAAAGACTCCTTTTTTGGAGGCGACGCGCCAATCGACCTGGAAATCAAAGTGTTGAATAAGGTCGACGACAAAATTTGCGGCCAATATATCGGTTTTTGCAAGGTGTATGACGAACAGAGGAAGAAATACGGAAACGACGTCAAATGCGCTCGGGAAACGATACGTATTTGTCTCGAAAAGGGGTATCTTGTCCCGTTTTTGCAAGCTCATCAGCAGGAGGTGATTACCATGTTAGACGAACTTTTCAACGAAGAAGCGCTTCGGGAAGCGTACGATCAGGCCAGAGAAAGAGAGAATCTCGAAAGAGGGCGCGAAGAGGGACGTGAAGAGGGACGCGAGCAAGGGCGTGAAGAGGGCGTTTTACTCAATCTTGCCGACCTGGTTCAAGACGGGCTTTTGTCGCTAACTCAAGCTGCTCATAAGGTCAAGATGACCGAAGAAGAGTTTGAAACAAAAGTCAAGGCTCTTCAAAGCAAGTTGCAGTTGGTCTAGTCCCACGCGTCATTCCCCAATCGACGCGCCCCCAAACCGCATATCCATCCGGGGACTGACGTCCCCGGCTCATGCGCCCTCAAACCGCAACGCCGTCCGGGGACTTGCGTCCCCGGCTTATCGCTCCAAAATATCATGTCGCATAAATCCTTACTCTTATCGTTATTTGCGCTAACGACGTTCGCGGCGACCGCGGTCGCCGCTGACACGCGGTCCGACGCGGGCAAGGCGGTCGAACGCAACGCGCTGGGCGCCTCCGCCGTCGCCGCCAGCCCCGACCAACTCAGAGAATGGTTCCGCGAGGCGCCGTCGATCTTGCCCGACGCAAAGATCCCGCTCAAAGGCCAGCCCCTCTGGCACACCAACGGCGAACTCTCCGACGAGATCATTCGCGAGATCTTCGAAGTCGGCCAACAAAACGGGTTCGGCGGAATCACCTTCCTGCCGCTGACTAAAACGACGCCTAAATATCTCACCGAAGAGTATTTGACGCAGTACGGCAAAGCGCTCGACCTCGCCGACAAGCTTGGTATGAAAGTCGTCTTCTACGACGATCTCGACTTCCCCAGCGGAAGCGCGGGCTGGCG
>JAFZNK010000249.1 GCA_017550965.1 Thermoguttaceae bacterium
ACTGACGTGAAAAGGTGTCCCAAAGGTCGGCATCCGACTCTTAATTCTGACGGAACGATCGCAAATGAAGATTATTGCACAATGTGCGGCCCAAAGTTTTGCGCGATGCGTACGACGTCCGATTTGATTCGGTTACGTCGCGAATCCGAATGATTTTAGGTCTGTAACAGGTCTTATTCTGCGTCCAACTAGCGTTATGCTTAGTTGGGCGTATTGTTTTTTAAAGAACTTGATTGATATGCCTGGCGTCATATTCGAAGTCAACGGCTCTTGAAAATAAGGTTGTCTTGTGTATAATGAACGGAATGGGCGTTGGGGACCTTTTAGTTAAGTTCCTGAGTCCCTATTGGTAGTTGAATAGATTTTTTGATAGTTGTTTTGTCGAACCGATCTCACAGTGGTTCGATTCGAACAGAGCGATAAAAGGATCGGTTGCGAAAATGGCTTCGAACCTCGATCAGATCTATATGAAACGCGCGTTGAAGCTCGCACTTCGAGGTCAAGGGTTTGTAGAACCCAATCCAATGGTCGGGTGCGTAATTGTTCGCGAAGATTTAACGGAGTCGGATCCGGAAAACCAAAAGGACATTTTGCTGGAGAACGGCGAATTCGATATGGTTGAAGGCGAAGGCGATTCGCGAAGCGAGGCGCGTCTTATCGTCGGCGAAGGATGGCATCAGAAGTACGGCGAGGCTCATGCTGAAATTAACGCGCTCAAAATGGCGGGCGAATTTGCCAAGGGCGGCGTTATGTACGTTACGCTCGAACCGTGCGTTCACCAAGGCAAGACGCCTCCATGCGTGGATCGCGTAATAGCTTCCGGCGTCAAACGCGTCGTTATAGCAATGAGCGATCCGTTCCCCCAGAATGATGGGGCAGGAATTGAAAAGTTGCGCGACGCTGGGATTGAGGTGGAAGTTGGCGTTTGTGAAAAAGAAGCTCAGGAACTCAACGCGCCTTATGTCACGCGGCTTTTAAAGGATCGTCCCTGGTTGATTGGCAAATGGGCGATGACGCTTGACGGGAAGATTGCTACTCGTATTGGATCGAGTTACTGGATCTCTTCTGACGAAGCTCGGTTGAGAGTTCACGAGTGGCGCGAGTGTGTCGACGCCATTCTTATTGGTAGTCGTACGGCAATGGAGGACGATCCAAAACTAACGGTTAGATTGCCGGAAGGGCGAGCGCCAAAACGAATTCCAACCCGAATCGTGTTTGACTCTGGCGGTACTCTTTCTGTGTTTTCCGAGTTGGCGTTAACCGCGCGCGACGTTCCTCTTCTACTCGTCTTTGGACCGAACACCCCCCGGGGCAAGAAAGAATTCTGGGAGTCGAAAGGCGCCGAGGTTCTTGTTCTACCTGCGGAAACTCATGAAGAACGACTCATTCTTCTTTTCAGTGAACTTGCCGCGCGTGGTATGACCAACGTTCTGGTTGAGGGAGGCGGCGAACTTCTGGGACACCTCTTCGATATGGAGATGATCGATGAAGCGCGGGTTTTCGTCTCGCCTAAGATCGTTGGCGGTAGCGAGGCGGTTGTCGCCGTTGGCGGCGTTGGTCGCGAGTTAATGCGGAAAGCGGCGACGCTTCGTAATAAGAAGATTGAAGTGGTTGGTCCCGACGTCCTCATGAGTGGTCGAGTCAATTACTAAAGCTTCGATTTAGATCGCCAACTATGGAAAGGAAGACGTTTGATTCGGCGTCTTCCTTTTTTGTTTATGTGATCCTACTGTCGTTGAATCGGCGTAATTTCCAGCGCTTTAGTTTGAGAAGACGCCATTTCTTCTACGATTTCACCCTGTTCGTTGAAAGATGGTTGTCCTGGACAGAAGACAACGCAACGACCGCACCCCACGCACTTGCTTTCGTCGATTACCGGGAGCTTTTCGTATTCCTCTTCGGACCAGACAAAATTAATGGCGTCATATGGGCATTCGCGCCGACAAATTGAGCACTCATGTTGGTAGTACAACAGACATCTATCAAACGTAAATTGAACTCGAGCGATCGGAGCCCTCGCTTTTTCATCAGGAAGCAGTTTGATTAACGCTCCAGAAGGGCATACCGTCGAGCATTGAACGCAGTCCTTTTCACAATAGCCCTTCCCGAGACTAAAGTCGACGGTAGGTAATTGAAACGCGAAAAACTCCGGACGTCGCGAGTCTTGTTTCAAGTTGACGGCATTCGTACGCAGTATGTTGTTTGGGCAACTCTCCACACACAAATAGCAACGAGAGCACCTTGTCAAGAAATCTATTTCGGAACGCGCGCCGGGCGGACGTATTGTCGTTTTTAGAGCTTGGCTGCGGCCACCAACCAAACGCGAATATAATCCTACTGCTACGAATGAAACAACGGCGCAACAGGAGGTGAAAAAAGAACGTCTTGCCGACAACTTTAACTCTGGCTGGTGTGAATGGGAACGAACCTTTTTAAAGCGTCTAACCAATGTCGATGGAAGGTAAAGAATTTCCTGTACGATTCCGCAAGGACAAATGTGAAACCTCCAAAGGAAGGGGGAAATAACGAAACTCAGAAGGAAGACAATAAGCGATAGACTTAAAATGCGCTCGTGCAACCAACGCGATATGAGCGCAAATGGATCGAAGGCAAAGGGCGTCAGCCCGTGGGGGAAAAATGAAAAGAAGATCGGATTAAACGGCGCAATGAGGACAAGAAACCATAATAG
>JAFZNK010000250.1 GCA_017550965.1 Thermoguttaceae bacterium
AAAGCGGCGGACGTCGGCGCCGACCTCGTCGGCAAAGTCGAAGCGGGGATACCCGAAGACGACCGACGCAACCCCGCCACCATCGCGGACAACGTCGGCGACAACGTCGGCGACGTCGCCGGCATGGGCGCGGACCTTTACGAATCCTACTGCGGCTCGATTCTTTCGTCCGCCGCGCTTGGCGTCGCCGCGTACGCCGCGATGGGCGAGTCGGAAACGACGCAGATGTGCGCGCTGTTCCTCCCGATTATTCTCGCCGCTATTGGAATCGCGCTCTCGATTTACGGCGTCTTCCTTGTGAAGACCGACGAAAGCGCCGACCAGGGCGCGCTCCTCAAAGCGCTTGGCAAAGGCGTCAATCTTCCTTCGCTCATTATCGCGGTTCTCTCGATCGCCGCCGCGTTCCTTATGCTCAAAGGCACCGCGCGTCTGGCCGGGTTCTCCGTCGTCGTCGGGCTCTTCGCCGGCTGGCTGATAGGAAAATGGACCGAATATCGCACCGCGTACGAATATAAGCCGACGCGCGCGATCGCCAATCAGGGCAAAACCGGCCCCGCGACCGTCATCATCGCCGGCATCGCCGAAGGCATGTACAGCGTCTGGGCGCCCGTGGTGATCGTCGGAATCGCCACCTTGTTGGCGTTTGGCTTCACGACCGGATTCGATTTCTCGAACGTCAAGACGTTCTCGCTCGGTCTTTACGGCGTCGGCGTCGCCGCCGTCGGCATGCTCTCGACTCTTGGCGTCACGCTCGCGACCGACGCGTACGGCCCGATCGCCGACAACGCCGGCGGCAACGCGGAAATGGCCGGACTTCCGGAAGAAGTTCGTCGCCGCACCGACGCGCTCGATTCGCTCGGCAACACGACCGCCGCGACGGGCAAAGGCTTTGCGATCGGTTCCGCCGCGCTTACCGCGCTCGCGCTTTTGGCCGCGTACGTCGAAGAAGTTCGCGTCGGATTCGAACGCTGGGGCGTTTCCGCCGTAACCAAGATCGAAGCGAATAAAGACGCGGAAAACGGATATTATAAAGTCGCCGACAACTTCGTCGTCTACTATCCGGGCGAAGAAGTCGTCGAAAAAGAAAAGGCCGCTTATAAAGCCGCCGGTCGCGACTGGTTCCCGAAGACGTTCCTGGTCATGCCCGATCAGGCGAACAATCCCAACGAAGACATGCCGATCTATCGCGGTTCCGACAGGCTCTGGAAAGGCTCGAACGAGGCGTGGAAGGGATTAACTACCGACAAAGGCCCCGCGTTCATCGCTCCGGAAATCGCCGCCGCGTGCCCGTTTGTTCCGGAAACCGCCGCCGAAAAGACCGACATGGTCTCCGTTAAGTCCGCGAATATGATGGACTGGATGAAGTTCTACTCCTGCAACTTGCTCAACCCGAAAGTTCTCGTCGGGATTTTCCTGGCGCGATGACCGTCTTCGTCTTCGGCGCGTTGACGATGACCGCCGTCGGCCGCGCCGCGTCCGGCATGGTCGAAGAAGTTCGCCGCCAGTTCCGCGAGATCAAAGGGATTATGGAATACGAAGCGGAGCCCGACTACGCCACGCCCGTGGCGATATCGACCAAAGCGGCTCAGCGCGAGATGATCGTGCCGTCGCTGCTCGGCCTGGTCATGCCGATCGTCGTCGGTCTGGTCCTCGGCGTGACGGGCGTGATCGGGTTGCTGGTCGGCGCGTTGACCGCCGGGTTCTGCGTCGCCGTCTATATGGCCAACGCGGGCGGCGCGTGGGACAACGCCAAGAAATACGTCGAGTCGAATATCGATCCGTCTCTTGGCGGCAAGCGCTCCGAATGCCATAAGGCGACCGTCGTCGGCGACACCGTCGGCGACCCCTTCAAAGACACGACCGGCCCTTCGCTCAACATCATTATCAAGTTGATGAGCATGGTCTCCGTCGTCGCCGCCGGCTTCATCGTCGCTTTTGGCGGGTGGTTCTAAGCGGCAAACAGGGCGACGCCCAACTGCGACGCCCAAACTCAAGTTCGCAAGCCGCCTTTTAAAGGACGCAGGGGTCTTGTGCCCCGGAGTCCGGCGGCGGGTTGTATAATATCAACCGTCAACACGCGATTTCTTCAATCAACGCGGTTCCAAAACCGCGACGCTATCCGGGGACTCGCGTCCCCGGCTTTTGTCTTCAATTAACGCGGCTTCCACTAGTCAATAGCCGCGAAGTCTATGTTGTGTTTTCTGGCGTAACGTTCGATATAGGATCCCTTTGGCGCGTAGATCGTCAGAAGATCGCATCGGTCGAACGCGTCTTCGCCGATCTTCTTGATCTCGTCGCTCGCGACAAGTTTCGTAAGCGACTCGCAGTCGCAAAAGGCGCGAGCCCCAATATGCCTGACGTTCTTCGGCAAGACGATCTCTTTAAGCGACGAACATTCGCAAAACGCGCAATCGCCGATGTGAGCGAGTTTTTCAGGAAGAACGAGCGACTGGAGCGAGCAACATTCGGAAAACGCGGAGTCGTCAATTGATTTAACGCCGTCCGGAAGAGCGACCGACGTCAACGACGAACAGCTGTGAAACGTATACGACTTGATCTTATCGACGTTTTCGGGAACGACGATCGAAGTCAGCGCGGAACAGCGATTAAACGCGCTGGATCCAACGACGTTGAGCGACGCCGGAAGCGAAATCGACTTCAGCGAATAACATCCTTCAAACGCGTCCGCTTTAATCTCTTTAACGCGTTCGGGCGTCTCGATTTTTGTCAACGCGACGCAATGTTCAAACGCGCCCTCTCCGATCGTTTTGAGCGCGTCGGACAAGTTGATTTCCCGCAGCGTCGAATTATACGAAAACGCGAAATCGGCGATCACTTCGACGCTCTTGGGAACGTTATAGCGTTCCTTATTCGCGCCGCCGGGGAATTTAACGAGAACGCGCTCTTCGCTGGCGAACAAAACGCCGTCGATCGCGCCGTATCGGGAATTGCCCGGCGCGACTTCAAACGCTTCGAGCTCCATACGACTGCTAATCGCGTATTTGTCAATACTGCAAACGTCTTCGGACAAACAGAGCGTCTTCAACGACGGACACTCTTGTTTTCCAAACGTAAAACTGGTAATTACAAAGACTCCCCTGGGCGTCGTGTAACGCGCGTCGTCTCCTTTGCATTCTATCAACCGCTTGCCGTCTTCGCTAAGTTTTGTTTCCATAACAAATCCTTCCTTCAAACAGAAATCTCCCGCGCGCCGGCGATAGACGACGCCGGCGCGTTTTGTAACGTAAAAAACTGATTCGTGATCTTGAGCCGATTCTTGAGAAGGAATCGGCGAAAAACTCGCTTCGAAGATCCCGGTCGATCCTCGGAAGCGGCCCCCTGACTTATATGTCTGCGTTGATTTGCGTTTGCGTCTAGTTCAGCGGCTGGAATTTGATTCCTTTTTCTTTAGCGTATTGTTCCGCGTAGGAGCCGCCCGGCGCGCGTATCGTTAAATTCGGGCAATTTCTGAACGCGTTTTCTCCAATTTTCTTAACGCTTTGCGGAAGGAAGACTTCTGTCAGCGATTTGCAATCGCAAAACGCCAAATTGCGGATTTCGAGAACTCCTTCCGGAATTTCGATCGATTCCAGCGAACTACATTCCGCAAACGCTTCGTTCTCAATAACCTCGACGCCGTCCGGGAGATCGATCGACTTCAGGGAGGAACAACGCGCAAAGACTCTTTCCTCAATGATTTTAAGTTCTGACGGCAGGTCGATCGACTCCAGCGACCAACAGCCGGAAAACGCGCCGTTCCCTATTTTGTGAACGCCTTGCGGTACGTAAACGTCTTCGAGACTTTGACAACTGGAGAACGCGTAGCTTTCAATGATTTCAAGATCCTCCGGGAGATCGATCGTCCTCAGTTGCAGACATTCGTCAAACGTGAAGCTTTCAATGACTTTGACGTTTTCAGGGATGTTAACCAACGACAGGATAAAGCATTGGCAAAACGCCCCCGATTCGATCGCTTCGACGCTTTCCGGGATGTCAATTCGCACGAGACTGCTATTGGCGAACGTCCCGCTTTCAATTCTTTTGACGCCGAACGGAAGATCAAGGAATCGAACCGAACTGTATTCGAACGCGTCGCCGTCAATTTTTTTCAAGCTTGCCGGCAAGAAGACCTCTTCCAACAGAGAACTGGAGCCAAACGCGGAGCCAATATCTTCCACGCCGTCAGGCACGGTATATTCGCGGTCGCTTTTTTTGGCGGGATAGACGAGAAGCGTTTTGCAATCTTTGTCGAACAAAACGCCGTCGATCGAACGGTAATAGGGATTGTCTTCGGCGACTTCAATCGACTCCAGTTCGGGACAATAACGCGCCGCGTAAACGTCGGAAACGTTTTTGTGAACGATAATCTTCTTCAATTCGCATTCTTCAAAAGCGTCGTAGTCGACCGTTTCGACTCCGTCCGGAATCGTAAACTCGCTTTCTGTTTCGCCGTAGTAACGTTCAAGACGTTTTCCGTCGTCGCTAAGTTTGTACTCCATCGTTCGTCAGCCCTTTCCGTGCGCGTAATAGTGAGATAAAGCGCCCGCGGCGACCTTGCCGCGTCCGCTTCAGCAAAAAAACGATCGATCGCCAATCTCTGAGAAACAATTGGCGAAAAGCAAGCGCGTTTCGAAGATTTCCCGATTCTTCAAAACGCCCCCCTGATTGCGCGTATGCGTCGAGTCGCGCGCGTCAATTCAGCGCTTCAAAACGCAATTTATGTTCGACGGCGTAGCGCTCCGCCGCAGACCCTTTTGGCGCGCAAATCGTCAGGGCGTCGCAACCTTTAAACGCGTCCCGTCCGATTCGCGCCGATTCGTTCGGCGCGACGACGCGCGTAAGCGCCGAACAATCTTTAAACGCCTGACGTCCGATCTTTGCGACGCTTTTGGGCAAGTCGACGCTCGTGAGCGACGAACAGCCCTCAAAAGCGGAGTCGCCGATTTTAAGGAGTCCGTCGGGCGCGACGATTTCCTTCAATTTGGAGCAGTTCTGAAACGCGTTTCGACAAACGGCGTCGACGTTTTCCGGCAGAACGATTTTCGTCAGCGCCGAGCAATGCGCAAAAACGCCGACTTCAACAACTTCGATTTCTTTTGGCAAGACGACTTCTTTCAGGCTGAAGCAGTCGAGAAACGCGCCTTTGCCAATAGACGCGACGTTTTCCGGGACGACGAACCGCGTCAACGACGAACAGCCGCTGAACGCCCATTCGCCGATTGTTCGAAGTCCCTGAGGGACCGTAATTTGCAAAAGCGTCGAACAGCCGAAAAACACGCCGTCTTTGATCGCGCTCACTTTTGACGGAACGGCCATGTTTAACAGCGACGAGCAGTCTTTAAACGCGCCCTCGCCGATATCCCGAACGTTCGGCGGAACGTCGACTTCCGAGAGCGATTCGCACGCGGCGAACGCGCCTCTGCCGATTGTCGTTAAGCTGTTGGGCAAAACGACTTTTGCTAAATAAGGAAGCCCGTAAAACGCGACTTCGTCAATGCGCTCGACGCCGTCCGGAACGACGATCACTCTTTCGTTTCGCGCGTCTTTCTGGCCGAAACGACTCGCGTCGTCGTATTTGAACTCGTCGTCGCAAACGCGATCCCATAACCTTCTGAAAACTTTGCCGTCGGCGGCAACGTCGAACCCTACAGATCGATTTGACATAGAACCACCCCCCATACCTGAGTTGTTCCGACAGGCATACCCAGTCTTTCCCGTATGCCAAGCTCTTAATTCTTTTCCCTAACTTAATTCGAGCCCGTATTATAACGCTAATTAAAGTTTTTCAAGCGGGGGACTGAAGAATTTTTGAAATTTTTGTTTTTGCCGGGAGTTTCTCTTAAAAGAAGTCGACGACGGCGCCGGTTTTGGCGTCGTTTTGGCGCCATTTTTTGTGACGTCTTTGGTGACAAAACTTCAATTTCGCGTATAATGGCGTTTTGGAGGAATTGCCATGAAATTACCTGTAGAAACAGAAACGCTTGAATATAAAAAAACGACGGGCGAGTTGAGGGAAGCGTGCGTTTCCATCGCTTCGATACTCAATAAGCACGGCGCGGGCGTTCTTTACTTCGGCGTGAGAAAAGACGGAGTCGCGATCGGACAAGACGTTTCCGAAGAGACGTTAAGAGACGTTTCGAGAGCTATTTACGAAACGATCAAACCGCAGATTTATCCGACGGTCAATATGGTTGAACTTGACGGAAAAAATCTGATCAAAATTGAGTTTAGCGGCGAGGAACGTCCCTATTCGTGCAGAGGAAGATATTACGTCAGAGTCGCGGACGAAGATCGCGAAATTAATCCTTCGGAAATGAAGAAGTTCTTTCGTGAATCGACGCGTCCGGAGGATTGGGAAGAAGTCAAGACGGACGTTTTGGTCAACTCTTACGACAGAACTTCATTTGGCGATTTCAAAGATCGCGCGCTTAAAGCGGGGCGCATACCGAGCGTTAAGGGCTCTGCGGCAAGTTGTCTCAAGAGGTTGGGCTTAAGCGACGGCGAGTTTTTCAACGAGGCGGGCGCGCTTCTGTTTGGGAAGAAACCAAAGCTTTCTTTGAAACTGGCCGTGTTCGCCACTGAATACAAGTTGACTTTTCTTGACCAGAAGACGGAAGAAGGCTCCATTTACAAGCTCGTCAGGCTGGCGGAAAACTACATCATGAGCAATATTCACTGGCGAGCCGAGATCGTGGGAAACGAACGAGTGGAAACTCCGGAAATCCCCGTCGAGGTCGTTAGAGAAGTTCTCGCCAACAGCTTTGCGCACGCTAAGTATTATAGCGACACGGTTCATGAAGTCTGCGTCTATCCGAATAAGGTTACGATCTATAATCCGGGGACTTACGCCAGCCCTAATCCTCCCAGAGATTACGTCAAAAAGAACCTTCCGTCGGTGATAAGAAATCGTTTGATCGCCAACACGCTTTATCTCAGTAAGGACGTCGAAAGTTTTGGAACCGGGTTTCGAAGAATCGACGAGTTTTGCAAAGCCGCCGGAGTTAAATATGGTTTCGAATACTTAAATACCGGGTTTGAAGTCGTTTTATACCGCAGGGACGGCGTCGCAAAGGCCGCGGTTCCAAGCCTTGACGACGCGACGAACGACCTGAACGAAACGGAAAAACAAGTCCTGAAGATTGTCGGCGAGAATCCGGGTATTACCAGAGAAAAACTATCGGCTAAAATTGCCAAATCGTCGCGAACGACGCAACGCGTCCTCAATACGCTTCGTGGAAAAGGACGCCTCACGAGAGTTGGGAATCATCGCGCGGGAATTTGGAAAGTGTTAAAATAAAACGGTTTTGGCGCCGTTTTGCGGCGCCGTCCTCATTTTGTCGCGTCCTTCGAGCGCGGCGGCGTTATTCTAACGATTCGAAATTGATTCCCTCTTTCGTCGCGAATTCTTCGGCGTTAGATCCTTTAGGCGCGCGGATCGTCAGGGAATAGCGCCCTTCAAAAGGAGAGTCGATTTCCTCGACGCTTGCGGGGATAACGATCAGTTTCAACGACTCGCAACCTTCAAACGCCTCGTGTTCAATTACTTTGACGCCGTCGGGCACGACAAACGCCGTCAGCGCCGAGCAGTCGGCGAACGTTTTTTCGCCGATTTCCGTTATTCCCTCCGGGACGTTAATCGACGTCAGCGCCGAGCAGCCTTCGAACGTCGCTTCGCCAAGTTCCGTCACTCCCCTGGGCGCGTCGATCGACTTCAACGACGAACAACGATAGAACGCGCCGGTTCCAAGCGCCGTCACGCCTTTTGGAATAGCGTACGCGTCTTTTTTCATGCCGGCGGGGAATTGAACGAGCGTTTTGCCGTCCTTTGTGAACAACGCCCCGTCGATCGAGCGGTAGTTGGAATTGGCGTCCGCGACGTCGATCGACTCTAACAATTGCGCGTTTGCAAACGCGGCGTATTCTATTTCCGCGACGTCTTTTGAGACGCGATAGCTTTTGGCTTTCTTTCCCTCGGGGTATTTTACGAGCGTTTTACCGTCTTTTGAGAACAAAACGCCGTCGATCGAACGGTAACGGGCGTTGTCTTTGGCGACGTTAATTTCCAGGAGCGCCGGGCAATCCTGGAACGTCAGGCCGCCGATTTCCGCAACGCCCGCCGGAACGTTAAACGACGTCAGCGACGAACAACCCCAGAACGCGTTCTCGCCGATTCGGGTTACGCTTTCCGGAACGTCGATCGAGGCCAGCGACGAACAGCTGTCGAACGCGCCGTCCCCAATTGCCGCGACGCCGTCCGGAAGAGCAATCGACTTCAGCGAATAACAGGCGTTGAACGCGTAGTATTCGATCGCCGTCACGCCCCTGGGAACGACGACCGACGTCAACGACGAACACGCGGTAAACGCGTTTTTTCCAATGCGGACGACGCCGTCCGGAAGGTCGATCGAGGCCAGCGCCGAACAGCCGGAAAACGCGCCGTCGCTAATTTCCGTCACGCCGTCCGGAACGACGATTTCCGTCAGGGACGAACAATTTCCAAACGCGCCGTCGCCGACGGTCGCGAGGCTTTTGGGAAGATCGATCACGGTCAGTTCCGAGCAGCCGAGGAACGCGAATTTTCCGATTTTTGTCGCGCTTTGCGGGAGATCGACGGCAATCAACGACGAACAGTTGGAAAACGCGTTGTCGCCGATTTCCGTCGCGCCTTCGGGAACGGTCAGCGCCGTCAGCGCCGAACAGCCGGAAAACGCGAAATTGGCGATTTTTGCGACGCCGTTGGGAACGAAGATCGAGGTCAGCGCAGAACAGCCGGAAAACGCGCCGACGCCTATTTCGACGACGCTTTCGGGAACGACGATCGACGTCAACGCCGCGCAATCGGAGAAGGCGGAGTTTCCAATTGACGCCACGCCTTCCGGAACGACGTAGCGTTCGTCTTTTTTCGCCGAAGGATATTTGAGCAGCGTCGTTTTGGCTTTGTCAAAGAGAACGCCGTCGACCGAACAGTAGCGAGAGTTGCTTTCCGCGACGTCGATCGAGGTCAGCTCCGAACAGCCGGAGAACGCGTTGGCTCCAATTTTGGACACGCTTTCCGCGACGTCGACCGACGTCAGCGCGGACGCCCCGGAGAACGCGTAGACGCCAATTTCCGTCACGCCTTCGGGAACGACGACCGACGTCAACGTCGGGCAGTTGGAGAACGCCAGACTTCCGATTTTCGTCACGCCTTCGGGAACGACAAAAGAAGCGTCGTTTCCCGCGTACTTTTTAAGCGTCTTGCCGTCGTCGCTAAGTTGACAGTCGCCTTGCGCGGCGCTTGCGAAAGACGGAGAAAAGACGAGCGTCGCCAGTACGAACGTCGACGACAAAAACAGCAGGTAAACGTTTTTCTTTTTGAACGACATGGCGTTGTAATCTCCAACTTATATGTAAGCGACCTTTGTTCGCGGTTCCAATTTTGCGTTCGCGCGCTTTATAGTATAACTTATCGTCGGACTTGAGCCAGAGCGGACGCAAGAAAGCGGTTTTTTAAACGCGTTTTCGCTTTTTAAAGAACGACTTGAACAGTCGCGTTTTGGGGTCGTCCGTTTTCTCGCGGTTCATTCGACGGGCTCGAAATCGAGTCCGCATTCTCGCGCGTACCGTTCCGCGGGCGAGCCCTTGGGCGCGCGTATCGTCAGGGCCTCGCAGCCGTAAAAGACTCCCTCTCCTACAAATTCCAGCTCGACGCATTCGCCGTCCTCGTCCCAAAACGCGCAGCCGCCAAAAAACTCGACGCTTTTCGGCAGGACGACCGACTTTAACGCCGGGCAGTCGGCAAACGCCAGCGGCCCGATCGATTCGACGCCTTCCTGAACGACGACCGACTCGAGCGAAGAACAGCTCCTAAACGCTTCCCATCCAATGCCGTTAACGGTTCCGGGAATAATAATCGACGTCAACGACGAACAATCGGCGAAAGCTTCGTCCGCGATTTCTTCGACGCTTTCGGGAACGACGAAGCTTTCTTTTTTCATGCCGCCCGGAAATTTGATCAGACTTTTTTCGTTTTTGGAGAACAAAACGCCGTCGACAGAGCGATATCGGGGATTATTTTCCGCGACGTCGACGAATTCCAGCGAAGGACATGCGCCGAACGAAGCGAGTTTGACGTCTTCGGCGACCGGAAAACGCTCTATTTTCATCCCTTCGGGAAATTCGACGAGTTCCTTTCCGTCTTTTGAGAACAGAACGCCGTCGATAGAACGGTAGTTGAGATTGTCTTCCGCGACGTCGATCGATTGAAGCGAACGACACGCGTAAAACGCGTCGCGACGTATCTTTTTGATTTCATTCGAGACGAAGAAGGTTTCCAAAGAGGCGCCGCCCGGAACTTTTACGAGCGTTTTGCCGTCTTTGGAGAACAAAACGCCGTCGTCGGAGCGATAGTTCCGATTGTTCTCGTCGACTTCAAACGATTTCAGCGAAGGACAACCTCCAAACGCGCCCAGCCCGATCTTCTTGACGCGTTTGGGAATAAAAACCGACGTCAGAGACGAACAGCGGTCGAACGCGCGCTCGGCGATTTTCCTAACCGAGTCCGGAACAACGATCGACGTCAACGACGAACAGCCGTAAAACGCGGACGCCCCAATTACTTTTAACGATTCCGGAAGAATAATCGACTTTAGCGACGAACATCCGTAAAACGCCTTCTCCCATATCGTTTTGACGCGCCGGGGAACGGCGATCGAGGTCAACGCCGAACACCCGCAAAACGCGACGGTCCTTATTTCGTTAACGCTGTCCGGAAGTTCGATCGACTTCAGCGATTTGCATCCGTAAAACGCGCCCCAGCCGATTGTTTTGACGCCGTCGGGAATCACGATCGATTTCAACGTCGCGCAGTTCTTAAACGCTTCCGTTCCAATTGTTTTCACGCCGTCCGGAATCGTAAACTCCGAATCGGTTCCCAGATACTTTTTAAAAACTTTTCCGTTGGAGCTAAGTTCGCAATCGGTTGACATGCGATTATTTTCTTATTGCTTTTGTTTTGTTTGTTTGACGAATCGCGACGATTGACGCCTCGGCGACGTCGATTTTCGAGATTCGGACGCGCGTTGTTTAGACGCGTTCGCCATTATATCTTGCGCGACGCCCGTTTCAAGACGTCGACGCTTCTCTTGAGCGACGATTCAAAAACGCCCTACCGTCTACTGTCCTTATGCGCCGGCAACCGACGGGAGCGGATATTTCCGCGTAGCGCGGTAGCGCGATCTGGGAGTCCGCCGTCGGATCGGCGCGTTGGTTGGGGAATCGTGTGTTTTAGCGTCGCCTTGTTTTGGATAAACTGTGTCAACGGTTGATATGTCGAGACCGCCGCCGGACTCCGGGGCACAAGGCCCCTGCGTCCTTTAGAAGGCGGCTTGCGAACTGTAATTTACGCGTTGCGTTGGATGAGGGAATATTGCTAGTCGGACAGCGACCAGCGGGAGCGGTTGTTTCCGCCTCGCGCGGGAGCGCGAACCGGGAGTCCGCCGTCGGACTTGACGTTGGCGGTAAAATAGGTTAAATTGAATAGGTTATGCGTTGGAGAGCGTCTTCGACGCAATTGGCGACGTCGGTTCGCAAAAACCGCATTTTTTTGGAGAAATTCCTTGAGCGCAATACCGTCAGGTTCAAAACGATTGGTCGACAGTTGCTTGCCCTTTACGACTTCGGGGCGGCTCGCCAAATGGTCGTACGAATTGGAACGCGTCAACGCGCTCGAGCCGAAGTATCAGAAGATGACCGACGGCGAGTTGCGCAAAGAGAGCCTGTCGCTGCGCTATCGCGCGCGAAGCGGAGAGCCGCTTGCGAGACTCCTTCCGGAAGCGTTCGCGCTCGTTCGCGAGGCGGGGATCCGCACGATCGGCATGCGGCACTTCGACGTGCAGATTCTCGGCGGTATCGCGATGTTCAATCGGTCGATCGTCGAAATGCAGACGGGGGAAGGCAAGACGCTCACGGCGACCGCGCCGATGTATCTTCGCGCGCTCGCGGGCAAGGGCGCGTTGCTCGCGACCGTCAACGACTATCTCGCCGCGCGCGACGCCGAACTCATGGGCCCGATCTACAAGGCGCTCGGCATGAAAGTCGGCGTCATTCAGACGCAGCAGCAAACCGACTCGCGGCGTCAGGCGTATCAATGCGACGTCACCTACGGCACCGCGAAAGAATTCGGATTCGACTTCCTTCGCGACCGGCTCCTTCTGCGCCGTATTCGCGAAGGTCAGACGGACCTGCTCGGCGCGATGCTTCGCGAACAGCGCGAAAAAGACGAGCAGCCGACCCAGCGAACCGAGCCGTATTTCTGCCTTGTCGACGAGGCGGACTCGATTCTTATCGACGAGGCGAGCACCCCGTTGATCATCAGCGCGCTCCCGACCGAAGAGCAAAAGCAGGAAGTGGAGGCGTACAAATGGGCCGCCGATTCCATCTACGAATTTATTGAAGACGAAGACTACACCTACGACCACGAAAAGCGCGAAGTCGAATTGACGCGCGAAGGACGTCAAAAGGCTCGTCGACTCAAGAAGCCCGACGCGATGTCCTCCACGGGGTTGTATCACGTCTACGAGTACGTCAAGCGCGCGATTAAAGTCGACCGCGAATTTCACCTCGATCAGCAATACGTCGTTCGCGACGGCGAAATCGTCATCGTCGACGAATTCACGGGCCGTCTTGGGGAAGGGCGCAAGTGGCGCGAAGGAATCCACCAGGCGGTCGAGGCGAAAGAGGGCGTCGAGATTACCGTCGCGACCGGTCAGGCGGCGCGCGTCACCGTTCAGGACTTCTTCCTGCGATTCGAGTACCTCGCGGGGATGACGGGGACGGCGCGAACGTCGAAGCGCGAATTGTCCAAAATCTACAAATGCCACGTCGTGCCGGTCCCGACGAACAAGCCGCCGCGCCGCGTCAAACTCGAAACGCGCGTCTTTGCGACCGAGCGCGCCAAGTGGAACGCGATCGTTCAGGAAATTTCCGAGTTGCACTCGTTGGGCCGGCCCGTGCTTATCGGCACAAGAACGATCGACAAGTCGGAAATTCTCTCCGGGCTTTTGCAGGAATGCAAGATGGAGCACAGCGTCCTGAACGCGAACCGCATCGCCGAAGAGGCGGAAATCGTCGCGGACGCGGGGCATTGGGGCAAAGTGACGGTCTCCACGAATATGGCCGGGCGCGGCACCGACATCAAGCTCCCGCCGGAAGTGCTCGAAATCGGCGGCCTCGACGTCATCTGCACCGAAGTCCACGAGTCGGCGCGTATCGACCGTCAGCTCATCGGGCGTTGCGGTCGTCAGGGCGACCCCGGCTCTTACAGACAATATCTCTCATTAGAAGACGAAATTCTCGAAAAAGCGTACGGGCCGAAAAAAGCCGACAAGATCAAGGCGAAGGGCGAAGCGACTCCCGACGCGGAGATGCCCGAAAAAGAAGCGATGTTCTATCGCGCGCAGAAAAAAGTCGAGAAGAAGAACTATCGCAATCGAAAGACGATGCTCTATTACGAAAAAGAACGCAAAAAGATGCAGCGCGGCATGGGGCAGGACCCCTATCTGGACACGCCGAACTGATCGGACGTCGCGGGAACTCGTTTTTTCGGGGGGCTTTTACACTCCCCCCCTCGTGGTATAATCTCGTTTTTAATTGTCGGGCGCGAACCGGGAAATCGACGCGGATTTTCCGTTGAACGTCCGAAAAGAACGTCGCGCGTTGCGCGTTTGAAGAATAAAGGGTTGATCATGGCCGCTACTTGCGTTATCGGTTTGCAATGGGGCGACGAAGCCAAAGGCAAAATCGTCGACTTTTTGACCGCTCAAAACGAAATCGTCGTCCGCTATCAAGGGGGCGCGAACGCAGGTCATACCGTCGTTTTCGACGGCAAGAAATACAAATTGTCGCTGATTCCGAGCGGGATTTTCCGTCCGGAAGTGCGTTCGTGCATCGCCAGCGGCGTCGTGATCGACCCCGCCGCTATTCTTGGCGAAATCGATCGGCTCCGCGAATCGGGCGTCGAAATTGAGAAAAACCTCTTTATCAGCGATCGCGCGCACGTCATCTTTCCGTGGCACAAAGAGGAAGACAGGCTCATGAACGATTCCGGCGTTCGCTCCGAAGCGATCGGCACGACCGGGCGCGGGATCGGGCCGTGCTATCGCGACAAAGTCGGTCGTTCGACGGCGGTGCGCATGGGCGATTTGTATCGACCCGACTTCCCCGAGAAGATTCGCAAGATCGTCGCGCTCAAAAACGCGTATTTGCCCGGCATGGCGAAAAACGACGAGGTCCGCGCGACCGTCGAGCCGCTCGACGCCGAAAAGATTATCGCCGAGTATTCGGAATACGCCGAGCGCCTGCGTCCGTTCGTCGGAGACGTCGTTTCGTTCCTGCTCGACGCGGTCGACGCGAATAAAAACGTCCTGCTCGAAGGCGCGCAAGGCTCTCTGCTCGACGTCGATTACGGCACTTTCCCGTACGTGACGAGCAGCAACAGTTCCGGCGTCGGCGTCACCGCCGGGTCGGGTTTGCCCGCGACGTTTATCAAGCGCGTCGTCGGGATTATTAAAGCGTACACGACGCGCGTCGGCGGCGGTCCGTTCCCGACGGAACTCCACGACGAGATCGGTCAGCGCATTCGCGATCGCGGGCATGAGTACGGAACCGTCACCAAGCGTCCGCGACGTTGCGGCTGGTTCGACGCGGTCGCCGTTCGGTACTCGAGTCGACTTGGCGGAGCGACGGAACTTTCCGTCATGTTGCTCGACGTGTTGAGCGGATTCGACGAGATCAATATCTGCGTCGCGTACGAACTCGACGGCAAACGTATTGATTGTTTCCCAAGCGACGTCGACGATCTGGCGCGCGTCAAGCCGATTTACGAGACGCTTCCCGGCTGGTCGGAAGAAATAGATCAGGTCAGGAAATACGAAGATCTTCCGGAAAACGCGAGAAAATATCTCGAGCGGCTCTCGGAAATTCTCGGCAAGCCGATCTCCTTTGTTTCGGTCGGGCCCGGTCGCGAACAGACGATTGTGAGATAACTCGAACGAAAAGGTTGAAATTCGATTTTAAGAACGCTATAATGAAGGCGCGCGAACTATTCGGGTTTGCGCGCTTATTTTTTTGCTTCGAGGAGAGTTTCATGAAAAAGACGTTTTTTTGCGTCGCGCTGAGCGTTGCGACGGCGCTGGGCGGTCTTTTGGCGTCGAGCGTTCGCGCGGAAGACGTTCAAATAGACGGCAAGTCGTATCGTAAAATTTCCGTCGCGGAATATCGCGATAAGATGAAGGGCGGCTGGATCGGACAAATCGCGGGCGTGTGCTGGGGCGCGCCGACCGAATTCCGGTTTTGCAATCGGATCATGCCCGAAGACGCGCTTCCCGTCTGGAAGCCGGAAATGATCAACGACGCGTTTGGTCAGGACGACCTTTACGTCGAAATGACGTTCCTGCGCACGATGGAAGAATACGGCTTGGACGTTTCAATTCGTCAGGCGGGAATTGATTTCGCGAACAGCGAGTATCCCCTTTGGCACGCGAACGTCTGCGGACGCAAGAATCTGCGCAGCGGGATCGCGCCGCCGAATTCGAGTCGACCGGAATTCAGCCATTGCGCCGACGACATCGACTATCAAATCGAATCGGACTTCTCCGGCCTGATTTCTCCCGGCTTGCCGAACAACGCCGTGTTGATGGGCGAAAAATTCGGACGGCTGATGAACTACGGGGACGGCATGTACGCGGGCCAGTTTGTCGGCGCGATGTACGCTGAAGCGTTCTTTGAAACGGACGTCGTCAAGATTATTAAGAAAGCGCTCGACGCGATTCCCGCCGGGTCGCAATATGCGGAGATGGTTCGCGACGTCCTTAAGTGGAAAGAGGAATACCCGGATAATTTCGAAGATTGCTGGCGAAAGATTAACGAGAAGTATCACGAGAATCCGAACTATCGCCAATGGTCGTGCTCGGGCGTCGACAGCGATTTTAACATCGACGTGAAAATCAACGGCGCGTACGTTCTCGTCGGACTTCTTTATGGAAACGGCGATTTGGACGAAACGATCAAGATCGCGACGCGTTGCGGTCAGGACTCCGACTGCAATCCGTCAAGCGCGGGAGGCGTGTTGTTCACGACGCTTGGATTTAGCGCGCTTCCGGCGAGATTTTCCGAGAAACTCGACGAAACGAAAGTTTTCAACCATACGGCGTATAATTTCCCCGCGCTCCTGGACGTCTGCGAGAAGCTCGCGACGCAAGCGGTTGAAAAAGAAGGCGGGTTTGTTCGCGAAGAAAACGGCGAAAACTTCTACTATATTCCTAAAACGGAGATCAAGCCGAGCGCGTTGACGTCGTGCGCCGCGCCGACCGACAAGCCGATCGAAGGCCCGGAAGCCATGTTTAGCGAAGAAGAATTGGCGAAGTTGAAGTTCCGAAGTTATTCGGACGACGGCGCCCTCGACAAGTTTTTCTTCGGGTTCCGAGCGTCCCATATGGGGCCCGACATGAACCCTGGCTATCGCGAAGAATATCGCGGCAGGAGGAACGTCTTCATGACGCATCCGGAAAGTCGGGAAGTCGGCGCCGTTCTCTCGGGCAAGGCGACTGCTCCTCAGAACTCCGGACTGCGATTCTTCGTCTCCCACCACCTGAGCGACGATCAAAGCGGCGATTACGAGCTGATCGTCAGAATCGACGGAAAAGAGAGGTTGCGAACGGTCGTGTCGAAGGATTCCGTCGCCGCTGACGGCTGGCAGGAAATCAGTATTCCGTTTGCGCAGGAAGGAGAGGACGCTTCGAGCGATTCGAAAGAATACTTTATCGAAATCGTCAACCAACCGAACGGCTGGTCCTGGGAAGCGATGTTTATCGCCGACATGTGTTTTTGTCTGTGAGGTCAAATTGACGAACAGCGTCGACGCGAATTGATTACCGGCGACCTCCGAGGTCGAATAAGTTCCGTTGGGAGCTTAACTGGTTAGGTTTGTTCTATTTGGCGGGATTGAAACGATTATTCAATCCCGCTGTTTTTGGTAAACATGTGTTAAGATAGGAAAAATAGAGAAAATTTTTGAAAATTTATTCTTGCTTAAATTTGGTTAGAAGTCCCGATTTTAATAATCTTAGCCAAAGACGTCGAATACGAAAAAGAGGGATTTCGTCAAAAATAGATAATTTGAGCGACGTTTTATAATTGACAACAGTTTTTTGGTTGTTATACTTGTGGAAAACGTGAGGGAATCACAGAGATTTCCTCGAGGAAACATTCGTCCGGCGACGTGTTCTTATAGAATAACGGCGCCAACAAACCCCCCTGTTAGGAGTAATATCCATGAAAAAGTTTCTGAGCTTACTGGCGGCGTTGGCGATGGTCGTTTGCGCGTCCTACACGTTCGCCCAGGAAGAAGCCGCCGCTGAAGCCGCTCCCGCCGCTGAAGCCGCCGCTCCTTGCGAAGCTGTTACCGTTACCCCGTGCGAACCGGTCGCCCCGTGCGAAGCCGTCGCTCCTTGCGAAGCCGTTGAAGCTTGCGCTCCCGCTTGCGCGCCTTGCTGCAAGCCCTGCTGCACCCCCGTTCGCGACTTCCTGAAGAAGGTCGCCAGCTGGCGTCCTTGCTGCTGCTGCGCTCCCGCTTGCGCCGCTCCGGCTCCGTGCGAAGCTGTCGCTCCTTGCGAACCGGTCGCCCCGTGCGCGCCGGCTGAAGAAGTCAAGCCTTGCGAACCGGTCGCTCCTTGCGAACCCGTTTGCGAAGAAGTCAAGCCCTGCGAACCGGTCGCTCCTTGCGCTCCGGCTTGTGAAGCTCCCGCTTGCAAACCCTGCTGCAAACCCTGCAAGCTCTTCTCCTTCAAGAAGATCTGCTGCAAGCCGATTTGCAAGCCCGTCTGCTGTAAGCCCGTCTGCAAACCGATCTGCAAGCCTGTCTGCAAACCGATCTGCAAGCCCGTCTGCTGCAAGCCCGTTTGCAAACCCGCCTGCCCGAAAGTTCGTTGCATCCGCATCAGCTTCCCCTGCATTAAGCCCTGCTGCAAGCCCGCTTGCGGTCCGGCCCCTTGCGCTCCGGTCGCTCCTTGCGCTCCCGCTGCCGCTTGCTGAGCTTTAATCCGCTAAACGCGGATACAATTGTCTCAAACGCGATTTGTTCCGTTTGAGGAGTCTCCAAAAATAACGCGCCCACGTCGTATGGCTTGGGCGCGTTTGACGTTTCTTGGTCCGAAGTCCGACGGCTGACTCCCGGCGCGCGCTTCCGCGCGAAGATTGACGCCCGCTCCCGTTGGTCGCTGACTAAAGCAATATTGTTCTGCAACCGCCGCGACGCTCAAACACATTCTCAAAGCCGCAGGCAAAAGCGCGCCCTCGTCGCGCGTATGCCGCCGGCAACCTCAGGCGGCGCGTTGTATTATATTTCCCGTCAACGCACGATTCCCAGTTCAACGCGTCGTCAAACCGCACGGCCGCCCCGGCTCACGGCGTCGTCAAACCGCAGGGCCGTCCGGGGTTTTGCGTCCCCGGCTCATGGCGTCGTCAAACCGCATAGCCGTCCGGGGACTTGCGTCCCCGGCTTTTGGCGTTCAATAAAAAAAGCCCCTCGAACGAGAATCCGAGGGGCTTTTGCAATTTCGACGCGGGGGCGCGTCAATTTCACGCGTGTTTCTTCGCGAAGTCGAGCATGAAGTCGCGCAGAAGAACGACGCCTTCGCGCGGCATGGCGTTGTAGATCGACGCGCGTTCGCCTTTGACGCTGCGGTGGCCCGCAAGGTTCGTCAGGTTGACTTTCGCCGCTTCTTCCTGGAACAATTTGTCAAGTTCTTCGGTCGGGGTTCGGAACGAAACGTTCATGAACGAGCGGTACTCTTTATTGCCGTGAACGCGATAGAAGCCGTTGGAGGCGTCGATCGCGTCGTAGAGCAACCGCGCCTTCTCGACGTTTTTCTTATGCATCGCTTCAAGACCGCCTTGCTCTTTGAGCCATTCGGTAACGAGCTTCATGATGTAAATGCAGAAGGTCGGGGGCGTGTTGAGCATAGAGTCTTTTTCGGCGAGTTTCTTGTAGGAAAACATCGACGGAAGATCGTCGCCGCTCATGTCGACGAAGTCGTCGCGCATGACAACGAGCGTAACGCCCGCGGGCCCGGCGTTCTTTTGCGCGCACGCGTAGAGGCAGCCGTACTTTTCCATATTGACCGGACGGCTGAAAATTTCGCTCGACGCGTCGCAGATAAGAGGAACGTCGACGTTCGGCTCGCGTTGATATTGAATTCCTTCGATCGTTTCGTTCGCGCAGAAATAGAGGTACGCGGCGTCGTCGGTCAATTTGATTTCGTCGTCGGTCGGCTTGCGAACGTATCCTTCTTCTTTGCCGTCCCAGACGACGTCGACTTTGCCTTGCGTTTTCGCTTCGGACGCGGCTTTTTTACTCCAGTTTCCGGTGGCGAGGTAATTGCCCGACTTGTTCGTGTTGCGAATAATGTTCATCGGGAGCATGGCGAATTGAGTCAACGCGCCGCCCTGAAGGAACATGATTTTGTAGTTTTCCGGAACGTTGAGCAATTCGCGAACGTTGTTTTTCGTCTGCTGAAGGATTTCGCCAAATTGTTTTGAACGATGGCTGATTTCAAGAATAGAGGCGCCGCAACCGGGAAGACAGAGGAGTTCTTCTTGAGCTTTTTTCAAAACGGGAACCGGGAGGACCGCAGGACCTGCGGAAAAATTAAACTTGCGCTCTTCTTGCATTTTCTATCCTTTCGACGAAATAAACGGCGAAACAGCGGCGCTTTCAACGTTATGCGCGCCGCGTCGCGCGACGTTTTGGCTCGTTTAATAACGAGACGTAAACAGACGCGGTTATTATACCGCCAAAATATTATTTTACTAGGGGGGCGACGCGACGTCCGCCGACGCCGGCGTCGACGCGCGTTCCCGTTCAATCGTTCTTTTTTTGGTTTTTCTTAAAAAAACTTCCATTCCCTTGACAAAAACGGCAAATTCTTTTAGATTTCTAGAATAGGCGCGCTGTTTTTTCGGCTCGTTTATTTCCGACGCGGCGTCGGACCTGGCAGTTCAGTCGAGCGCAGTCGCTCGACGCGTAGTCCCTATTTTAAAGGCGGTCGCAATACAATGATCGAAGTTCTTTCCGTCGTTCACGAAGCCCTCGCGGACGAATTTAATCTACCCCACGAACAAGTCGCGGCGACATGCGCTCTTTTGGAAGAAGGTTGTCCGGTCTCGTTTATCGCGCGTTATCGTAAGGACCAAACCGGCAATCTTAGCGAAGAAGACGTCGCTAAAATCGCCGTCGCGTTTCAAAAGAGCCGTCAGTTGGCGGATCGGAAGCTCTCGTTTTCCAAGACGATCGACGCGCAGGGAAAACTTACCGTCGATCTGGAAAAACAAATTCGCGAAACGAAAAGCGCCGGTCCTCTGGAAGATCTCTATCTTCCTTATCGCTCCAAGCGCGGCTCCCTTGCTCAGACGGCGCGCGACAAAGGGCTTGAACCTCTTGCGAACGCGATTTTGACCGCCGCCGACGAGTCGCAGGAACTTACGGCGCTCGCCGCGACGTACGTCGACGCGAGCAAAGGCGTCGCCGACGCCGAAGAAGCGTTGAAGGGCGCCGCCGAAATTATCGCCGAAAAATTTGCCGAAACGTTCGAGCTTCGCGGAGCCGTTCGCGACGTCGTTCAGCGCACGGGCAAATTGGTCGTCAAAAAGGCGCAGGACGAGCCCGTCGTCAACGCCGAAGAGACGAAGAACGAGCCAGCCGAACCCGTTGCGGAAACGCCGGAACCCGCCGCCGAAGAAAAGCCGGTCGAGGAAACGACCGCCGAGGAAAAGTCCGCCGAAAACGCCGAAGCTGCGAAAGTCGAGACGGCGAAAGTCGAAGCGGCGCCGGAAGTCGCCGAACCCGCTAAGAAAGCCGACAAGAAAAAGCCGACGAAAGAAAAGCGCCAGGAGCGTCGCGACAGGCAATTCGCCGATTTGGTCGACACGACGGTTCCCCTTCGTAATTGTCCGGCTTATCGATTGTTAGAGATCAATCGCGGCGAAATCTTCAAAGTCCTGAACGTCGAGTTGGACGTCGACGTCAATTCCCTTAAAGAGACGGCGCGAAAGCTTCTTGTCGGCGAATCGCGGCCTTACGCGGCGTTTTTAAACGACTGCGTCGACGACGGGCTCGTTCGTTTGGCCTTGCCGTCTCTGATGTTCGAAGCGCGTCGCGAAGCGAGCGAGCGCGCCGAAGAACAGGCGGCGAACGTCTGCGCGCGCAGTCTCCGTAATCTTCTCCTGCAAAAACCTTTGACCGGACGTCGAATTCTGGCGGTCGAACCGAGCCTCAAAAAAGGCTGCAAACTCGTCGCGCTCGACGAGTCGGGCGCCGTGCTCGGCCAGGATCTGGTCGTCGTTCAGGGCTCCGCCGAACGTCGCGCGGCCGCGACTGCGAAGATAATCGAGACGATCGACAAGTATAACGTCAGCGTCGTCGCGATCGGGTCCGGCGTCGGTTCTCGCGAAGCGGAGATTTTAGTTTCCGAGGTGATCGAAAAGAATTACGCGGACAAAGACGTCGCGTATCTGATCGTCAACGACGTAGGCGCGGGCGCTTATGCGACAAGTCAGGCCGCCAAAGACGATCTTCCCAACTTTGACCAGGCCGTTCGCAGCGCCGCTTCGCTCGGGCGTCGCGTTCAGGATCCGTTGAACGAACTTGTAAAAATCGATCCGGAAAAACTTTGTTTCGGCCTGTATCAACACGACGTTCGTCCGAGAGCGCTCAAAGACGCGCTGACCAACGTCGTCAGTTCCTGCGTCGACAAAGTCGGCGTCGATCTTAACGCGGCGTCGCCCGCCATGTTGCGCTACGTCGCCGGATTGAATCCGTTGATCGCCAAACGCGTTTGCGAACGCCGCGCTGAAATCGGCGCGTTCCAGACTCGCGAACAACTCAAAGAAGTCCCCGGCTTTACCGATCTTGCGTTCGAGCGATGCGCGGCGTTCGTCAAGGTCGTCGGCGGTTCTAATCCGCTCGACGCGACGTGGATTCATCCGGAAAGTTACGAACTTGCGACCAAGATCCTCGAAAAACTCGGCTTGACCGCCGACGATCTTCGAGACGCGTCCAAACGCGACGAAATCGCGGCGAAAGTCGCCGAAGCCGACGCTTCCGCGCTCGCCGAAGAATTCTCCGCCGGAGCTTATACCGTCGCCGATATTCTCGAGCAGTTCGTCAATCCGGGCGCCGACGCGCGCGACGCGTTCGCCGGGCCGATTTTCAAGAAGGGAACTCTCAAACTCGAGGATATCAAGCCGGGCATGGAGCTTGTCGGCTCCGTCTCGAGCGTCGTGACTTTCGGCGTGTTTGTCGACGTCGGTCTGCTTGAGCACGGGCTGATCCACATCAGTCATTTGGGACGCTCCTACGTCAACGATCCAAGTCAGGTCTTGTTCGTCGGCGACGTCGTCAAAGTTCGCGTTCTGGACGTCGACGTCGCGCGTCGCCGTTTCTCGCTGATTCCCGTCAGTTCCGGACAGGGACGGGAACGACGCCGCGAAGGGAGAAGGCGCTCGCGTCCCGAAAACGCCGAGGGCGAGCAGAAACGAGAACAGAAGCATGAGCGCCGTCCCCGTCGCGACGAAGAGAGCGGGGGCGAACGACGCGAACGACCTCGACGCGACGGCAAGAGCCGCGACAATCGCGAAGATCGCGCGCCGCGTTCGATTTCGGTCGGACCGAAAGAAAAAGTCGTCGTTCCGCTTTCCGACGAGATGAAGTCCGGTAAAGAGCCGTTGCGCAGCTTCAGCGATCTCGCGCAACTTTTCGGACGCCTGCAAGCGAACGACGACGAGAAGAAAGAGAAGAAGTAACGTCTTCCGGGTCCGGGAAGGATTCTTCCTTTTCGGACGCGCGTTTTTCTCGTATCGCGCGACGCCGTTTGCCGCGCGCCGCGTCGGTCCGCGACCGATCAAACCTTTTCGTATTTGCGAATTTGTTTCGCGCTGAGAGTTGTTCGTGAAAGTTGCTCAAATCAGGGGAATCGCCGCCTATTTGCCCGAGGGACGATTAGACAACAAAGAGCTTGCGCAGATCTTTTCCAACTGGACGGAAGAAAAGATCAAGCGGAAGATTGGCATCGAGACGCGTCCGATCGCCGCCGAAGGAGAAACGGCGGTCGACCTTGGCGTCGCGGCGGGCGAACGTCTGCTCGCAAGCGGCGTCGTCGAGCGCGACGAGATCGATTTCGTCGTTTTATGCACGCAGTCGCCCGACTATTTTCTGCCGTCGTCCGCATGTTTGATTCAAAGTCGGCTCGGGCTCAAAACGGGTTGCGGCGCGTTCGACATTAACCTCGGATGCAGCGGGTACGTCTACGGACTCGGCGTTTGCAAAGGGTTGATCGAGTCGGGAATCGCGCGTAAAGTCCTCTTTATCACGGCGGAAACTTATTCGAAATATATCAACGAAAAAGATCGCGTAACGCGTCCGCTCTTCGGAGACGGCGCGACCGCCACGTTGCTCGAAGCGGCCGATCTGGACGTCGCGACAAGCGACGCGTTAAGCGGCGCGCCCGCGATCGGGCCTTTTGAATACGGAACCGACGGCAACGGAGCCAATATGCTGATCGTCGAAGCGGGGGCGAGTCGTCTGCCCGCGTCGCCGGAGACTTCCGTCGCGTATTCCGATTCTCAGGCGGGGTACCGATCCAAAGAACAGCTTTTCATGAACGGCGCGGGAATCTTCACCTTTTCCATCGACGTCGTTCCTCCGCTTGTCAAGCGTTGCGAACAAATCGCCGCCGACGCGGGCATGTCGATCGACGCGTATATTTTCCATCAGGCGAATCGATTTATGCTCGACCGACTTCGCGAAGAATGCGGCGGTCTTGACGAACGAAAATTCTTCAACAGTCTGCTTACGCGCGGCAACACGGTCTCCAGCAGCATTCCAATCGCGATTATCGACGCGGTTCGCGACGGCATGGTTAAGCCGGGTTCGTGCGCGTTGCTCGTCGGATTCGGCGTGGGGTTGTCGTGGGGCGCGGGGTTCGTTCGATTTCCCGAGAATTTCCAGGTCGTTCCCCTGGAAGACTGATCGCGCGAGTCTGACGACGCGTCGCGCGCGTCGACGTCGCGAACAATAGACAGAATTTAAACGGCGATAAGATGACCGAAAACAACAATAAGCCCGACAAAGCGTGGGGCGGCGTCTTTACGGAAGCCACCGACTCTCGGATGGAGCGGTTCAGCGAGAGTATTAGTTTCGACAAAAGGATGTACGAGCAGGATATTCGCGGCTCGATCGGGCACGCGCGCATGCTTGCCGACGTCGGGATCCTCACGCGCGAAGAATTCGAAGAAATCGAACGCGAACTAATTGCGATTAAGGAGCGAATCGAACAAGGCGATTTCAAGTTTTCGGCGGCGCTCGAAGATATTCATATGCACGTCGAAAGAGCGTTGACCGACAAAATCGGCGACGTCGGTCGAAAGCTGCACACGGCGAGAAGTCGAAACGACCAGGTTTCCACCGATTTTCGACTTTGGATTCGCGACGCGATCGACAAGCTCGACGCATTGCTCGAAGATTTGCAAAAGGCGTTTGTCGGGCGTTGCGACGGCGATTTTGACGTGATCGTCCCCGCGTACACGCATACGCAGCGCGCCCAGCCGGTTCTCGCGCCCCATATTTGGCTCGCGTATGTCGAGAAGTTTCAGCGCGACCGCGAACGACTCGCCGACTGCCGCGGGCGCGTCAACACGCTCAGCCTTGGCGCGGCCGCGTGCGCCGGAACAAGTCTGCCGATCGATCGAACGAAAACGGCGGAATATCTTGGATTCGAATTGATCGCCGCCAACAGCGTCGACGTGTCGAGCGACCGTGATTTCGCGACTGAATTTGCGTACGACATGGCGCAAATCGCCATCCACCTGAGCGGTTGGGCCGAAGACTGGATTTGGCAGTCGACCGTCGAATTCGGGTTCCTCAAATTGCCGCAGTCGTTTTGCACGGGCTCGTCGATTATGCCGCAAAAAGTCAATCCGGACGTTTTGGAACTCATTCGCGGCAAGACGGCGCGCGTCGTCGGCAATTTACAGTCGTTGCTCGTCCTGACCAAAGGACTTCCGCTTGCGTACAATCGCGACTTGCAAGAGGACAAAGAGCCGATCTTCGATTCGTTCGACGCCGTCTCCGCGTCGCTTGAACTTGCCGCGCCTATCGCCGCGCGGACGGTTCTCAATCGCGAATCGATCGCGGAGCGGCTCGACAAGGGTTATCTGGACGCGACGAGCTTAATGGAATACTTGATTCGCAAGGGCGTTCCGCAACGCTCTGCGCACGGCGCGGTCGGTAGGCTCGTTCGTCAGGGAATCGATTCGGGCAAAGCTCTTGCCGAATTTTCGCTTGAAACGCTTCAGAAGGAATGCGAACTCATCGACGAAAGCGTCTACGATTATCTTGGCGCCGCCAACGCGGTCAAAGCGATGAAGAGCTACGGCTCCACCGCGCCCGATCAGGTGCGTTTCCAGATCGATTCGTGGAAAAAACGCCTTGGGTTGTGATTTTGCGTGTTTTTAGTCATACGGAACGCTTATGTCCTCAAATAGACCCGACGAAGCCGACGATCTTTTCGATCAGGACGAACTTGATTCGCTTGACGAACTGGAGTCTTTTGACGCCGCCGACCAATGGGCGCCTCCGTCGGAAAAGCCCGGCGACGTGGCAAGGCGCGTCGTTTCCGACGCGGAGGCGGGCTGGCGGCTCGATTTGTTTCTGGTCTCCAAGTTTCCGCAATACAGCCGCGTCCTGATTCGCAAGGCGATTCAGGCGGAAGAGGGCGTCGACGTCGACGGAATCCACGGCAAGCCGTCGTTTCGACTCAAGCCCGGCTCCGTCGTTTCGTTTCGACTCGTCGAGCCGCCCAGAGAGTCGCCGATTCCCGAAGACATACCCCTCGACGTCCTTTACGAGGACGACGACATGGCGGTCGTCAATAAGCCCGCCGACATGGTCGTTCATCCGTCGCGGGGACATTGGTCGGGGACGCTTGTCGGAGCGCTTGCGCATCGCTTCGTCGGGCAGTTGAGTTCCAATCGCGGCCCCGCGCGGCCGGGGATCGTTCATCGACTCGATCGCGACACCAGCGGCGTGATCATCGTGGCGAAAAACGACGTGGCGCACGCGAATCTTGCCGCGCTCTTTGAAGAGAAACGCATTCAAAAAGAATATTTGGCGATCGCGCTGGGCGGATTCAATTCGGATCGCGAGATCGTCGATCAGCCTATCGGGCTTCATCCGAAGTTTCGCACGCGCATGGCGATCGCGCCGGACGACCCCGACGCCAAGCCGGCGCAAACGTATTTTGAGATTCTCGAACGTTTTCGCGGGTTCTCGGTCGTGCGCTGTTTGCCGAAGACGGGCCGGACGCATCAAATTCGCGTTCATCTTGCGTATCTCGGCTGTCCGATCCTTTGCGACAAACTCTACGGGGGGCGTTCGGAGATCACGCGCGACGAAATCGCGGGAACGGTCGATCGCTCTCCCAAGCGCAAAGGAGACGACGCGCCGCGCGTTCCGCCGATACTCGCTCGTCAGGCTCTTCACGCGCGCAAAATCACGTTTGAACATCCGACGACGCGCGAGGTAATGACGATTGAAGCGCCGATCCCCAAAGACATGCAAGACGTAATCGACGCGCTTCGCGAGTTCCGGTCCCTTTGACGGCGCGTTTGTCGAACGTCGACGATTACCCCAGCTCCATAGGAAAGACTGACAATGTCCGTTTCCGATCAGAAACAAGGCTGGAAAGCCCTGTATCCTTACGAATCGCATTATATGACGATCGGAGGATTTAAGTATCATTACCTGGACGAAGGTCCGACCGAGCCCGACGGCGTCGAGCGTCCCGTTCTTATTTGCGTGCACGGCAATCCGACGTGGTCGTTTTTCTTTCGTTCGGTTGTGAACGCGTTTCGCGACAAATATCGCGTGATCGCCGTCGATCACATCGGTTGCGGGCTTTCTGAGAAACCGGGCGCGAAGGAATATCCGTACACGATCGCGCGACGCGCCGACGACTTGCTTGAACTGATCGAAAAACTCGAATTGAAGAACTGCGTTCTGGTCGCGCACGACTGGGGCGGCGCGGTCGGGATGTGCGCCGCCACGCAGATTCCGGACGTCTTTTCGAAAATCGTTCTGATGAACACCGCGTCGTATTTGCACGAGCGTTGTCCGCGCCGTATTCGGACGTTCCATATTCCGATTCTCAATAAGATCCTGGCGCAAGGTCTGAACGTCTTTCCCGTCGCGGCCTCGTCGATGGCGACCGCCAAAGGGCTTAGCCAGGACGTAAAATCCGGCTTGCTCGCGCCTTACGACTCCTGGTCGAATCGCGTCGCGGTTCTGGAATTTGTCAAAGACATACCGATCTCGCCAAAACATCGCAGTTACGAAACGTTTGTGAAGATGATGGAGCGGCTGCCGGTCTTCAAAGACAAGCCGGTCGCGCTTATTTGGGGCGTGAAAGACTGGTGTTTCCCGCCCGAGGTCTTTTTAGAAGAGTATTTGAAATACTATCCCAACGCGTTTGTGCGTAAAATTGAAGATTCCGGACATTATCTGCTCGAAGATTCGCCGGACGAAGCGCTTGCCGCAATGCGTGAATTTTTGGAACGATAAGACGATTTTTACAGCCGCGCTCGACGCGAGGACAGGGGGAAACAGACGATGACGGAAGACCGGCAACCGAACAAAATTACGTCTCAGGATCGCCGCCAGAACCTTGGCGCGTTGCTGCAGGAATTCGGTCAGACGCGCCTGGCGCTGGAGAACGAATTGGCAAAAGTCGTCGTCGGTCAAAAAGACGCGATTCGCCAGATTTTCGCGGCGATTTTTACGCGCGGCCATTGTCTCCTGGAAGGGGTTCCCGGCCTGGCCAAGACGCTGACCGTCTCGACGATCGCTAAAATTCTCGGCGTGGAGTATCGCCGTATTCAGTTCACGCCCGACTTGACCCCGTCGGACATTACCGGAACGACGGTCCTCGAAGAAGACGCGGATCGAAAGCGTTCGTTTCGATTTGTCGAAGGGCCGGTCTTTACGAACATTCTCCTCGCCGACGAGATCAACAGAACGCCGCCGAAGACGCAGTCGGCGCTGTTGCAGGCGATGCAGGAACGCGAAGTTACCGTCGGGAACACGACCTATAGATTGCCCGATCCGTTTTTGGTCGTCGCGACGCAGAACCCGATCGATCAGGAAGGAACGTATCCTCTTCCGGAAGCGCAACTTGACCGCTTTATGTTCAATGTGAAGATCGACTATCCGACGCTTGAAGAAGAAGAAAAGATTCTCGCCGCCACGACGCGCGGCGATTTCACGGAACCGGCGAAGTTGCTTAATCCCAAGATATTGCTCGGGATGCAGAAACTTGTTTCGTCCGTCGCCGTGAGTCAGTACGTGGTTCAATACGCGACGGCGCTTGTTCGCGCGACGCGCCCGACCGACGCGAGCGCCCCGGAGTTCGTGCGCGATCTGGTCGACTGGGGCGCCGGACCGCGCGCGGGCCAGTACCTGATCAACGGCGGCAAAGCGTTCGCCGCCATGGACGGACGATTCTCCGTCTCAATTGAAGACGTTAAAGCCGCCGCGATCCCCGTGTTAAGAAAACGCGTCGGCGCCAATTTCCAGGCGCAAGCCGAAGGCATGACAACCGACAAGATCGTCCGGAAATTGCTCGAAACCGTCAAAACGCCGACAATTGAGAAATACGCGAAATAGGGTTCGACGACGGATTCCCGGTTTGCGCTCAGACGCGCGATTTCTCCAACCGCGCCAGACTCAATTCGTGGACGTCCGGGGACTTGCGTCTGCTTTAACTTGCAATTGTCTCGTAGAGGCAAAGCGAAAACTGTATAGTTCGCGGAATCTTACTTCACGATAATTTTTATAGCGTTAACGTTCCCGGCTTTCGTCGGCGCCAAAACACATGATTTCTCAAACAGTGGGACGTCCTCATAATCGCGTTTTTTAAGAAATAATTCGAAATATAGGGTTAAAGGCGGCTCTTTCTCTTGTCAAAAAGTTTCTCTAAAGTACAATTAAGACAACGGGAGCGCATGGGCGCGACTTGTCATAGATTTTTGATCTGACAAGTAGAGCGTCGCCGTTTTCGTTAAATTTGCCGAGGGAATTATTTAAGCGCAATACAGCAATAGTGGAGAAACGTTATGTTTTTTAAGCGCAACGCTTTCAATGATCTTTATCGTAATTTGCTTGACGTCAATCGCGGCCAGTCGGAAAAAAGCCGAACCGGAGGTTCCGATAAGAATAAGCGTCGCGCTCCAAAATCGTCCCGATTGCGCTTGGAAGCGCTTGAAGACCGCCAACTCCTGGACGCGGCGGGGTTGTTTGCCTACGATAACGGCGGCGTTTACGCCCCCGTCTTGGCGACGACCGGCGCCGACGTTCCGTCGACCGTCGTTACGACGAACATCGACGTTGTCGACGACACAGACGGCTTGATTTCGCTTCGCGAAGCGATTAATAACGCCTCAAACGGCGATACGATTACCTTTGCCCCTTCCATGAAAGACAAGAAGATCATATTATCTAACGGGCAATTGCCGAGCGGTAAATCGATTACCATCGACGCCCTTAATCTCTATGACGAAGGCGCGCCTGGCGTTACTATCGACGGGAACGGCGGCAAAATTATTAACACAAGAAGCAAACTAACCATAAAAGGGATACGCTTTACGAACGGCGGAGGCGGCAGGGGCGACGGCACAAGTAGTTGCGGCGCCATTGAATTTTACGCCGATTTTACCGTCTCGTATTGCGTCTTTACTAATTGCGACGGCGGCGACGCCAGATATACCTATGGCGGCGCGATAAAAGCGGACGAATGCAACGTTTCGATCGACCACTGCGTCTTCGACAATAATAAATCGGGGCAGGGAGGAGCGGTTCGTCTTTGGGACGTGAAGAGCGTGTCTATTTCAGACACTCTCTTTGTGAACAACAAAGCCGTGAGCAACGACGCCGGCGGTCAAGGCGGCGCTATTTATATTAGGGCCAAGGACAATAACAATAATACGTTTTTTACCAACGTTACCATTTACGGCAATAGCGCATCAGGCGGCTGCGGCGGAGTCTATATGCAAGCGGGAACCGCTACGTTGCGTAACACGATTATCGTTGGAAATACGGGCGGCGACGGCAGTGGGAGCTTTAACGCGTACTATTCTATTTTGCCCGCCCAATGGAATGGAAATAACAACATTGTTTGCAATTCCACCGCCGCTAAATCGCTCTTTGTCAACGCGGACAACGGCGACTACCGACTTGCTCCGAACTCTCAAGCTATTGACAAAGGTTATAACGATTACGTAACGTCCGACAGGGATCTTGCCGGCAATCGGCGCAAAGCCGGACCTGAACTCGTCGTTGGATCCGGATCTGTTGTCGACATTGGAGCATACGAATTTGCTCTCGTCGCTCCGACCTTGACTGTCGAAGACACGACGTTCAATTCGATTACCGTCAACGTGGGCGACGTTGGCGGAGCGAATAGTTATATACTTCAATACGCAGATTCGATTGAGGCTCTTGAAGCTCTCGGCGAGGAAGAAGGAATTCCCGTAAATGTTGGAAACAACATTGTCGACGGCGAGGGTATCGTTGAAAAGACTCGCTATTTCTTCCGCGTTAAGGCAAAAGCCGACGGTTTTACCGACTCCGATTGGTCGACGACCGTTTCGGCGCTGGCGGCTGACAAACTTAAAGCGCCGACATTGTCCGCCGAGGCGACTGAAACGACGATAACCGTCAATGTTGAACCAGTTGCCAACGCGTCTGTTTATGTGCTGGAATACTCCGAGAATGAAAACTTCGTCGGCGCGACGGCGACTAATCTGACGGACGACTTAACTTACACAGTCTCCGGTCTCACGCCCAATACGCCTTGTTTTTTTCGCGTCAAGGCGACTGCAGACGGGTACAACGAGTCCGAGTGGGCGAATCTCTCGACGAAAACCGACGTTAAAACATGGTTCGTAACCCGGAACGACGACTCCAACGTCGAAGGAACGTTGCGTTACGCTCTTAGCAACGCAGGCAGCGGGGAGAAGATTGCCTTTGATCCCGTCGCGTTTGCCGATCCAAATAATAGAACGATTTCTCTGTCGAATCCGCTACCCGCTAACGCTGTTACTATCGACGCAATGGCCATTTACGGCGAAGACGGCCCTGGTCTCAAGATCGACGCGAACAACATATATACTTTTTTCCAATCGGGCTTCAGTATGACGTTCAAAGGAATAGAGTTCACGCGAGGTCGTAGTTATGGAGATCACGGATCCTTTGATTTTGGCGCCAACTTCACCGCTTCCTATTGCGTCTTTTCTTCATTCAACGGCGGAAAATGGGGAAGCGTGCTATACTCGGGCGGCGAAAACGGCCATGTCGACGAAGTCTCCATCGACCATTGCGTCTTTAAAAATAACACCGCTTCAGAAAGAGGAGGCGCGTTGCATTTTGCTAATACGAGCAAAGTAACAATTACGGACTCGATTCTAGTAAATAACGTCGCTAACGGTTCTGGCAAAGGCGGGGCGATTTTTATTAGCGGAGGCGAGCTCACCCTTACAAACGTAACTGTAGCAGACAATGTCGCGACTACTGGAACCGTCTGTCTGGAAAACCAGGCCAAATTTGTATTAAATAACTCGATCTTCATTAGCGATTATTCTAACGACGTCTATATGACCGTGGGACACGGAACGTCATTAGACGTCCACATGTCCTTGATAAAGTGGGACCCTGTAGACACGGCCATCACTAAATACGAATCTTCCTGGAAATACAATTCCTCTTTACCGCTTTTCGTCGACGCCGCAAACGGCGACTACCGACTTTCCTCCGAGCCCGGTTCTCAAGCGATTGATCTGGGTTCGAACAGTTACGTAACCAATGTTGCAACCGCTAAAGATCTTGCCGGCAATGCGCGTGTTGAAGGCGGTAAAGTCGACGTCGGCGCGTACGAGTATTATCTTGCCGCTCCAAAACTAACAGTCGTCGAAGGGGCTGCAACCGATTCGACGATTACCGTCAGCGTGGGAGCCGTCGCCAAAGCGACCGATTACGCGCTGCAATACGCGACGTCCAACGACGATTCTACCGAATGGATTGATCTCGAAGAGAATAAAATCGTTAAGAATGAAGACGGAACGCTAACCGTATCCGGGCTCGACTCTTATACGACCTACTATTTCCGCGTCAAGGCGAAGGCGGACAATTACGACGATTCCGATTACTCGGATCCCGTCGAGACGAAAACGCGACTTGCCACGCCGACCTTAACGTTGGTCGGAACCCCCAAGTCCGCTTCTGTCGACGTCGCCGTAGGTCCCGTTAACGGCGCGACAGAATACGCGCTGCAGTATGTGGAAGTCGACGCTCTCGACGACGTCGTCGATATCGAAGAGCTCTTCGAAAACGCGCCTGTTGAGTCTGTGACCGCCGCTGAGCTCGCCGAAATTCCCGAAAACGACGGCTATTCCGTCGGCGAGCTCAACTCCACGACGACCTACTTTTTCCGCGTTCAAGCGAAGGCGGGCGACGACGACAAATCTGAATGGTCGGATCCCTTATCGGCGACTACCGCGCTCTCCGCGCCGACGCTTTCGGTCGTTGCGGATTCGGCAACTGACTCGACGATTGCCCTTGAAATTGGAACCGTTGCCAAGGCGACCGGTTACGTTCTGGAATACGCGAAAAAAGGCGAAGACGACGAATTTGAATTCATCTCCGGAGTCGAGTCAAAGACGTTAACCGTAGACGATCTTGGCGAGGACGGCGTATACGTTGTCTCTGGACTCGACGCGGACACGACCTACTGCTTCCGCGTCGCGGCGACGGCGTCCGACTATGCCGACTCCGACTGGTCGAAGGCCATTGAGGCGAAGACCGACAAACCTCTTGTCGCGCCGGAACTGTACTTTAGCGACATAACGACCAGAACGATTACCGTCAACGTCGATAACAAGGACGAGAGAGCGACCGGTTACGTGTTGCAATACAGAGCTACTAACGCCCCCGAAAGCGCTACTGAGGACGTTCCGGAAAACGGAATCGTTACCGACCTCGCCCCCAATACGGAATACTCCTTCTTTGTCAAGGCGACCAAAGACGGCTACGCCGATTCCGAATGGAAGACGTTCACGGCGACGACAGCGATGTTGCAACTCGCTTATCCGACTTTGACGTTCGTAAAAGCGACGGACGTTACTATTACGATCAACGTCGGCGAAGTTGCAACCGACGTCGAAGAAGGAGCCGTTCAGGGGACAGTTACTTACGAACTGCAGTACGTTTTGGCTACGGAAGAGTTCCCCGAAGAACCCGGAACGACGATCGACTCCTCTGGTAATCATCGGATTGCCGATAATCTTGCCGCCGGAAAGGCCTATAAAATCCGCGTCCGAGCGAATGCAGACGGCTATAAGGCTTCCGAGTGGGCGACTATCACGCCGTCGACCGACGTTTCGCTAGCCGCGCCGGAACTGATTTTCGGCGAAACGACCGCCAAATCAATATCGCTCAACGTCGTCGCTACGGGCAAAGAAGACGGTTACGTTCTGGAATACACTAAAGCCTCCAAAGTCGAAAACGGCTCCGTCGAAGGCGATTTCTCCAACGCGGAAAACGTAACGACGACGTCCTTAACCGTCGACGATCTTGCGAACGGTAATTACGTCGCCGGAAATCTCGACTCCGAAACGACCTACTACTTCCGAGTCAAAGCGACGGCGAAAGATTATGACGCAAACGCCGCCGCGTGGGGATACGGAGACGAGACGACTGTGGCAAAAGAACAACTTGCCGCTCCGCAACTGAGCTTTGTCGCGACAACCTCGTCGATTACCGTTACGGTCGAAAACGTCGACGCCAACGCGACGGGCTACGTGTTGCAATACGCCGCCGAAGGCGAAGATTTCTCCGACGAAGTGATCTCCTTTGAAGATTCCGCCGACTCGTATACCGTTACGGGCCTCGCCGCCGACACGACCTATAACTTCCGCGTCATGGCGAAGGCGGACGTCAACGGCGATTACGCCGATTCCGATTGGACTGACGGCTCCAAGACGACGTTGGCAAAGACAAAGCTCCCCGCTCCGCAACTAAGCTTTGTCGCGACGACCTCGTCGATTACCGTTACGGTCGAAAACGTCGACTCCAACGCGGACGGCTACGTATTGCAATACGCCGCCGAAGGCGAAGATTTCTCCGACGAAAAGATCGACTTTGCCAGTTCGTATGCCGTTACGGGCCTCGCCGCCGACACTACCTATAACTTCCGCGTCATGGCGAAGGCGGACGTCGACGGCGATTACGCCGATTCCGTGTGGACGGACGGCTCCAAGGCGACGTCGGCAAAAGAACAACTTGCCAACCCCGAACTGCGCTTTGTGTCGTCGACGACCGACACAATTACCGTAAGAGTCAGCAAAGTCGAGGGGGCGACAGGTTACGTGCTGGAATATAAAGGCGAAACGGACGCGAATTTCGGTAACGAGCAATCGGTCGTTTTTGCAAACGAATCCGAAACAAAAGAAGTTGTCGTCGAAGGTCTTGTCGCCAATACGACCTACTCCTTCCGAGTTACGGCGTCTGCAGGCGACGACTATCTCCCCGGCGAGTCTGACGTTCTTACCGCGAAGACCGCGATGAAAACTCTCGCCAAACCGACCCTGAGCGTCGACGAATCCGCGACGACCGACTCGACGATCTCCGTCGGGATCGGATCTGTTGCAGGCGCGGCCCAATTTGTGTTGCAATACTCGGCAAGCGACGATTTCAGCGATCCGCGCCAATATACGGAGGTCGTATACTCAACCGCCGGGGTTCAAACGGTCGAAGGTCTTGCCGCCAATACTACTTACTCCTTCCGCGTCCAGGCGATCAACGAAGGCAATTACGTCGCGTCCGACTGGGCGACCGCGTCGGCGAAGACCAATCCCAAAGAGGGGTTCGTTCTGCTCGTGAATACGCTCGACGAATGCTCGTACGGTTATAAAAACGACTCCGCTCACACGTTGCGATGGACCTACGACTACAACGACGACGTCGTTTCCCTGCGCGAAGCGATTCAATACGCGCAATCGAAGAATATCGAAGACCCCGTGATCAAATTCGCGAGCAATCTTTCCGGAACGATTACGCTTTGGGACACGTTGACGATCAACAAGCCGATAACGATCGACGGGGGCAATCGCATTATTCTCGACGGAAACGAGGGTATCGACTCGCGACTGAAATATAATCAGGAGGAGGTCGGTTTCAACGCGCATCGAATGTTCACGATCAGTTCGAACACGTCCGGCGTCGAATTGAAAAATATCACGTTGCAAAACGTTAATACGGTCAACGGTTCTTCCGGTAATCTCGGCGGCGTGATCTACCTGCGCAACAACGCGGAAGCTACGCTTACCAACGTAACAGTCAAAAACAATACGGTCTTCCACAGCGCGATCGCCAACGAGGTGAAATCGAACGTCGGTTATCCGGCGGTTCTTACCGTCGTTGACTGCGCTTTCGACAACAACGACGGCGGCAGCACAAACGCCGGCGCCATTCAAATTACCGACGCGACGCTGAACGTCAAAGGCGGTTCCTTCTCCGGCAACGCAGGCTCCAGCGGCGGCGCGATCTGGGTCGAACGCGCCCAGATCATGATCGACGGGACGACTTTCGACAGCAACAAAGCGACGGGTCAGGTGGCGGAATCTCCCAAGACGGAAGTGAAAAACGGCGGCGGGGCCGTTTATGCCGTCGACTCTACGATTTCCGTCGTCAACGCGGAATTCGACGGCAACCTGTCGACGCGTCAGGGCGGCGCGATCCGACTTGTCGGAGACGCCAGCGTTTGCACGGTCGAAAACACGACGTTTCGTTCTAATCAAAACAACGGCGCCAACAGCGAAAGCGTCGGCGGCGCGATCTACGTCGAAGCGGGCTCGCTCGACGTTTCCGGATCGACGTTCGAATACAACGCGGCCAACGTCAAAGGCGCCGGCGGCGGCGCGATCTACGTCGCCGGCGGAACGTTGGCGTCGGAAAGCGGAACTCTTGGAACGTTTACGGGCAACACGGCCGCTAAGGGCGGCGCGATCTACGTCGCGATAGCCCAGAACGGCGGCGACGTCGAGGTCAAGGGCGGTTCGTTTGAAGGAAACGTCGCCAACGAGGGCGGCGCGATCTACGTCTACTCCGGACCTTTCGCCGCGGCGAACAGCTCTTTTGAAGCCAACGAGGCGAAAGACGGCGGCGCGATCTATGTCGGCGCCAATTATACCAGTTCAGTCTATTCCGCTCCGACCGTTTCGATCGACGCGGTCGCCTTCAGTGAAAACGTCGCTGAAAACAACGGCGGCGCGCTATATGTCTGGAAGGGAACCGTCGCCGTCAACGGCGGCGCGTTTGAAGAAAACGAAGCGACTAACGGAGGCGCGCTCTATAACGTTTCTGATACGACGCTGACAAAAGCCGTCATGTCGAGTAACTCCGCGGACAACGGCGGCGCGGCGTGTGCGGCTGGCGGAACAATTAACGTCGACGGAGCTTCGTTCAACGGAAACGTCGCGACAAAATACGGCGGCGCGGCGTACGTTCTGGCCGACGCGAAACTCGTCGTCAACGGAGCTCAAAACGCCGCCTTGTTAAGCGGCAATAAAGCGACGCGAGGCGGCGCTATTGCAAACTATGGAACCGTTGAAATCGACGCCGCGTCGTTCACTGGCAACGTCGCGACGCCTATGGCGGGGACGAGCGGCAGTTTCGGCGGGGCTTTATATAATACCGGAACCGTAACAATCGGCGCGAATTCCGGAACGACGACGTTTGACGGGAATAAAGCGACTCATGAAGAAGGAACGCCTGTCGTTAAAGACGGCGTCCTGAACGGATACAGCGGCGGGGCGATCTACAATTCCAAGGGAACGATTATCGCCGACAACGTAACGTTTACCGGCAACTTCGCAGGTAAATACGGAGGCGCGATTTCGAACTTTGCCGAGATTACGATCAAGGGGACGTTCGAAAACAACGTCGCCGCCGTCGGCGGCGCGGTTCAGTCGTCCGGAACCGCCATATTGGACGGTTGTTCATTTGCCGGCAACACGGCGCTCAAGGCAAAATCTCCGGTTGGCGCAGGTTCCGTCGATTTCGGCGGGAACGGGGGAGCTATCTTTGCAAGCGGATCCGGCAAGAGCGTGACAATTACCGGCGCGACGACGTTCGACGGAAACCAGGCGGCTAACGCGGGCGGCGCGATCGATTATATCAGCGGATCGCTGGCGTTTAACGGCGGTCAGACGACGTTTAAAAACAACGTCGCCCGAGCGGTTGGCGGCGCGGTTGTCGCGGCAGGCAAAGTTGATTTTACCGGCGGCGTTAGTTCGGACTCGTTTGCGTTCAGCGGCAACAAAGCCGCGACGATTGCCGTCGATACGGTGAACGGAGCGTTCCACGTCGCAGGAGAAACAGGACAAACCGCCGCTGGATTCTACGCGCCCAACGTTGCGATTACCTGCGACGTTAGAGACGAGGATATCCGTACGATAGCGACGTCTTTCTTCACGGAAGACGACGCTTATGTCGACGCGGCTGAAGGCAAGTTTAACCGCGAAAACGTCGACACGTTCATTCGCTATAAAGCGACGTCCGCCAACACGCTGAAGTTTGCCGACTTGAAGGATTCTTTCGACGTCGCTCCAAGAATCATTTACGTAACGGTGGAACGCGACGGCGAACTCGTAACGTCCGAACCGATCGCGTTGACGTCGAGCGGGTCGGTGAATTTGGAAGACGGTTACAACGTCGTTCGTTACTCTGCGGACAAGACCTTTGAAACGTTCTTCCGCATGAACGTCATGGCGGACGGTTCCACAAGTTTGAGCGTGTCGAAAATCGACGTCGAGGGGCTTAACCTTGGCGGCGGCGACCTGCCCGTCGGCGTTGCGATTCAACTTCGCTCGAGCGTGGCCAATCCTAGCCCGGCAGCCTCCTGGAAGTTGAGTTGGGGCGACGGCAAAGAAGACACGATCAACAACTACGGCCTCGTCTGCAACGCGTATCACGTCTATGATAAGGGCGACGAAAACGTCGCGTATTCTTTGACGATCACGACGATCGACTCCAACGGAGCCGAAAGCGTTTACGAAAACGCCGCGCAATTCTACGTCGCGAAGCGCAGTTCGACCGACGATTCCGGCGCGAAACTCGACGCGGAAGAAGTATTTTTCGCGGATCTTGACCTTGTCGACGAGCTCTTTGACTTCTGAGCGTTAAACCGCTCCGAATAAAAACCGCCGCCCCGAATCGATGCGAAATTGGGGCGGCGGTTTTTTTATTGCGATTTGGTTGGCGACGCGCGTTGACCGACAAGTTGCGCGCGTTTTGGCGTTGCGCTGGTCGAGGACTATATATTGACGGGTATTCATTGATCCGTGCGGCCGCTAGGCTATGCTACATAAGGCTTTTTAGAATCGCCGCTCGTTAGCGGCTCCGCGTCCTTTAGAAGGCGGTAAAAGATTGTGTTTTCGCATCGCGTTTTTGAGAATAATGTGTTGACGCGTAGCGACCAACGGGAGCGGTTTATTACGTCTAGCGCGGAAGCGCGAACCGGGAGTCCGCCGTCGGACCGACCAACGGGAGCTGTTTATTACGTCTAGCGCGGAAGCGCGGACTGGGAGCCCCCGTCCGACCACGAATCGAGAATCAGTTGTCAGACAAAAAAACGCCGTTCCCGAGGCAATGGGAACGGCGTTTGGCGAAAAGAGCGTTTAAAACAAACGCGGTTTGTTTCGCTTAGGTTATCTGTTGAGAATCGCGGAGTTGTCGACGGAGGCCGTGGCGGAACGACTTTCCAGCTTTTCCGAGACGGCGAACATCACGCGCGCAATTTCCGAAGCCAACTTGGAATTTTGCGCGACGAGGTCGTCGATCGCTTCCTGGCAGTCTTTGTTGTTCTGTTCCGCTTCCGCAACGAGCCCTTCGACAAGCGCGACGTCCGCTTTCATCTTCGCGAGATTATCGCGCGTGGCGTCGATTCGTTCGAAATATGACGCGACGCGTTTGCGCGCTTTCGCGGCGTCGTAGACGGCGTCGAATCCTTCAAATTTGCTCGTTCTGGCCAGAAGCTCCTCGTAGTCGCTTTCGAGCCCCTTGCTCGGCTTGTCGCCCATAAGAACCAATTGCTCGGCGATCACGTAGTCCATATCAGCCAACGCGAGCGTGTTGCGCGCGATCATGACGTTTTGCGCGTTGCGCGTCGACCATTGTCGTTCAAGACGCGCCTGATACGCGACGGGAACGCGAACTTCCGCGTTTGTCGCGAACAACTGTTCGAAATTGGCGGCGGTAGTCGCTTCGTCGGCGCCAAGGCAACCCGCGAGCGCGGTCGCGTCGGCGGTCTTCTTAGCCATATCGGCGGCGATTTGCGCGCCGTATCCGGCCACGACGCCGGGCTTTTCCGCGACGAAATCGGCGACGTCCGCCGGAGAATCGACCGGAAGACGGTCGACGCAGGCGACAAACGAACGGCCCGCTTTGCGCGTGGCGTCCAGAAGCGCAAGTTCCGCTTCGGTGAAAACGCCGATCGTTTCAAGATTGACTTGCGCGGCGGCGGCCCCTACGATTTTAAAGGCGCCTAAGAAGACGTACGGAGCGGCGGCCGCAACGGTAGCGGTCGGCTCGGCGCCGGCTTCGGAATCCGCGTCGTCGGCGATCGGTTCGGCCGGGGCTTCGGCGACCGTTTCGTCAGTTCCGGCGGTCGCGTCGGCGGACGCTTTCTTAAAAGCGACCCCTGAGTCGAACAGGTAGACGACCGCGCCGTCGCGGAACGACGACATGTTGTATTGTGGATCGACGCCAAACATGACTTTCGCCGAGCCCGTAGCGTCGTCGATTTTAGTTTCCGCGGCTTCGCAGTTGACAAACACGTCGCCCGCTTCGAGCGAGCGAATATACGCCAACTGACCGTCGAGACCACAGTCTTTCCAGGATTGCACGTCTACGGACGCGTCGCCCCCGTAGACTTCGTTGTACAATTTCACGTTGTCTTCGAGCTGTTTGGCAATTTGCTCTTCCAGCCCGTCGTTCTTTTGACGCCAGTCTTTGTTGTTCTGGTACACGTTCGCCGCAAAAACGGCGTACGCGGCGCACAACAGACCCGTCAAGATCATCAGTACTTTGTTCCAAACGTTCATTTTCTTTGCCTCTTCGCCACCGCGGAGTTCGATGAACGACCGCATTTTTTGGAGTTGTTCTCCAACTCCCTCCAGCGCTTTTAGACGCGTTTTCAACGTCAAATTCGCTGAAAAAATTTTATATTGTTTGCCTCGTCGAGAGCTTAAAGCTCTCCCAGACGCGCTATTTTAACGCGTCTATATGCGTTTTTATCGTCCCTGACTTCCGTTTGCCTTAGCTACTTTGCGCAAAGTTCCCAAATTATCACGGAATTCGCAAAAAAAGGGCGCGCAGTCTTACGCAAAAATATCCTGTTACCGATAATAACCCTAGATTCCCTGTATGTCAAGTTTTTTATTTTGTTTCTCTGAAAAAAAAGATTTCCTTTGTTTTACTATTTTGATTTATCGTTACAACCGTTCTGCTGACCTGCGCTTTGCTAGAGTAATCGGTCTTCTTGTTAAACGCGGTGTAAACGTTTTAATCGGCGTCAAAACGACAAGGAGCGCCGACGCGGCGTCAAAAGGCTCTTGCGTCGCGCGTTAGAGCAAACGTAAAGACGTCGAAAAAGCGCGTCGTTTTCTCGCGGTTCTTGCCAATCCGACATATTGGATTATACTTAAGAGAACGCGTATTGGCGCGCGGAAACGATCCGGGGATTTGCAGCCCCGGATTAAAACGGCGATCCGGGGATTTGCAGCCCCGGCTTGAAAACGTACTATCCGGGGATTTGCGTTCCCGGCCTGGAAGAATCGAACCATGACAAAAAAACTACTGTCAGGAAACGAAGCGATTGCGCTTGGCGCCTATGAGGCGGATTGTTCAGTAGCGACGGGCTATCCTGGCACTCCCTCGACGGAAATTCTGGAAAATATCAGCAAACGCTACGGAGACAAGATTTATTGCGAATGGTCTCCAAACGAAAAAGTCGCTTTTGAAGCAGCGGTAGGCGCGTCGACGACCGGCGCGCGCGCGATGACGACGATGAAGCTCGTTGGTTTGAACGTCGCCGCCGACCCGTTGATGACGCTTTCGTACACGGGCGTCGCGGGCGGTTTTATCGCGGTCGTTGCGGACGATCCGGGCATGAACTCGTCTCAGGACGAACAAGACACTCGTCTTTTCGCGCATTTTGCGAAAGTCCCGGTTTTAGAGCCCGCCGACTCGCAAGAGGCCAAAGAGTTCATGAAAGTCGGCTTTGAAATTTCCGAACAATTTGGAACGCCGGTTATTTTGCGTACGACGACCACCGTCAGCCATTCGCGCGGCGTCGTCGAATCGGGAACGCCGTTGGCGCTCAATCGACCTCATTCGTTCAAAAAAGATCCGCAACGTTTTGTGCCGATTCCCGCGTTTGCGCGTCAGATGCGCGTTCGCCTTGAAGATCGCGTCGAACGGCTTGGCAAAGCGGCGTCCGTTTCGTCTCTCAATCGCGTCGAATGGAACGAGTCCGGCGATCGCGGAATTGGAATTGTAACGTCAAGCGCGACTTATCAATACGTCAAGGAAGTCTTCCCGGAAGCGAACGTTTTGAAGCTCGGCTGGTGCTATCCGTTCCCGGACGAGCTCCTGATCAACTTCTCCGACTCCGTCGAACGCGTCGTTGTGATCGAAGAGCTCGAAGATTTCGTCGAACAACATATGAAAGCGCTTGGAATCGCGACGATCGGCAAGAAAATCGGCCAGGAGAATCTCGTGCCGAAATACGGTCCGCTCGACGTCGACGTCCTGAAAAAAGTGCGCAAACAACTTAGCGAAAACCCCGCGACCGCGAAATACTTCACGGCTCCGGTCGCGGCTCCGGAAGCGAATCGCGCGGAACTTCCGGTTCTTCCGAACCGACCTCCGGTGCTTTGTCCGGGCTGTCCTCATCGCGGCTTGTTCTACGCGCTGAGCAAATTCGACGTCGTCGTCGCGGGCGACATTGGGTGCTATTCGCTGGCGGTCGCGCCTCCGCTTAATTGCATGGACACCATCTTGTGCATGGGGGGCGGCTTCACCGTCGCTCACGGTATCGACTGCGCGAAAAACGATCGTCCGGTCGTCGGCGTCCTTGGCGACTCGACGTTCTTCCACAGCGGCATGACCGGGCTTATGGATATCGTCTACAACAAAGGCAAATCGACCGTCATTGTCCTGGACAACCGCATTACCGCGATGACCGGGCATCAGGACAACCCCGGCACCGGCAAGACGATTATGGGCGAGCCGACGTACGAGGCGAAAATCGAAGATATCGCCAAGGCGATGGGCATGAAGAACGTCGTTACGGTCAATCCTCGCAAACTCGACGAAACGAGCGCGGCGCTCAAGACGGCGATCGAATCGGACGAACCCTGGTTAATCGTCGCGAAAGAGCCTTGTCCGCTCGCCTATCGGAAAAAAGCCGATCACGGCGTCCGCGTCGATCAGGACAAATGCAAGAAATGCGGCTCGTGCCTGAAAATCGGGTGCCCCGCGATTGAACGCGCCCCCGACAAGACCGTCTCGATCAACGACACGTTATGCGTCTCGTGCGACTTGTGCAAGCAAGTTTGCAAATTCGGCGCGTTGGAAAGCTACGACGTCAATTCGGCGAAAGGAGGGCTCGTATGAGCGCGAAAGAAAATACAAACGTCGTTTTAGTCGGCGTAGGCGGTCAGGGTATCCTTTTGGCGAGCGCGATCGTCGCGACGGCGGCGCTTGATTCCGGATACGACGTTAAAACAAACGAAATTCACGGCATGGCGCAACGCGGCGGTTCGGTTCTCGCGCAAGTGCGATACGGCGAGAAAGTTTACAGTCCGCTCGTTCCCAAAGGAACGGCGACCGTCCTCGCGTCCCTTGAAAAAACCGAGGCGATTCGCTACGTCGATTACCTCGCGCCCGACGGACTCGCGGTGATTTCCGATCAGGTCATCGTCCCGGTTACGGTCTCGTCCGGATCCGCGACGTACCCCGAGCTCGACGAAGAGGGGCTCCGCAAGATCTTTCCGCGTCTGGCGTACGTTCATGCGGTTGATAAAGCGACGGAACTTGGAAACGCGCGCGCCGCGAACGTCGTCTTGCTCGGCGCGCTTTCGACGAAACTCGAACTTGCCGACGAAGTTTGGCAAAACGCCATTAAGAAATGCGTTAAGCCCGCGTTTGTCGACTTGAATCTCAAAGCGTTTTATCTCGGAAGAGAATTGGCGCAAAACGCGTAGAATCGTAAAGAACCGCGCGTTACGTCGACGTAGCGCGCGGTTTTCGCTCGAAACGCGCGTTTTCTCTTTTTCACAAGGATTCCTCTAATGACGTCTTCTCAAATCCCCGAACTGCCCGTCAATAAACCGATTTCCGAACGTCTTACGTCTTTGGACGCGTTGCGAGGATTCGACATCTTTCTCCTGTTAATGCTCGACGTCGTCGCGCAATTTGCGCGCGGTCCGATGCCGGGCTTGCTTGAAGGAAAATCGGAAGCGTGCGTTACGTTCTGGAACAAATTTGTTTCGCAGTTTCAACATATTCCGTGGCAAGGTTTTACGCTCTGCGATTTAGCGATGCCCCTGTTCGTGTTCATGGCGGGCGCGGCGATTCCGTTCTCCCTCTCGCGATATATCAAAGGCGAAGACAAACGCTGGGGAAGGCTCTGGTTCCGCATTATCAGGCGCGTCGTCGTCCTGTGGTTGTTTGGCATGGCGGTGCAGGGGCAGCTTCTTACGCTCAATCCGGAAAAATTCAGGCTGTTCTCGAACACGCTCCAGTCGATCGCGGTCGGATATCTGTTCTCCTGCATAGCGTATCTTTACCTCCCGAAATGGGGGCGTCGCGGTTTGTTTGTCGCGCTGCTTCTGGCGTTCTGGGCGGGGATGAAATTCATTAAAGTCGGCGGTTCCGGCGAGACCGAAGGCTTGACCGAATGGACGATGAACTGGATTACCGCGCGAGGTTGCGGAGGCGGAAGTTACGCCGAAGGAACGAACCTGGCCTACTGGGTCGATTGCCGCGTTCTTGGAAAGACGATGGACGCCGCGAGCGTCAACGAAGCGGGAGAAGTCGTCTTTGCCGCGTGGTATCAGTACACGTGGATCTTCAGCTCGCTGACGTTCGTCGCGACCGCGCTCTCGGGAATGCTCGGCGGCGATTTGCTCTATACGACTCGCGAAAAAATGAAGGAACTCGGTCAAAACGAGATTGGGCGCCGCCGTCTGACGCAATGGCAGGCGTGCGCGCAACTTGTCGCTTTTGGCGCCGTGTGTCTGGTTCTCGGACGACTTTGGAACGCGCTTCCGGAAACGTCGCCCCTCTACTGCCCGATTATCAAGCATATTTGGACTTCGTCGATGGTTTTGCACGCGTCGGGAATCAGCTTGTTGCTGTTGGCGTTGTGCTACCTGATTTTCGACATATGGAAGATCCCCGGCTTAAAGACGTTCCTCGTCGTTTTTGGTACCAACGCGATCGCGGCGTATATGCTTTCGCATTTGCTTCACTTCGATCAGATCGTCGGCTGGGTTTGCTACGGACTCGAACAGTATCTTGGAAGCTGGTATCAATTTACGCTTCATTCGTTAGGCGTCGCGCTCATCTGGGTAATCCTCTGGGATTTCTGGCGCCGAGGCAAGTTCTTGCGTGTTTAAGAGAATATAGATAAGGAGTGATATACAATGAATTTAACGACGGAATTACGCCCCGGCGTCGATCAAGTCGGATACGTCGACTATAACGTTCGCGATTTTCACAGCTACGACACGCGTCTGGGCGCGACGTACAACGCGTACCTGATTCGCGACGAAAAAGTCGCGCTTATCGACACGGTCAAAGCGCCTTTTGCCGCGCAACTTAAACGCAACGTTTCTTCGCTCGTCGACCTGGACAAAGTCGATTATCTGGTCTGCCTTCACGCGGAGCTCGATCACGCGGGCTCGCTTCCGGCGATGGTCGAAGCGTGTCCGAACGCGACGGTCGTGTGCAACGCGAAATGCAAAGACGCGCTCGCGGGATTCTTCGACGTCTCGGCGTGGAAGTTTCAGATTGTTGAAAACGGCGAGTCTCTTTCGTTAGGCAAGCGCTCGCTGACGTTTGTGAACGTGCCGATGGTGCATTGGCCGGAATCGTCGGTCGCGTATATGCCCGAGGAAAAGATTCTCTTCTCAAACGACGCGTTTGGCCAACATATCGCGACTTCCGAACGATTCGACGACGAATACGATCTAGCGAAGATTCTCGAAGAGGCGAAGAGCTATTACGCGAATATCGTCGCGCCGTACGGCCGTCAGGTTCTCGCGACGCTCAAGACGGCGGAAACGCTCGATATTGAATTGATCGCCCCGGCGCACGGGATTATGTGGCGTTCGCATATCGCCGACCTGATGAAAGCGTATCCCGCGTGGGCGTCGGGCAAATACGCGCCGAAAGTGTTGGTTCTTTACGACACGATGTGGCAAAGCACCGAATTGATGGCGGAAGAAATCTACGCCGGCGCGGTCGAATACGGTCAGAAAATCGCCAAAGAGAATCCAAACGAACCGAAGCTCGACGTTCAGCTCATGCACGTTCGCAAGACGACGCTTACAAGAATCGCCGCCGAAGCGCTCGACGCGGCGGCGGTAGCGTTTGGCAGCGCGACGCTCAACGCGTGTCTCATGCCCGCGATGGCCGCCGCGCTCGCGTATTTCCAGGGGCTGAAATTCCGTGAAAAAACGGCGTTGGCGTTTGGTTCGTTCGGTTGGGGAATCGGCGGTCCCGAAATGATTCAGAAGACGCTCGAAACGCTCAAGTATCCCGCGATTACCGAAAAGCCGATCAAAGCGAAACAGCGTCCGACCGCCGAAGTTCTCGCGGAATGTCGCGAAGCCGGCGCAAAACTAGCGCAGGCGGCGTGGGAACGGTATTTGTCTGACAAAAAATAAGCGTCCCGCGCTGGGCGCGAAACGCCTATCGATTATTCTGTGATTGCGTAATTCAGCGCCCGCGTCGGCGGGCGCCTATCCGCGCTTCGCGCGGGTCGCGTCTACGATTTCTTTACGTTGATCCAATCGGTGTGGAACGGGCCTTCGCCGGGCTTGTCGACTCGATAATACGTATGCGCGCCGAAGTAGTCGCGCTGCGCCTGGATTAAATTGGCGGGCAGGCGTTCGGATCGATACGAATCGAAATAAGTTAGCGCGGTCGTGAAGCCGGGGACGGGGATTCCCAATTCGACGGCCGTCTTAACGACGTTTCTCCACGCGGGTTGCGCGCTTTCGACGGCGTTTTTGAAATACGGAGCGAGGAGCAGATTTTCGAGGTTCGGGTCGGCGTCAAACGCTTCTTTAATGCGTTCGAGGAACGCCGCGCGAATAATGCAACCGCCGCGCCATAAGAGCGCGATTCTTCCGCAGTCGAGCTTCCAGTCGTATTCTTTTGCCGCCGCCCGCATTTGGACGAATCCTTGCGCGTAGCTGCAAATTTTCGACGCGTACAGAGCCTGTTTGACTTGCGCGATAAATTCGTTTCGATCGCCCTGATAGCGAACGTCTTTGGGCCCGTCTAATTTCGCGCTCGCGTTAACGCGCAGTTCCTTCATCGCCGAAATCGCGCGCGCGTAAACCGCCTCGGTGACCAACGTGCTCGGAACGCCCAAGTCGAGCGCCAACTGGCTCATCCACTTGCCGGTTCCTTTCGCCCCCGCCGCGTCGAGGATCTTGTCGACGAGCGGCTCGCCCGTTTCCGGATCGTCGACGGTGAAAATGTCGCGTGTGATCTCAATTAGGTAGCTGTCCAGCTCCGTTTTGTTCCATTCGGCGAAAATCTCGTAAAGCTCTTTATTCGTCAGTCCAAGCGCGTTTTTCATAATC